>JAZNZR010000114.1:0-13960 GCA_045595025.1 Oscillospiraceae bacterium | reverse complement strand
TGGGGTAGTTGATGGCAACATATTTAGCAAGGGGAACGGTCAGGTCGAAACGCATTGCAAGATCAGTGTCGCCCTTCATAAAACGGTAGATCTGCTTTTCCGTGTCGCCGCCGCCCTTGGCAAGCAGAACCTCGGCGGCCTCAATAATGGGGGTGGCCAGTGCGGTGAAGCCGTAGAGGGAATAGGTGTTACGCAAAACTTCCATGAAGCGCTCCATCTTCGCCTGATCGGCGGGGAGCAGCTCCATAAAGCCGGAGAGTGTGCGTGCTTTGATTCTTTCCATATTTTCAATCCTTTCGGAGATTATTTACAATGTGTATATGCGGCGGGATGTGGGCATCCCGCCCTACGAGGGGGCGGTGAGGAATAATTACGAGGTACAATCCTCGTGGTGCCGAACAGGCGCCTTGACGCAGCAGCGTCCTGAGCGGAAAACGAGGCAAGCACTCTAAGGTTTAGGCTCCCATTATGTGGCACAGAGCGGTTTCTTGCTTTGCACCGGGGAGTTTGTCAAGAGGGCACCCCCTCTTGACCCTGTTTTTCTTTCCATATTCTTTTTGCAGGTACAAAAAGAATATGGCCGTCGGAGACAACACAGACAATCCCTCCGTCTCGGCTAAAGCCGAGCCACCTCCCTTTGTAAGGGAGGCTTTAAAGGTATTGAAATAGGCTTATTTTTAGCCCAAGGGGCTAAAAATAAATGCTCTCATCCCTTGTATCGGGACGAGAGCATTTTGCTTTCGTGGTGCCACCCAATTTCGGCAGAAAATCTGCCCTTTGGATGTCTGCGCATCTCCGCAGACTGAGACCGCTCCCGGACTATCTTCACCTCCGCGCTCTCCGAAGAACTCTCAGCAATGTTCTTCTCTCTGTAAGGGGCATACGGGGGCTACTGGCTTCCGATCCATGCGGATATTAACTTTGTGTAATTTTTACTTTGCCCGGATGAGCTCGCGCCAATCCAGATCGCCCCGGCGCAGACCCTGAATAAGGACTTCGGCTGTGGCTACATTGGAGGCAAAGGGGATTGCGTAGCGGTCACAAAGACGGCTTATCTCGTTAACCTTGTCCTGATTGCGGAAATCATCGGGGTCGCAGAAGAAGAGGACAAGGTCTATCTCATTGCAGCGGATGCGGGAACCCATCTGCTGGCTGCCGCCCTGATTTGCGGAGAGGCAAAGCTGGATGGGGAGGCCGGTGGCATCAGCCACAAGCTTACCGGTGGTTCTGGTGGCGCAGATGGAATGGCCGGCAAGGATTCCGCAGTAGGCAATACAAAACTGCACCATAAGTTCTTTCTTACCGTCGTGAGCCATCAGTGCTATATTCAAGAAGCACCACATCCTTTCTGAAAATATCTGTATAATAGAAATATTCTATACCAGTTCTTTCGATATCGCAAGAGATAATTGAGGAAAATTCACGCTGTATCAGCGGAGAAGAGCGCTGTCGCTCTCAAGGGGGGCGGTGGAGTTTTTGAAGGAGAAGTAATAGTCCATGATCTGGCGGGCGATGGGTGCGGCTGCGCTACCGGCATTACCGTGTTCAAGAACTATTGCAACGGCTATCTCGGGGTTCTCGTAGGGAGCGAAGCAGATGAAAATACCGTTGTTGGTGCGGTCCTTACCCAGCTGGGAGGTACCGGTTTTTGCGGCAACGGAGTAGGTCGTGAAGGCGAATGCGTCTGCAGTGGTACCGTATTTATTGTCGGAGGCAACTTTGTGCATACCTTCGTGGATGGCCTCCCAGTAGAAATCATAGGCATCCACGGTGGAAAGGACTTCGGTCTGACGTTCGTGGATGGTTTCGGAGAAATCGAAGGAGCGGACGCTCTTGAGGATGCTTGCGCTGTGGCGCTCGCCCTTGTTGGCGATGGCGGCGCAGTACTCTGCCAGCTGGAGGGGGGAGAAAAGGCTGTCGGACTGGCCGATGGCGGCCTGCAGGGTATCGCCGGCGTACATGTCACGGCCTTCCTTTTCCTGCATGTATTCGTCGCTGGCCATGACGCCGATATCCTCATAAAGCTCGATGCCGGTTTCCTCGCCGAGGCCGAAGAGCTTTGCATATTTAGCCATAAGGCTTATCTGGAGAAGGTCACCGGTGGTATAGAAAAAGAGGTTGCAGGAGTGACCGAGAGCTTCAACAACGTTCAGCTCGCCGTGAAGACCCTTGCCGTAGATCCAGCACTGAGGCGCGTAGCCTTCGTCGGCATACTTATCAAAAACACCTACGCAGTCGATAAGGGTATCGGTGTCTATTCTCTTTTCCATCAGACCTGCCATGGCGGTGCAGGGCTTGAAGGTGGAGCCGGGGGCGTAAACGCCCTGAAGGGCACGGTTGAACAGGGGGTCATACTCCGCCTCGCGGATCTCGTCATAGGTTTCGTAGAAGTTGGCAAGGTCGAAGGCAGGCCAGCTGGCCAGAGCCAGAGGCTCGCCTGTATCCACTCGGACAACGACAGCGCCTGCGCCGGAAATGTTCTCGCGGTTGAGCAGCTCCTCGTCCTCTTTATCGCCGCCGTAGAGCTCCCATTCCTTGCGGTTTTTCTCGCGGAGGATATTCTCTTCGGTGATATAGCTGTTGAGTGCGTTTTCGCAGACCTCCTGCAGACCGATGTCTATGGTGAGATAAACATGGTTGCCGGGCACGGGGATCTCGGTATAAACCTTGCTGGTGACGATGCCGTTGGCAGTCTGGGTGATAAGGGCGGTTCCGTTTTCGCCGTGGAGATAGTTCTCAAAGGCATATTCCGCGCCGTCCTTACCTACAAGGGCGTCAAGGTCATAGTTGCCCTGCTTTGCAAGGCGTTTATAATCGCTCTCATTCATCTGACCGATCATGCCCAGCAGATGAGAGGCATAGGTGGTTTTGTATTCGCGGACGAAGCCGGTTTCCACGCGGAAGCCGGGGATATCGTTCTCCATCAGAGTGGTGATAAGATCCATGCTGGCATCTTCAACGAAGATATAGTCAGCGGTGGAGAAGTTCTGGGAGAAGCGGGCGTTTATCTCATAGCGGATACCTGCGATGAGGCGCATTTCCTCGCTGGAATAGTTGTTGTCGATTTCGTAGCGCTCGCGCATATAGGCCAGAAGCTCGATGGCGCTTGTATCTGCGGGGAGCTTTTTGTCCTTCAGATAGGCGTTGAGCATTTCCGTCTGGGCGGCGGTCATATTGGTGTACTCAAAGGGGGCTTCCATGGTTATGGGAAGGGTGTCGATATGAGTGTCGCCGAAGCTCTGCACCATGCGGATGAGGCTGAGGATGGAGGCGTTGGGGTCAACACCTTCGGTGTAGAAAAGATCCTCAATGTCAATAAGCAGGTTGTTGCATTCCTTGTTTTCGACCAGCACTCGGCCGTAGCGGTCCAGAATGCTGCCGCGGGCGGCGGGAATGCGCTCCTTGGAGGTGACATTGTTCTGGCTTGCCTGATAATAGGCCTCGCCTTCAATGACCTGAAGCTTATATAAAGTTACCATATAGACCACCGATATGACCACGACTATAAGAGCGAAGGCCAAAAGGCGACCGGGTTTGATGATTCTGTTCATAGAGAGTTTCCTTTCAGTGGGGCTTACTCATCTTCTTCTTTTCTTTTTATGCTGATTGCTTTAACGGCGAAATAGGCGGGGACGGTGAAGGGTGCTGACCAGAGAGTCTGCAAAATCATGGTGGGGAGAAGCTTCCAGAGGGAGGTTCCCTTGAATATCCAGAAGGGTACTATCTGGCATATAACGGTCAGGACAAGACCCAGCAGAGCCAGAGCAAAGTAGGAGAAGAAGCGGCGGTTAATAATAAACTCGGCGAGAAAGCCCGCGGCAAAGCCCATGGCGGCAAAAAGCACCATGAAGAGAACTGTGGACTCCAGCATAGTTATGTCGCAGAAATAACCGGTTATAAGACCCAGTGCGGCACCCCAGACAGCCCCTTCAAACATGCCGAAGGCTATGACGACAACGGGGATGAAGAAGGCGTGAACTCCGAAGATGGACACACGGGCGCAAAGAAGATTCTGGAGCGAGATGCTTATTATGACGCAAAGCAGATACCAAAGAGCTTTGCGTATTTTTTTGAAATCAATAAGCTCGATAAGTGCCATAATATTCCCTTAAATTATTCAACGATTTCGTAATCGGTGACAATGAAAACCTGAGTGAGGGCATCAACATCGCAGGCGGGCTCGATGACGCCGTAGGTGTTCTGGCCGCCGGCTTCGGTCATAACGGTGGTGATGGTGCCGATGAGAAGGCCGGAGGGGAATGCACCGCCGCGTCCGGAGGTGAGAACTTCGTCTTCAGTGAAGATCTGGGCGCCGCCGGCAAGATAGGTTACGCGGGTCTTGCCCTGCTTCATCAGAGAGAACTCACCGGAGATAACGCCGGCATAGTTGTTGCTGCCGACGAAGGCGCCAACGTCCATGTTGACATCGATAACGGTACGGATAGTTGCCCAGTTGGTTCCAAGCTCATATACCTGACCCACAAGAGCGCCATACTCGGTGATAACGCAGTCGCCCAGCTCAATGCCGCTGTTGGAGCCCTTACCGATGGTGAAGGCGGAGGTATAGTTGCTGGTATCCCAGGAAACTATCTTGCTGGACTCAAGGACAAAGTCGGAGCGCTTTTCCTTCAGCTCGAGAAGCGTATAGAGACGGTCGTTTTCCGCCTTAAGCTCCTCATACTCACGGGCCATTTCCTGAGCCTCAGCAAGCTCTGCGCGGAGGGCGTTGTTATCCTCAACAAGCATGTCATACTCATAGAGGTAACCGTAAATGCCCTGCATCCAGTCGGTGATAGCGGCTGCGGCATTGCGGGAGGGGGCGGCAAGAGCGCCCTGAGCATCCTTTATAAAGCCTGCCTTTCCATCGCGGGAGGCGGAGCCTGCCAGCACGAAGATGGCGGCCAACATAACGATGATGGCAACCTTGATGCCATGTTTTTTCATGTAGCTTTTAATTTTCAAATCAAATTCACGCCCAATTCATTAAGCATTATTCCAAGGGTGCAAAGAGGCAGCCCCATTACATTGAAAAAGTCTCCTTCAAGAGCCTCCACAAAGAGGCTGGCATAGCCCTGAGCGCCGTAAGCGCCCGCTTTATCCATAGGTTCGCCAGTGCGGATATAGGCTTCAATCTCCCTCTCACTGAGAGAGCGGAAATGCACCTTTGTCTCCTCGGCGCGGCTTAAAACTCTGCCTCCGCGAATAACGGTGACGCCCGTAAAAACGCTGTGGCTTCTTCCGCTGAGGGAGCGGAGCATCCGCGCCGCATCCGCCTCGTCGGAGGGCTTGCCCATCACCTTTCCGTCCAGCACAACTATGGTGTCGGCACCGATGGTGACGGTGTCCTCCTCGCCCGGGGGAGCTATCTCTGCGGCCTTGCAGCGGCTCAGCTCCTTCACAAGTTCCGCCGGACTCAGCTCCGGGCGAAGGGTCTCCTCGCCTTTGGCGGGGATTATTTCAAAGTTTTCTATTTTGAACATCTCCAGCAGCTCCCTGCGTCGGGGAGAGCCGGAGGCAAGAATGACACGCATTAAATTTTACCTCGCGCTTTATTCAACGCCCCTGTAGTAAAGACCTCTTGTGAGACCGTTGGGACGGTAATCGCTGAGACCCAGATAGCTCTTGGTCACCTGCAGGCATTCGCGGGGGCTTTCTGTGGTGAACATGAGTCTGGCTGCCCAGAGTCCGCAGGAGAGAATATCCTCTCTCTTGTCGCCCAAAAACAGCTTATGAGCATTAAGTATCACATTTCTGCATCCAAATTCCCTCACAACGGGGAAAACAGAGCCCATTCTGTCGGATAAAGACGCGCCGTTTTCGCAGTTGCAGCTGCCGTTGGCGCCTTTTATTATGCACTGGTCGCTGACCATAAGGGGCAGACGGCCATAGACGATAAGCTCGGTATCCATGCTCTTCACAAGGTCGCGAACCTGCGCCATACGCAGCTCGAAGGAGGCGGTGGCGGAGCGGAGACCCGCTGCGGCAAGAACGGTGAGAGTATGGCTGTTGAAAACATTCAGCCCGAAGTCGCCGCGGATTTCAAGACCGCACTGCTTTGCAAGGGCGATGTGGCCCAGATTGCCGAGGAGAACCTCCTTTATGCCAAGACCGGGAAGCTTTTCCAGCTTCTCCCGGACAAGGGGGATTTCCGTGTCGGTGATGACTCTGGGCAAAACGGCGGCGATGTTGATGCCCTTGGCGAAGAAGGGAGCGAGGGCTTCGGCATCCTCCGCCACATCAAGAGGCACATAGAGATTTGCAATGTCCAGCTCCGCAAGCTCGGCAGTGAGCTGCTCGGCCTTCATTACCTGAACATTCAAAACCGCCTTTTTGCTTCCCACCTGAGGGGGCATTTTGGGGATGCGCCCGTAGCGGCGGGCGGGGGGAGCGGCGCGCTTTTCCAGCATCTGGCTTATGGCCTGGCGGCGCATATTATTGATGGCGGCAGCGGAGAGGAACACGCCCTCATCAAGCTGGCACATTGCGTTTTCGCAGCGGAAGGGGGTGCCGCCGGTTTTGTAAAGCTGGTCGCAGACGCTTCGCTGAGTGATGGCGGATTTTTCCGCCTTTGCAACTCTGGGTCCGTCCACAACAACACGGTTTCCGTCGCTGTCCTGAGCCAGCAGCTTGGCATTGAGACCTGCCTTTATAATGGCGCAGAAGCTTATGCCAACACGGCGCTCCTCGCTGGAGGCATAGCGGCGGCGGGTCTCGGTGAAGAGCTTGTTTATGCTCTTGTCAGACTCGGTGCGGACACCGAACATATCCTCTTTCTTGCCGGTGAAGTAACCGTCGGTGAAGCCCTCTCTGGAGAAGGCGAGAGTGAGCTTTTCATAGTCCTCCTCGGTGGGGGACTTGCCCTCGCGGAGCGCCTTTGAATAAATCTCCGTGACAATGGCGGTATACTCGGGGCGCTTCATTCTGCCCTCGATCTTGATGCAGGCAACACCTGCTTTGTCCAGCGCTTCCAGATAATCCACAAGGCAGTTATCCTTCAGACTCATGGGATAATCGCCCATACGGCGACCCATGCTGTACTGGAGACGGCAGGGCTGGGCGCACATTCCACGGTTGCCGCTTCTGCGGCCTATGAGAGCGGACATATAGCACTGGCCGCTATGGCAGAAGCACAATGCGCCGTGGACAAAAACCTCCACCTCGATGGGGGAGCGGGAGGCAATGATGGCAATCTGGTCAAGAGAGAGCTCACGGGCGAGGACAACACGGGTGATACCCATCTGTGCCGCGGCATAGACACCGCCCAGATTATGAATGCTCATCTGGGTGCTGGCGTGGAGGGGCAGGTCGGGGCATACGGAGCGAAGCACCATTGCAACGCCCAGATCCTGAACTATGACAGCGTCAACGCCTGCTTCGGAGACAAAGCGTCCCATTTGGGCAACGGTTTCCATCTCCCGGTCGGAGGCAAGGGTGTTGAGAGTGACATACACCTTGCAGCCGCGCTCCCGGCAGTATCTTACGGAATCGAGAAATTCCTGCTCTGTGAAGTTTTTTGCGCCGCGTCTGGCGTTGAAATCGCCGAGACCCAGATAAATGGCGTTGGCACCGCTCTGCACGGCGGCGATAACGGCCTCGGGGCTTCCGGCGGGGGAGAGAAGTTCAAGCATCTGTATCTACCTCTATATATAGCCTAAATGGACATAATAACCCAACTTAATATTAACAATGAATTATACCACATAATAAGCCCTTGATTCAAGTGCTATTTATATGGTATAATCCCTCAATAGATACAAAATAGGGGCAGTGTGCCCTGTTGCCCATTTGCTGAAGATAAAAGGAGGGGAGAGCCCTTGTCTGAAAAGAATATAGTTATCTGTGCCGAGAATGCCAAAAAGCTTATAGCGGGAGGAGATGCCCTCGCCTGCCTTTTGTATATTCATATCTGCGCCCGGGGCAGCTTTTCCCTGTCTGCCGCCGCCCGTGAGCTGGGGCGCAGCGAGACGGAAATTACCGCAGCTGCCGCAGCGCTGCGTGAAATGGGGCTGCTCAGCCCTGCCGAGTCTCTCGAAAGCAGCGAGATGCCCGAATACAGCGCAGCGGACATAGTCAGCCGCGCGGGACGCGACAGCATTTTTGAGGGTCTTGTGGACGCGGTTCAGCACTCTTTGGGCAAGCTTCTATCCACCCCCGACCTGAGAAGTCTTTTCGGGATATATGACCATCTGGGCCTTCCCGCGGAGGTTATATATCTTCTGGTTGCCCACTGCATAGAAACCTATCGGGAGAGCCACGGGGAAGGCCGCATGCCCACCATGCGCTATATTGAGAAGGAAGCATGGTACTGGGCAGAGGAAGAGATAATGAGCCTTGATGCTGCGGAAGAACATATCAGAGGCGAGAAGGAAAAAAAGAG
Organism: Oscillospiraceae bacterium; assembly: GCA_045595025.1. GTDB lineage: Bacteria > Bacillota > Clostridia > Oscillospirales > Oscillospiraceae > SIG459. The sequence continues at coordinate 5,583 of JAZNZR010000114.1, read as the reverse complement.
CAGGCTTTTCCGCACTGCGGAGATGCTGCAGATAAAAGGCAGACAGCTCAGTCAGAGCGAGCAGCGCTACATAGAGTCCTGGCTGGCTATGGGCTTCGAGCCGGAGGCTCTTGCGGTGGCGTATGACCGCACCGTTTTGGGTACGGGCAAGCTGGCATGGAGATATATGGACAAGATAGTCTCCTCCTGGCACGAAAAAGGACTCCATACCGAGGCGGAAGTCCTTGCGGGAGACCCCCGTCAGAGCAAAAAACAGGAAAAACCCGCCCAAAGCGATGACAGAGAGATTGAGGATATGCGCAGAATGTATGCGTATATGAAGGGTAAGGAGAACTGATTATGGCCGTTGACGGTAAACTCATGGCAAAGGCAAGAGACCGTCTTGCCGAGATAAAAGCGAAAAACGAAGAGCTCAGCGAACAGCGTCAGGAGGAGGTATACAGCCGTCTGCCCGAGGTGAAGGATCTGGATGAGCGCCTTCGCGCCATTATGGGTCAGGTGATTTCCGCCAGCCTGAAGGGCGAAGCGGGAAAGCGGGAGATAGCCGCTCTTGAAAAGGAGAGCCTGCTTCTCTGCGGAGAAAAGGTGGAGGTTCTTGTGGCGGCAGGCTACAGCGCCGACTATCTGGACGGAGTTTATTACTGCCCCCTCTGCCGCGATACGGGCTATGACCGCTTCGGCAATGCCTGCTCCTGCCTTATGAAGCTCTATGAGGAGGAGAAAAGCGCCTACCTCAGCTCCATCCCCGGCCACGAGGGAGATTCCTTTGCCGCCTTCAGCCTTGACTATTACACGGGTGCAGACAGGGAAGTTATGGAGATGAGCCTGAATTTCTGCAAAGAGTATGCCCTTTTCTTCGGCAAAAACTCCCCCAACCTGCTTTTCAGAGGCGGCACCGGTCTGGGCAAGACCTTCCTCAGCGGCTGCGTTGCCAAAGCCGTTTCCGACAAGGGCTTTTCCGTGGTGTATGAAACCGCGGGGGACGCCTTCGCCGCCTTCGAGGACAAAAAGTTCTCCCGGGATGATGAGACCTATACCATCGCCGCGGAGAGAGTTCGCCGCATACTGGACTGCGACCTTCTCATCCTTGACGATCTGGGCACGGAGATGAGAACCGCCTTCACTCACAGCGCTCTTTACAACATAATCAACTCCCGCCTTGCAGCCGGCAAAAAGACCATAGTAAGCACCAATCTTTCCGCTTCCGATATGGAAGAGCGCTATACCCCTCAGGTGGTGAGCCGCATAAGCGGAGAATATGACACTGTTCCCTTCCGTGGTCGGGATATCCGGGCCATTAAAAAGGAACTTAGGTATAGGGAGGTAAAATGATGCAGCACGAAGTAACAAAACGCATACCCCTTCTGGATGAAAAGGGAAATATCCGCGAGCCGGGCTTTGCCAAAAAGCTTCACTGGGCTTACCGCCGCAGTGCCATCAAGGCCAATCCCCTGCGTATAAAGGAATGGGACTATTATCTCATCACCAACGGAAGAGTCGGTCTGGCTCTCACCATAGCCGATAACAGCTATATGGGTCTTGATTCCATCAGCCTTCTGAACTTTGAAGAGGGCTGGGAGATAACCAAAAGCCCCATGCGCATCCTGCCTATGGGACGCACCGGCTTCCCCTCCACCAGTGAAAAGGGTGATGTGAGCATAGTGGGTAAGGATTATTCCATCCACTTCAAGCATATTGAGGGCAAGAGAGTGCTTATTGCCCAGATGAAAAACTTCGGACCCGAGGGCAGCCTTATCGCCAAGGTGGAGCTCAGCGATGAGCCCGAGGAGAGCATGGTCATAGCCACCCCCTTTGAGAAGGAAGCCCACTTCTACTATAACCAGAAGATAAACTGTATGCGTGCTTCCGGCAGCGTCTGCTACGGCTTTGGCGGCAAGACCTATGAGTTCTCAAGCGATGATTCCTTCGCCGTTCTGGACTGGGGACGGGGCGTATGGACATATAAAAACACCTGGTACTGGGGCTCTGCCAGCGGTCAGGTGGACGGCATACCCTTCGGCTTCAATATCGGTTACGGCTTCGGAGATACCTCTGCGGCCACGGAAAATATGCTTTTCTACAATGGAAAAGCCCATAAACTCAGCCATGTCAGCTTCAACATCCCCGAAAAAGAGGACGGAAGCGAGGATTATATGAACCCATGGACCTTCACCAGTGACGACGGACGCTTCGAGATGGATTTCATCCCCGTCCTTGACCGCTACAGCGGCACCAGCGTTGTGGTGATAGAGTCTATACAGCATCAGGTTTTCGGCCGCTTCAGCGGCAGGGCAGTGCTGGATGACGGAACTATTATTGAAATCAAGGACTTCTTCGGCTTTGCCGAGAAGGTTAAAAACAAGTGGTAAAGTAAGGAAGCTTAATGAAGAGAAACGATTTAACTCAGGGCGCCGAATGGCGGGCCATACTGGGCTTTGCTCTGCCCATAATGCTGGGCAGCCTGCTGCAGCAGCTTTATTCCACGGTGGACGGAATCATCGTCGGCAACTTTGTCAACTCCTCCGCCCTTGCCGCCATGGGAAGCTGCATGACCTACACCTCCATGTTTGTATTTCTGGCAATGGGTGTGGCCAACGGCAGCGGCGTTGTTATAAGCCAGTATTTCGGCGCGAAGCGCTTTGGCGAGATGCGCCGCACCGCCTCAACAATTATGATAATGCTTATCGCTCTGGGTGCGTTCTTTACGGCCTTCTGCATCCTGACGGCGAGACCTGCCTCCAGATACCTTCTCAAGATAGAGGATGAGCAAATTCTCTCCTATGCGGTAACCTATATCGCCATCTATTCCGCGGGTCTTATTTTCCAGTTCATCTATAACGCCATTGCGGGCATACTCCGCAGCGTGGGCGACAGCAGGGCGGTGCTCTACTTCCTTCTGGTGGCAACGCTGCTGAATGTGGTGCTTGACCTGCTCTTTGTGGCGGTGCTGCCATGGGGCGTTGCCGGTGCAGCTGCCGCAACTGTGATCTCCCAGATCGTATGCATGGCAGTGAGCCTCCGTTACATGAACAAGAGATACCCCGAGTTCCGCTTCAAGGCCGGGGAGCTGGTTTTCGACAGAGAAAAGTTTGTTCTCTGCACGAAAATGGCAATACCCGTAACCGTTCAGCATCTTGTTATTTCTTTTGGCCATATCGCCCTCCAGCGCCTTGTCAACTCCTTCGGAGCGGTGACTATGGCGGCCTTCACCGTAGGCTCCCGCTATGATCACTATGCCTCAATTCCCATTATGGGCATCAATCAGGCAATGGGCGCCTTTGCCGGACAGAACACCGGCGCGGGCAGATATGACAGAGTCAAGCGGGGCATTTTCAGCGCCCTTGCAATCGACCTTGTTATGGTCATACTGATGTGCGTGCCCCTTTATATTTTCGCCGCCCCCTTGTCCAGACTCTTTGGTGTAAGCGGCGAAGAAGTGAGCCAGAGTGTGCAGTATCTCCGCTATATCTGCCTTTGCTACCCCATTTTCGCTCTCTATATCCCCTTCAGCGGAATGTTCCAGGGCTGCGGAGACCCTATGGCTGCAACAGCGGCATCCTGCATTGCACTTGGCGTGAGAATTGCGGCGGCATACCTTATGGTATATGCCTTCGGCGTGGGCTACGAGGCCTGCTGGGAAAACCTTATCTACGGTTGGAGCGGTGCTCTGGCCTTTGACCTTATCTACTATGCTTCGGGACGCTGGAAAACAAAAAGCCTTATAAAGAAAAATCAAGAGGTTAAGATATGAAGTATGATTTTTTTGCCTTTATCGGCAGAATGAAATATATAGTCCGCTGGAGTCTTATGCGCAACAGCGAGCGGGAGAATATTCAGGAGCACAGCCATATGGTGGCGGTTATTGCCCACGCCCTGGGTCTAATCCGCCGCGATGTTTTCGGTGTGGACTGCGACCCCAATGAGCAGGCAGCTATAGCCCTTTTCCACGATGCGGGAGAAATCCTCACCGGCGACTTGCCTACCCCCATCAAGTATCATAGCCGCAGAATTAAAAAGGCCTATGACGAGGTGGAGGAACTGGCCTGCTCCAAGCTTCTTGCAACGCTGCCTGAGGAACTGAGAGCCTCCTACGCCGATCTCTTTGAGGCGGCGGGGGACAGCTCCCGCTATGAGCTGGTGAAGGCTGCCGACAAAATAAGCGCATATATAAAATGCGTTGAAGAGCGCAAGGCGGGCAACAGAGAGTTTGCCTCCGCTGAAAAGAGCACCCGCCGGGTTCTGGAGGAAAGCCCTCTGCCTGAGGTGCGGTATTTTATGGAGCACTTTATGGATGCCTTTGAGAAGAATCTGGACGAACTTGGAACAATAGAGGATTGAGGATATGATTCAAACTAAACTGGACAGAATAAATGAGCTTGCCCGCCTGAAAAAAGAGCGGGAGCTCACCGCCGAGGAGCTAGCCGAGCAGGCCGCCCTCCGCAAGGAATATATTGAAGAGTGGCGCGCCAGCACCATCTCCCTGCTGGAGAACACCTATGTGGTGGACGAAAAGGGCAACAAAGCCCCCCTCGCACGGAAAAATATCAAAAGAAGCTGAAAAAAGCACCGGAATCATCCGGTGCTTTTTTCGTTGAGGCGGGAGTAAACCCCCGCCCTACGGGGTTTTGCCAATCCCTCCGCCCCTGCGGGGCACCTCCCTTTACACAAGGGAGGCTTTGCGGGAGAAGCATAACGAGGTACATTCTTCGTGCTGCCGAACAGGCAGCTCTGGGCAGCAGCGTCCTGAGCGAAAAACGAGGCAAGCACACTAAGTTTTAGGTGTTAATTATGTGGCACGATACCATTTCCATTTCCGCACCGAGGGGAGTTTCCAAAGAGGGGGTTGAATCCCCTCTTTGTCCTGTTTTTCTTTCCATATTCTTTTTGCTGGCACAAAAAGAATATGGCCGTCGGAGACAATCCCTCCGCCCTTTCGGTGCGGCGTATACGGGCCGGCCGGGTGTCCGGCCCCTACGAGCGCCGTTTACGGCGGTGCTATGTAGGGAACGGTCTTGACCGTTCCGAAATACACACCTCATCCGTCACGGCTTCGCCGTGCGACCTTCCCCAAGGGGAAGGATTTAAATGGCGCGATGAGGAAATTAACGAGGTGAAATCTGCGTGGCGCCGAACAGGCGCCAAAAGGCAGCAGCGTTCTGAGCGGAAAACGAGGGAAGCACACTAAGTCTTAGGTGTTTATTATGTGGCACGATACCATTTCCATTTCCGCACCGAGGGGAGTTTCCAAAGAGGGGGGTTTCAGCGCCCCTCTTTGGCCTGTTTTTCTTTCCCTATTCTTTTTTCTGGCAAGGGGCTTTTTGTTGCCCTTCTCATCCACCACAAAGGTGTTCTCCAGAAGGGAAATGGTACTTGCGCGCCACTCTTCGATATACTCCTTGCGGAGGGTGGCCTGCTCGGCCAGTTCTTCGGCAGTCAGCTCGCGCTCTTTTTTCAGGCGGGCAAGCTCATTTATTCTGTCAAGTTTCTTCTGTATCATTATTCAAACCTCAATCTTCAATAGTTCCGAGTTCGTCCAGATTCTTCTCAAAGGATTCCACAAAATGCTCAAGGAAATACTTGACC
>JAZNZR010000113.1:0-7331 GCA_045595025.1 Oscillospiraceae bacterium | reverse complement strand
TCGGCCTTGACTTCAACGTCACCTGCATCATCTTCGCCGTTATCTTCATTGTCTACACCCTGGCCGGCGGTATGAACGCCGTTGCCGCTACCAACACCCTCCACCTCTTCGTCATGTACGCCGGCGCTATCCTTGGCGTTGTCATGGTCATAGGCAAGCTGGGCGGCTGGAGCGAGTTCATGGCCGGTATCCATGCTGTTGAGGCTGACGCTGTTGCCAACAACCTGCCCAACACCAACTACTTCAACATGTTCACCATCGGCGGCAGCAAGGTTTCCTCCTGGCTCATCGCCTCCCTCTTCGGTGCCTGCACTGCTCAGGCAGGTATCCAGCCCGTTCTGGCTGCCAAGGACGTTCCCACCGCAAAGAAGGCCTGCATCATCACCGCTTTCGTTGTTGCTCCCTTCGGCTTTGCTACTGCTCTCCTCGGTATGGGCGCAAAGGTTCTCTCCTTCCAGGGCAATCTCCTGGACCTCAACGGCGTCAATGTTGTTGACGGTAAGCAGGCTCTCTTCACCCTTATGATGACCCTTCCCGGCTGGGCAGGCGGTCTCATCCTTGCCTCTCTGCTGGCTGCAATTCTCTCCACCGTTTCTCCCATCATCCTTGCTGCAGGTACCATGTTCACCAAGGATATCTATCAGGGCGTTCTGAAGAAGGATGCTACCGATAAGCAGGTTCTCTTCATGGGCCGTCTCACCACCGCTATCTCCGGTATCATCTGCTGCGTAGCAGCTATGGCTCTTGTTAACGCATCCGCTGTTCTGGACCTTGTTTACGCTGCTTACTCTCTCCGCGGCGCTATCTTCATCATCATTCTCTTCGGTATCTACACCAAGTTCGCTTCTCAGCGTGCTTCCATCTGGTCCATGTGGGCTACCGGTATCGTTGCTATCGGCTGGGTTGCTTACAAGCTCATCGCCGGTCAGTATCTCATCCCCGGCTTCTCCGAGACCTATGCCGCAGCTATCGTGGCTGTTGTTGCTACCATTGTATTCTCCCTCATCTTCAAGCCCTCTGCTGAAGAGGCTGCTGAAAAGACTCAGAAGATGGCTGCTCTCAAGGAAAAGATGGCTAAGGCCTGATTTCCCAAAAGCTTATAACTACATAAAAAGGCTGTACCTAAAAGGGTACAGCCTTTTTTGTATTTAAAGCCTTCCCCTTGGGGAAGGTGGCTGCCCGAAGGGCAGACGGATGAGGGGAGTCACTGAGCGTACGGTTTTATTTTCCCTCATCAGTCAGCTACCGCTGACAGCTTCCCCCAAGGGAAGCCTTTAATACCGCACCGACCGGAGCGGCTATGCCGCGAGGAGGGAAGCTATTTGGTGCGATAACTATATAATTCCCGTAGCAAATGACGAATGAGGTGTTTTTTTGGAACGGTCAAGACCGTTCCCTACAAAAGGCTTCTCGTAGGGGCGATTCACGCTCTCGCCCGCGGGGCGTCGAGGACGCCGTCCCCTACGAAAACCGCACCTATTTGTAGGGCGGGATGCCCACATCCCGCCGCCAAAGCCTCCCCTACTAGGGGAGGTGGCGCGGCATAGCCGTGCCGGAGAGGTTGAATTGTCTCCGACGGCCATATTCTTTTCGCGTGGCCGAAAAGAATATGGAAAGAAAGGTCCACCAAAGAGGGGATAAAAGCCCCTCTTTGGAAACTCCCCAAGTGGGGAGTTGAAAAATACATTGTGCCACATAATGGGAGACTAAACCTTAGAGTGCATCCCTCGATTTCCGCTCAGGACGCTGCTGCATCGAGCTGCCTGTTCAGCAGCACCGAGACTGCACCTCGTAATTATTCCGCTTTAAAGCCTTCTCCTTGGGGAAGGTGGCACGGCGAAGCCGTGACGGATGAGGGGTTTTTTTGGAACGGTCAAGACCGTTCCCTACATAGCCCTGCACCGGGACAAGAATTGTAGGGGCCGGACACCCGGCGCACCCCGCCCGCAAGGCTATTCAAATTTTGCAAGAAGCCCGGCAGCGGTATTGCGGCTTACCCATTTAAGCTCAGCAATCATTTCATCGGGGACTTCGTTTGTTCCGGGAAGACGCGCCGCGGCAGCGTCAATCATTTTTTCAAGAGCCTGAGCGCTGAAATTATCGGCATCAACAAAGTTGCTCCGGCCTATATATTTCAAAAAAGCCGAAACCTTGGGGTCATAGCTTATGCCCACCGTGGGCACCGCGTTTTTTGCTGCAAAGACCAGAGCATGCAGACGCATTCCCACCAGCACATCCATCCGGGAGATAAGCCCAGCGGCCTCCACTGCGGAAAGACTTTTATCCAAAATGACAGGAGCGTGTCGGCAAAGGGCAGCCACCTTTCGGGCAAAAAGTGCGTCCTCGCTGTGGTTCATGGGAAGAAACACGCTCCTGAGACCGTGGCGCTCAAAGGCATAGTCGGCAGCACCGGCGAAAAGCTCCGCAGCTTGGGAAAAGTTCTCCCAAGGTCTCAGGCAGAAGCAGATGTAGCCCTCGCCGCTATTAAGTCCGCAGCTTTTCATAAGAGCGTCAAGAGCCTCGCTGTCCATATTATCAATAAAGATAGCCGGGTCGGTGGCGGGGAGGATTTCGGGAGAGCTGACCCCCAGAGCCTTCAGCTCATAAAGGGAATCCCCGTCCCGAAGGGTGATGGCGTCCACACAGCGGTCTATGAGCTTTGCGGCAGCTCTCCGATTAGCCTTTTTGCAGACAGGACCAATTCCGCAGCCGTACATCATAACTGCGCAGCGGCGTTTTTTTGCAAGACGGAGGCAGAGAAGGTAATAAAGAAGGCTGCGGGTGGAGCTGACATCCTGAATAAGGGTGCCGCCGCCGCTTATGAAAAGGGCGCTTTTTCCGAGAGCGCGCCAAAGAGCGGGAAGATTGAAGCTGTAAAGGGAATTTACCCCGTGTCTTGCGGCGGTTTCCTTTGGACTACGGCTCAGGACGCAAATAGGCATGGAAGGGTCAAGGCTTCTCAAATCGGACAAAATTCCGCTGAGAGCCGCTTCGTCGCCTATATTGCCCATGCCGTGGGCGCCGGAGATTATAACTCCGCGCCTGGGAAGGGAAGGGGGAAGTTTTGCTTTCAATGCCGCCTCCAAAAGAACTTGTTAATTGAGATAAAATACGATACAATAATTTATTATACCCCGCCCATAATTTTCAGTCAATAGAGGGGGCTTTGAGCCACTTCTACGGAGGAACATATGACCAGAATTTATCTTATACGCCACGGTGAGGCGGAGGGCAATCTCTACCGCCGTGCTCAGGGCCATTATGAGGCCGATATAACCGCAAAGGGTCACCGCCAGATAGCAGCTCTTGCCGAGCGCTTTAAAGATGTTCATCTGGATGCCCTTTATTCCAGCGATCTGCGCCGCACCCAAATTACCGCAGGGGCAATCACCAAACATCACGATTTGAAGCTGAATCTTGAGCCTATGCTTCGTGAGGTCTGCCTTGGCCAGTGGGAGGATGTGCCCTGGGGCAACCTCAGCTATGATTACCCCGAGGCAATGACCGCCTTCAACGATGACCCGGAGGCTTGGAGCGCTCCCGGCTCGGAGAGCTTTTCCGGGCTGAAAAAGCGTATGGTTTCCGCCATTTTGCGCCTTGCTGCCGCCCACGATGGGCAGACCATAGCCTGCGTGAGCCACGGCATGGCCATCCGCACCCTTCTCAGCCATATCTTTGGCGTGCCCTCAGACAAAATCCGCAGCATTCCCCACGGGGACAACACCGCCGTCAGCCTTCTTGAGGTGGAGGGAGAGGAGATAAAGGTTGTTTTTTATAACGATGCAAGCCATCTTGAGGGCGAGCTCAGCACCTTTGCCCGCCAGAAATGGTGGCGCAAGCCCGGACTCCACGATGCGGACAATGTGAGATTTTGCCTTCTTGACCCCAATGAGCAGCCGGAAATGTATCTGGATTTTTATTCCGAAGCATGGAGGGCTGTCCACGGCAGCCTTGAGGGCTTTGAACCGGAGTTCTATCTCGCTTCTGCCCGCCGCCACTATGAGGAAGACCCCCGCTCCATCGCCGTCATTATGAGGGGCGAGGAGACAGTGGGACTCACGGAGCTTGATACCCGCCGGGGCAGGGACGGAGGCTACGGCTGGATATGTCTTTGCTGCGTCAAGGAGGCTCACCGCCGCAGTCTTCTGGGCGTTCAGCTTTTAGGTCACGCGGTCAGCGTTTTCCGCCGTCTGGGCTATAAGAGCATCCGCCTCAGCGTTTTCCCCGAAAATACCGCCGCCGTGAAGTTTTATACCGAAAACGGCTTTAAGAAAATCGGCTCTTCCGAAGGCTGCTTCGGAGCGCTTGATGTGATGGAAAAGTCTATATAAGATGAAAGAGCGTATAGTGCAGCTGGATCTGCCAAAGGGCAGACGGATAATTGCCATATCGGATATCCACGGCAATCTCCCCTATCTGGAGGGATTGCTGGATATGCTGCGCTTTGATGAGTCTGATATTCTCTTCATTTTGGGGGATTTTGTGGAAAAAGGTCCCCGAAGTCTGGATACCCTCCGTTATATAATGGCTCTCAGCGAGAGCCACAGCGTATATACCCTCTGCGGCAACTGCGATATCTGGGCGCCCCTTTTTGACGGAGATATGGGGGAGGGAGCGGCAACGGTGCTGCCTTATATGGAGCGCAAACCCTATTCCCTTGCCCGACAGATGTGCGAGGAGATGGGCATAGAGTTTTCTCCCACCATGGATTATGAGGCCTTCCGCAGCAGAGTTTTTGCCGAATACCCACGGGAGGTGGAATTTCTCCGCTCTCTCCCAACCCTCATAGACACCGGGGACTATGTTTTTGTCCATGGCGGCATACCCCCTACCGGCGGTGACGCCTGGAATTATATGAAATATGACCGCTTTATGGAGTGTGCCGAGGCTCAAAAGCGCTGGACAATCGTGGGTCACTGGCCCGTGATGCTCTATCACGGGGACACCGTAGAGGCAAATCCCGTGTTCGATTATGAAAAGAAGATAATTTCCATAGACGGCGGCTGTGTGCTTAAAGATGACGGGCAGCTCAATGCCCTCATAATACCGGAGGCGGGCAGTTTCGATTTCTCCTTCCTTGCCTACGACAGCTTTCCCACAGCCCGTGTGCTGGAAGACCAGAATGCTTCCGGCAAAAGCTGGTACATACGCTGGGGTGATGCCTATGTGGAGGTTCTGGAGCGGGGAGAGGAGTTTTCCCGCTGCCGCCATGTCCGCACGGGCTATGAAATGGATGTCCTTACGAAATATCTTTTCGGCAAGGGAAAGTGCTGCGATGTGAACGACTGCACCGACTATGTTCTGCCCCTGAAAGCGGGAGACAGGGTCTCCGTTGTGGAGGAGACGAGCCGGGGCTATTTCGTGAAGCACAAAGGCGTAAGCGGCTGGTACTTCGGAGAAATTGAGTGGATGTGAAACATTGCCCCTTTAACGCCTCCCCTACCAGGGGAGGTGGCGCGGCGCAAGCCGCGTCGGAGAGGTTTGTGTCTCCGACGGCCATATTCTTTTCGTGTGGCCGAAAAGAATATGGAAAGTCGGGGCGTTAAGAAAATGTGCCGGTGGCACATTTTTAGCCAAGACCGCAGCGGCTATGCCGCGAGGAGGGAAGTTATTAAGACCGACCTGTTCCCCCCTCTTTGGAAACTCCCCTCGGTGCGGAGGTGGAAATGGCATCGTGCCACATAATAAGCGCCTAAACCTTAGTGTGCTTCCCTCGTTTTCCGCTCAGAACGCTGCTGCCTCGAGGCGCCTGTTCGGCGCCACGGAGATAATACCTCGTTATATTTTATGGTGCGCTGCGCCATTAAAGCCTTCCCCTTGGGGTCGGGGCGTTAAGAAAACATGCCGGTGGCATGTTTTTAGCCACCGACCGGAGCGGCTATGCCGCGAGGAGGGAAGTGAAGGGACGTCGAGGACGCCGTCCCCTACGAACGCACTTTCCGTAGGGCGCGACCACCGGGCGCGCCGCCAAAGCCTCCCTTGTGTAAAGGGAGGTGGTTCGGCTTTAGCCGAGACGGAGGGATTGTTGCCTCCGGCGGCCATATTCTTTTCTCTACCCAATTAAATCCCGATTGAACAACTCCTTCAAACATAAAGGATGACACTGATATGACAAATCTTGATTTTCTCCCCGTTTCAAAAGACGATATGATTTCCCGGGGCTGGTGGTGGTATGACTTTCTCATCGTCAGCGGTGATGCCTATGTGGATCACCCCACCTTCGGCAGCGCCCTTATAGCCCGTTTGCTTGAAGACGCAGGCTACCGTGTGGCTTTTCTCGCCCAGCCGGACTGGCACAGCGCCGAGGATTTTCTCGCCATGGGTCGCCCCAAACTGGGTGTTATGATATCTGCGGGCAATCTGGACAGCATGGTTGCCCACTACACTGCCGCCAAAAAGCGCCGCAGCGAGGACTTCTATTCCCCCGGCAAGAAAATGGGTCTGCGTCCCGACAGGGCGAGCATTGTCTATGCCAACAGAGCAAGGGAGGCCTTCCCCGACACACCCATTATCATAGGCGGTCTGGAGGCCAGCCTGCGCCGCTTCGCCCACTATGACTATTGGGACGATAAGGTTCGCCGCAGCGTGCTGGTGGATTCCGGCGCCGATTTGCTGGTGTACGGCATGGGCGAGCGCGCCACCTTGGAAATTGCCGCCGCGCTGAAGAAAAAAACTCCCGTTTCCGAGATAAAGGGAGTGCGCGGCACCGCGTATATGACAAAAACTCCGGAGGACTGCCCCTTCGAGGCTCTTGAACTGCCCAGCTTTGATGATTGCTGCGAATCCCCCCGTTTTTACGCTCAGGCAACAAAAACGGAATATGACGAGCACGACCCCATACGGGGCAGAGCCCTTTTGCAGAACCACGGGGACAGAACTCTGGTGGTAAATCCGCCTCAGCTGCCTTTGGACAGCAAGGGCTTGGACAAGGTGGCGGAGTTCCCCTATACCCGCTGGTATCATCCCATGTATGATGAGCAGGGAGGCGTTCCCGCCATCGAGGAAGTGCGCTTTTCCGTCACCCATAACCGAGGCTGCTTCGGCGGCTGCAACTTCTGCGCTCTTGCCTTCCATCACGGAAGAATGGTTACAAGCCGCAGCATAGAATCCGTGGTGCGCGAGGTGGAGGAGTTCACCCGCTGCCCCGACTTCAAGGGCTACGTCAGCGACATCGGCGGCCCCACCGCCAACTTCCGCCATCCCAGCTGCCAGAAGCAGCTCAAAGACGGCATGTGCAAGAGAAACTGCCTTGCCCCCACGCCCTGCCCCAACCTCGACCCCGACCACAGCGAATACCTAAAGCTCCTGCGCCGTGTCCGCGCTATTCCCGG
>JAZNZR010000112.1:0-69844 GCA_045595025.1 Oscillospiraceae bacterium | reverse complement strand
TACTACCCATACCTGTTCCGTCTGCGAGCACAGCTACACTTCTGATGAAGTAGCAGCAAAGGGTCATAGCTACGGCGAACCCACCTATGCCGGTGACGGCAAGGAATCCTATGTCGCAACCCGTAAGTGCTCCTGCGGCGATACTCAGACTGCAACTGCTGAGATCACCGTTGATACCAAGGCGGCAACCTGCACCGAAGACGGTGAGACTACCTATACTGCAGACTTTACAGAGACTTGGGCAGAGGATAAGACCACCATCGAGACTACCGCAAAGCTTGGTCATAGCTATAGCTCCGTTGTAACTGAGCCCACCTGTGTGGATAAGGGCTATACTACCCATACCTGTTCCGTCTGCGAGCACAGCTACACTTCTGATGAAGTAGCAGCAAAGGGTCATAGCTACGGCACCGAGTGGAAGACCAATGAGACCAACCACTGGCATGAATGTGCCTGCGGCGAAAAGTCTGACGAAGCAACTCATGCAGACGGCGATGACGCCGACCATAAGTGCGATACTTGCGGTAAAGATGGCATCAGCGACCACGTCTTTTCCGAGGAATGGACATCTGACAAGAATAAGCACTGGCACGAATGTGCCTGCGGAGCTAAGTCCGATGAAGCAGACCACGTCTTTGATGAAGGCAACCTTAGCTGTGTCTGCGGTGTAGTCGGAGGCGAAGCTCAGGTTAACGGCATTAATTACGCTACTCTGGCAGAAGCTGTTGCAGTTGCCAAGGATGGCGATACCGTTATTCTCCTGAGGAATGTATCCGTAACCGAAAAACTCACCGTGGCAACTGCTCAGAAGTGGAGCTTTGGCGATTATGTTGCCACATTCTCCGGCGGCGGCGACAACTACAGCTTGGTTATCAAGGGCGACCTGACCATTGACAGCGGTAAGTTTGTGGTCAAGGGTTGGTACGGCATTGGCGTTACCGGAAAGCTTACTGTGAACGGCGGTTCCTTCTCTGTTGCCGGCGATAATGACTATCTTATAGGCAACTGGGGTACTACAGTTATCGAAAATGGTACTTTTGAGGGTCAATACTGCTGCGTAAACAACTTTGCCGGTACTACCGAGATCCGCGGCGGCACCTTCACCACTGACGATTATGACAGCACCGGCGAATATGAGTCCTGCGACCTGTTTGCAGACAGCGGTATGACCGTCAGCGGCGGCACATTCTCCAAGAATGTTACCGAATACTGTATTGATGGCTATCATACCCTGGACGAGGATTTGAACGGCACATTCTCTTACGGTGCCCATAACTATGAGTCTGTATATACTGCACCCACTTTTGATAGTGATGCATACACAACTCATACCTGTGCCTGCGGTGCAGGATATATCCAGATTCATGAGGGAACCAGGCTTATTCCTGCTGCCAGCATCGGCTCTGTCCGATATGAGACTCTGGCTCAGGCTGTCGCAGCAGCCAAGGATGGCGACGTCGTTGTTCTGCTGAAGGATGTTACCATGAGCGAAAAGCTCACCGTGGAAACTACTCAGAAATGGGACTTCAATGGACACACCCTGACCCTTGCTTCCGTTCCTGATAACTACGGTCTTGTTGTAAAGGGCGACCTGACTATCCTGAGCGGCGCGTTTAAGACGACAGGTATGTACGGCATTGGCGTTAGCGACGCCGGAAAACTTACCGTGAATGACGGTTCCTTCTCCTATATCGGTGCCAATGACTACCTGATAGGCAACTGGGGACGTACCGAAATTGCCGGCGGTACCTTCAACGGTCAGTACTGCTGCGTCAACAACTTTGCCGGCACTACCGAAATCCGCGGAGGCACTTTCACCACTGATGCTTATGATGCCACCGGTGAATATGAGTCCTGCGACCTGTTTGCAGACAGCGGTATGACCGTCAACGGCGGTACATTCTCCAAGGATGTTACCGAATACTGCGACGAATCACACCATACTGTTGATAACGGTTCTGACCGATATGTCTACGGTGCCCACAATTATATCCCTGTTTATACTGAACCTACCTTTGAGGCCGATGGCTACACCACCTATACCTGCGCTTGCGGCGCAGAATATGTGGAAAACGGTGACGGCACCCAGAAGATTGCCGTTGCTGTGATAGGCACCACCAAATTTGAGACTCTGGCTCAGGCTGTTGCAGCAGCCAAGGATGGCGAAACCATCGTTCTGCTGCAGGATGTTACAATGAGCGAGAAGCTCATCGTGGAAAGTGCTCAGAAGTGGAGCTTTGACGGACATACCGTAACTATAGCTTCTGTTTCTGATAACTACGGCCTTGTTGTAAAGGGCGACCTGACTATCCTGAGCGGCGCGTTTAAGACGACAGGTCTGTACGGCATTGGCGTTAGCGACTCCGGAAAACTGACAGTATCCGGCGGCACATTCTCTGTTGTCGGTGACAGTGACTACCTGATAGGCAACTGGGGTACTACAGTTGTTGAAAACGGCAGCTTTACCGGACAGTACTGCTGTGTCAATAACTTTGCCGGAACAACCGAGATCCGCGGCGGCACTTTCACCACTGCTGCTTATGATGCCACCGGTGAATATGAGTCCTGCGACCTGTTTGCAGACAGCGGTATGACCGTCAACGGCGGTACATTCTCCAAGGATGTAACCGAATACTGCGACGATTCTCACCATACTGTTGATAATGGTTACGGCCAATATATCTACGGTGTTCACAACTACAATATCGAGAAAGAACGTAGTGAAGCTACATGCGTAGACGATGGCTATGTAATTCGTGCTTGTGCATGCGGTGCAGAACATCGGGAGACTATATCTTCCTCCGGTCATAACCCTGCTACACCTGTTATGGAAAATGTGGTCAACGCCACAGTTTCTTCTGCCGGTTCTTATGACTCCGTTGTCTATTGCATAAACTGCGAAGAGGAGCTGGAGCGCACAGCTTGCACCATTCCTATGCTCTTTTCCAAGATTGAGCAGGAGAGCTATGCTGACAATACTATTCCGGAAACCATTGTCCCCAGCTATGACACAGTCGTGGAACTGGAAAATGCTATGACCGATATGGTTACCGCTAAGTACGAGGCACAGCTTAACGAAAAGGGCTTGGACGCTGATGATGCTCAGTCTAAGGTTCTCGATGTGACTCTGATGTACTCGACCGACGAGGAAAACTGGTTCAAGGCGGATAAGAGACATTTCCCCGAGAACGGAAAACTGGAGATTGTTATGCCTGTACCCGAGGGAACCAATCTTACACGCTATGTCTTCTTCGTGGCTCATATGTTCACCAGCGACGCATTTGGCAAGACCATTGGTGATGTGGAATATCCCGAGGTAAGCGGCTTCGTAGGTGAGGATGGCAAGGAATATCTCAAGTTCTTTGTCACCGGTTTGTCACCCATTAACCTTGTCTGGATCGATACCGATCCTTGTGCAGACGGTCATAAGGACTCCGACAGCAATAATTACTGCGATGAATGCGGAAAGTCTGTGCTGTTGGGTGACCTGGATCTGGATGGCGATGTTGATGCTGCCGACCTGACTCTTATGGCTCGCCATGTTGCAGGCATTGAACTTCTGACCGGCGTGGCACTTAAAAATGCAGACGTCGACCTTGACGGTGATGTGGATGCCACCGACATGACTATTCATGCACGGTATGTTGCCAGAATCATCACTGAATGGGAACAGGGGATAGGATCAGAGGACGCTGAACAAGGCGAAGAAACCGAAAATTCCTGAGCCCTAAATATGCCTGAAAAAATTAAAAAAATAACAATTCCGACCTTTGCCAATTTTTGGCAAAGGTCGGAATTTTTTTGTAAATTCGCATTGACTTTTGCGGGTAATAGAGGTATCATTATTTTGATTTATTGTGAAGATGTATACTCTATTTTGTCCTGCAATGCTTTGTGCACTACAGGATGTATTAAGAAAGGAATGATATCTGAATATGAAACGTGCGCTTGCTTTTGTGCTTGTTTTCATTATGATTCTGGGCTTGGTACCCGCTGTCTACGCGGCTGAAACTGAGCTTACGGGTCTTTCAGTCAACGGTTTGTCTGTTTCTCACAGCGAGACGATGGCTTGGGACTATGATGGTTTTCGTGATGAGGCTGGTGATATTGTCTGGGAAGGAAATGGCTCTCATATAGTTGCCGGACTTACCCCAAACGATGTCGACCAAATCGGTGCTAAGCTTACTTTTACGAATGTGTTGGAAGTATCTGCAACCCTGCGATTTGAATATAGTATTACTAATGAAAGCGAATATGATGCCAGAGTTTTTGATGCTGAGGGCAACACGGTCGCGTATAACTTTGAGAAGGAATTGGGTGCTGGTGAGTCCTACACCATTTCTGTAATCTCCCATGTCCCTGATGATCAGTATTTTGCTCCTGGCACTACCACAACTCTCGAAATCAAAAACATAACTCTGTCCACGGGCAATGCTACTGTAACATTCACTCCCGCTGAGAACGGCAGCTACACTGTTGATGGCGTCGCAATCACCGAGGAGATCTCCAATGCGGTATCTTCCGGCACTGAGTATAATGTCGCAGCAACTCCCGCTGAAGGTTACCAGTTCTTCGGCTGGTATAATGGCAGCGAGTACATATCTCACAAGGCTGAGGCTGTGATTACTGCCAGCGGCAACGCCACCATATACCCCGTGTTCATTGCGGATACTGTTTCCGTCTTTCGTGTTGGCGAAAGAAGATTCCAGGATCTGGCTGCGGCTGATACCTATGCCAAGAATAGCCCTGTCAAAACCATCGTTCTGATGAACGATGCAGTTATCTCCGGCGAGTATACAATTTCTGTCGGCAACACTCTGCTGATTCCCTATGATGATGCGGATTCCGTGCACACCGAGGCAACCTCCATTGCCGTTAAGCTGAGCGACAGCTTATGGGAGAATAAAGCTTGGGAGGAACCCCGCGCTTACCGCACTTTGACCATGACCGAGGGCTCCAAGCTTACAATTAAGGGTTCCCTTAACGTTGGCGGCAGACATTCCTCCGGTCCTTTCCTCACTGCAGGCAGCCCCTCCGGCGATTTGGGTATGATCGAGATGAAGGAAGGCGCTAACATCACCGTTGCTAATGGCGGTAAGCTCTACTGCTGGGGTTATATCTACGGCGGCGGTACTGTAACTGTCCAGGACGGTGGCGAGGCTCACGAGAATTTCCAGTTTACCGACTTCCGCGGCGGTAACTATACATTGGGTCTGGCTACCAGCTTCCTCGTATTCCCCATGTCTCAGTATTATGTACAGAATATAGAAGTTCCCACCACCTTTATGTATGGCGCTACCGAATATGTTTGGGGCTCTATCTATTTGCAGGAAAAAGTGTTAAGTACCTCCGTCAAGTTCATTGGCAACAGTGGAATTTCGATGTTTAAGCCCGGAGTTGGTGGATGTGTGACTAAGACATACGATCCCAATACTGACCGTCTTGTGATTGATGTTTATGGTGGCGGTTCCATTGATCCTATGGGACTTGAACTTGGAGGCACCGCTATTGATACTCAGACCTTCGTTCTGCCTATCAACAGCAATATGACCATCAATATTAACTCCGGCACTACTTATCTGAATCAGTCTTTGGCACTGCTTCCCGGTTCCGAACTTAATATAACAAAGAGCGCAACTTTGAACATCAAATCTGCAGAGCCCCTGAAAAATGAAGATGGAGAATATGTTCATTATACCGGATCTAACAATCTGATCGTCTATGATAAGGATCAGTGGTATAGAGCCTATAACGAAAATATGGAGCCTGTTGATGTGAAATTTGTCTATACCAGTCCCGGCGGTCTCAAACGTTTGCAGCCCGTTAAATATTCTCCCAGCAGAGGAGAATCCTTTAGAACGGAAGCAAGTCTGGTGGATGCAGTTGTGGATATCAACGGTCTCCTTATCACCGATGGTTTCATTTACACCACGGTTGATATGGATCTCATCGAATTCGCTACCAGCGGTAATATTGTTATCAGCGGTGGCGGTGCAGCCGTTATCTCTTCCGGCGGTACCGGTAATCTGGTCATGAATAGCGGTTACGGTTGCGACATTATCACTATGCAGCCCCTTCAGAAGAGTGATACGATTGAATATGCCTTTATTCCCATGGTGTCTGCCCAGCTGCTTAATGGGGATGGCAGTTATCTTACCACTATAGGTTCTGCCCCGGCTACACAGTATAAATACTGCGCAGTTTGCGGTAACTGGTATTTCTACGAAGAGAGTAAACCCCACACATTGGAGATTACTTGGAGTGTGGATGGTGTTGTCGCACCTCAGGAAGTATGCATAGGCGCAAAGCCTGTATATAACAGTGGCGTTGACCCTGAAAAGACTGGCTACAAGTTTATCGGATGGAGCACCAACGAAGACAATGTTCCCGAGTATGATACCACCGCTGAACTTCCCGAGGTCACCACTGAAGCAATATACTTTGCCTGTTTCGAGGAAGAAGCACAGGGCATGCTTGGCGACTTCGACAATAGTAATGAAGTAGATGCGGCAGACCTGACTCTCTTGGCTCGCCATGTTGCAGGTATTGAACATCTAACCGGTCAGGCACTTGAAAATGCTGACGTGGATGGCGATGGCGATATTTCTGCCGAAGATTTGACTACTCATGCACGTTATGTTGCAGGCATTATCAAAGAATGGCCTGTAAATTGACTATAGGAGGATAAACATATGAAAAGATTGATTGCACTGCTGCTTACAATCGTTATGGTAGTTTCCCTTTGTCCCTTTTCTGCCATGGCAGCAGGAGGCGCTACCAACGTAGTTCTCTCTGTTGATAAAACAGAAGTAAATGTTGGCGATACTTTTACAGTTACCATCGGTCTTAATGATTTGACTGTATCTTCTGTGGCATTCGGCTTCGATTTTGATAAAGAATTGGCTGCTGTAGATCTTATTGATGATTATTATTTTGGCTTGGTATATTATGATGCTAACTCTAGACCCAGATATACCTATCTTAGTGAATGGTCTTCTAAAGAAGAGGCTAACAGAGACGGACATGTTGGTTTAGTTGTTGCAAGCGGTAGAGAGTATGCTTACGATGCCAGCGAAGCTTATGTTATCATTGACTTCACTGCAAAGAAAGCAGGCACTGTAGAGTTCAAAATGTTCGAAGACTCCGCAGGTCACGATGGCTATAAGGGAAACTGGACTCACACCACCACCGTCACTATTAAGGATCCTGCACCTGCCTGCACTCACGAGAACACCAAGTATGTCGCCAACAACAACGGCACTCATAATATCGTTTGCACTGCTGAAGGCTGCGGTGTTACTGTTAAGGAAAATGAGGACTGTTCCGGCGGTACTGCAACCTGCGCTGCAAAGGCAAAGTGCGTCTACTGCGAGGCTGAGTATGGCGTTCTTGCCGGTCACACCTACGGCAATCTGATTCCCGCTACCGAAGCTGTCCATAATGAAGATGAGCTGAAGGCTGCTGTTGCTGCTCACTACTTCTGCGATGTATGCGATACTTACTTCGACGCAAACAAGAATGTAACCACTCTGGCTGCTCTGACCGGTGAGACTCCCGTACATACCGCAGATCCCAGCAAGACCACTACCAATACCAAGGAACCCACGTGCACCGAGGAGGGCACGGAAGTGGTGTCCACCTTTTGTTCCTGTGGATACGCCTTCGACAAAATCTACAACACCATCCCTGTTAATCCCGATGCTCATAATTGGGGCACTCCTACTTACGGCTGGAATTCTGACAATAGTTATTATCAGGCAACGCGCGTATGCCAGATCGAAGCATGCAAAAAGACGGAAACCATAAACGCAACTATTACCTCCGAGCAGATCGCCGATCCCACCTGCGGCGAAGCAGGTCAGACTAAGCACACTGCTACCTTTGAGGAAGATTGGGCTCATACCCAGTATTGGACCGAGGATCTTCCCGGTGCAACCGGCAACCATACCTATGACAACGCCTGCGACGCAGATTGCAACGAATGCGGAGTAATCCGCACTCCCGCAGACCACGTTTACGACAACGACTGCGACAAGAACTGCAAGATCTGCGGTGAACCTACCCGTCCTGATGCAGACCACAGCTACACTTACGACTGCGATAAGAACTGCAAGTTCTGCGGAGTGACTACCCGTCCCGAAGCTAAGCATGTAAGCGATGCAGACCATCCCTGCCTTGACGGCAAGTGCGTATACTGCGAAGTTGATATGCCCGCAACCGTAGAACATAGCTACAAAAACGCCTGTGATGCAGATTGCGACATTTGCGGCGATGCACGTGAAGTAAGCGATCACGTCTATGATAACGCATGCGACGCAGATTGCAACGTATGCGGAGCAACCCGTACTCCTGCAGACCATGTCTACAATAACGCATGCGACGCAGATTGCAACGAATGCGGAGCAACCCGTACTCCTGCAGACCACGTTTACGATAACGCATGCGACGCAGAGTGCAACGTATGTAATGCACCTCGTACTCCCGCAGACCACGTTTACGATAACGACTGCGACAAGAACTGCAAGGTCTGCGGTGAACCTACCCGTCCTGATGCAGACCACAGCTACACATACAACTGCGATAAGAACTGCAAGTTCTGCGGAGAACCTACCCGTCCTGATGCAGACCACAGCTACACTTACGACTGCGATAAGAACTGCAAGTTCTGCGGAGTGACTACCCGTCCTGATGCAGACCACGAGCTTGTCTACACCGATCTTGAGGATGGCAATCACAGCGTAAGCTGCGATGTATGCAAAAAGACACTTGTTCCTTCCGAAGCACACAACTTCAAAAATGATAAGCATGAGTGTGCATGCCGTGTTGTAGAGACCTTCACTCTGACCGCCGGCTACTTCGACGACGACGGCATATATAAAGAGGTTGTGATTTCCATACCCTTCGGTGCTGCGGTTGCCGATTATCTGCCTGAGCTGAATTCCTATACTGAAGATGACGGCAGCTTGTACGAATTTAAGGAATGGTTTGAGTGTCCTGAGACAATGCCTGCTGAGGACCTCGAGGTTAGTGCAATCTATTACTTCACCGGTTGGAATTTATACTACTCCGGTAGCGTATATGAAGGCGCAGTTTACGTGATTCACGATAAAGAGCAGAAGACCGGCTGGACCAAGATCGGTGATGACTGGTATTATCTGGACACCGAAACCGGCTTCCGCGCCGAAGGCCTGAAGCGCGTTCCTTATCCCACCGAAGCTATCAACGGTGTAACCTATGCTCCCAATGCAGAGGATCTTACCTACGCAGCAGGCAAGGGCAAGACCTTCGTCAATGCTGAGAGCGCAGTCTTCCTCTTTGACGAAAACGGCAAGTTCCAGAGCAGCTTCACCGGTATCGTTCCCTCTGAGGCAGATCCCAGCTCCTACGCTGTCAATGGTATGGTGGATTGGCATGTCGGTCTCGTGAAGGTTGGAGAGGATTACTATTACTTCCTTGGCGACGAAGATTACGGCATGAACGTTATGCAGACCGGCGATGTTTATGTTACCCGCAAGACTACCGAACGCGAAGTTCACCTTGGCGGCATCTACACCTTCGCCGATGACGGCAAGCTCATTGAGAACAATGGTATCGTTGATATGTCCAACGGCACCAAGCGTTATTACGAAGATGCTGAACTGATGGTTGGCAATGGCCTGACCAAGGTTGGCGAGAATTATATCTACGTTCGCACCAACGGCGAGCTGGTTGTTAATTATGAATACTACGTTCCCGCAAACGACCTGAATGTTGTTCACGGTATGTATATGTTCGATGAGAACGGCTTCATGGTTAACCCCGTGCCTACTACTAAGAACGGCGTATACTTCGAAAACGGCGCATGGTACTGCTACGTGGACGGCGTAAAGGCTTATAATCTGGGTCTCACCAGCTTCGAGGGCACCTGGTACGGTGCAGATGGCGAAAAGCTTTTCGAGGATGATGTCTGGATCTATGTTCGCTCCAACGGCGCACTTGCCACCGGCGCTTACTACGTGACCACTGTAAATCATCCTGATGCTCCCGTTGATGCAGGTACAAAGTGCCAATTCAATGAATACGGTATT
The DNA here is from genome assembly GCA_045595025.1 of Oscillospiraceae bacterium. Classification (GTDB taxonomy): domain Bacteria; phylum Bacillota; class Clostridia; order Oscillospirales; family Oscillospiraceae; genus SIG459. Next base: position 59,777 of record JAZNZR010000112.1, on the reverse strand, counting down.
CTGGTCGAAGATCTGAACGGTATTGTTTCCGAAAATAATAGCCTTTACTACTACGAGAACAATAGCATCGCTTACAATAAGGGCGTAATTGAGATCGACGGTGATTACTACTATGTCAAGTCCAACGGCGAGGTCGTAAACAACCGCGAGTACTGGATCACCAATGTTGGCGATTCCGGCGTTATTGCAAAGGCTTATACTTTCGATGAGAATGGCGTTATGCTCAATCCTGAGTTCAAGGGTGAAGAGGCAAATGGCATTGTTGACGGCTACTATTATGTGGACGGAAAGCTTGCCTATTGCGCAGGTCTGCTTGAACTTGAAGATGAGGACGGCAAGTTCTACATCTATGTCCGCTCCAACGGTCAGCTGGCAACCGGCAAGTATTGGCCCACCAACAAAAACGGTATTGATGTCGTAGGTGCTCTTGACTTCGGTACTGACGGCAAGTACTATTTCTAATTCTAAATTATGTTCTGACCGCTGCCCTTGCGGCAGCGGTCAGAATTATTGTTGAGGATACAGTCTATGAAACACTTAAAGAAAAAGGAGAAAAAGCTCTCGCCCTGGGTAGTAGTGATTGCTGCGCTGGTGCTTGTCGGTATTTTGCTTGTTATATTTATCGGCGGCAACAAGGGTGCGGAGGAAACTCCTGAAAATCCGGATGTGGAAATTGGAAACACCCAATTGCCTGAACCCGATTCTGAGCTCCCTGAGCCCTCTGCAGATATAAGCGAACCCTCTTCTGAGCCCGTTGATCCCAATGATCCCGAGCAATCCCCCGAGCCCAGTGAGTTCCCTGAACCCACCGAGCCCACAGAGCCTGAGGATGAGCCTACCGAGACTCCCGCAGAAAGCGAAGAGCCCAAGCCGGAATCCACAGCTCCTCCCAAGGATCAGCGTGAGCCTGCGGATACCAGCATAGAGACACCTTATGGTACTTTGAATTTCTCTGAGGATTGGGCAAGATTCCTTCGGGTTGAAACCAAAGAGGGAAAAGACTATGCAGTTGAATTCTATGCGGAGTTTCTCTCCGGAAAGACCCAAAAGCTCTTTACTATTCGTTTCGGCGGAAGTGAGCAAGGCGCTATCGGTCTGATTGCTGCCAACGGTAAGGAAGTTCCTGTTCACGTGGAAAGCGTTGAGTTCAAGCCCGGTTCTGAATGGAGCGACAGCGATGTTAATGTGGTTTTCTCCATGCAGGAATGCCTGAATGACATTTTGGCTGAACTGGAGCTTATTCCTCCTCAGCAGGAACCTCAGGAAGAGCCTGTTCTCCCTGATGATGACGGAACAGATATGGCTATTGACACTCCTTATGGTGAGCTTTACTATCCCTCGAGATGGAAGGAATATCTTACTCTTAAAGTTGAAGAGAAGGATGGCTACAGCGTAACTTTCTCCAGCAAAGTTTCCGGACATGCTGAACAGTGCCTGTTTGTGGTCTATTTTGGAAGCCAGAAGGGTATTGAAGTCGGCGCCATTAAGGATGCTTCCGGAAGAAGCATAAGAGTCAGCGTTGATATTTTCCCCTTTGAACCGGATGGCTCCTGGTCAGATTCTGATTCTACAATTATTTTTGCTATGCAGGAAGATATGAACTACCTGCTGTCTAAATTAGGCTAAAAAAAGAGGACGCTTTTTGCGTCCTCTTTTTTATTTTTAAATTAGAAATTTGAAATGCCCCATAATCATAAAACATCTGTTCCTGTTTGTTGGGTGATATATAGATTATTAATATCCTTTTGTAAGGTCAACAACATCGGAGAGACTTCCCTCGGTGATGTATGCAATAACCTTCAGAATAATGTCGAAAACATATCTCACGTGTCCGTCTTCAACCTGCATTGCCTGATGGGGGGAGAGAACAATATTATCGAGAGTCTCAAAGGGGTATTCATAGGGGATAAGACGCTCGTTCATATCCTTAGGTTTGGAGTCCCATGTGTCGATTGCTGCGCCTGCAAGATTGCCGCTGCTGAGGGCATCGTAAAGAGCCTTCTGATCGATGCAGTTGCTTCTGCCCACATTGACAATATACTTATCCTTCATAAGCTTTAGGCGGCGCTCGTCGAACAGACAGTTGGTCTCCGGGGTTTTGGGCAAAGAGATAACGATAAGGTCTGTCTTTTTGCAAAGCTCGTCAAGAGAGGAAACGAGCTGGATATCGTCATATTCCTTACCGCGGTCAATGGTGTAGGTCTCAATAAAGTTATGTCGGAGGACCTTGTTGATGCTCCTGCCAATATGACCGTAGCCGAGGAGACCGATTTTAACATCAAAGATACTGGTCCAATAGGGATTTTTACTGTCGCGCCAAATGCCCTTGCGAAGCTTCTTGTCGCTTTCTGTGATGCGGTTGAGGAGACTCATGCCGAGACTGATGGAATATTCGGCAATATATTTGGCGTCAACATGGGAATTGACGAGTGTGATACCCATTTCATCCATGGCGGAGAGAGGGAAGTCGTCAACGCCCGTTTTGTACGCAAAAACGGCCTTGAGGCGGTCGGCAGTGGCAAGAGTTTCGGCGCTCAGCTTCTTGCCGATAAAAATGTCATAACCTTCAAGGGAAAAGCCATTAAGCCCAACAACATCAATGTCCGCATACTTTTTGAGTTCTTCATACATTTTTTCAAAAGCAGAGTCCAGTTTGGAAATGCTGAGACAAATCTTGGGTTTCATTTTATCTGCTCACATCCTTTGAAAAGTTGGTAATATATGCTTCGATGGCGCTTTTGCTCTGGCTGAGGACATCTCCACGTTGGCTATGTTTGAGAACAAAGCAGCCGAGACCCCAACGAAGAGCGTTTTCGAGGTCGCCCATATCATCGGAGAGAATATGGAGTACACCGGCGGCGAAGGCATCGCCGGAGCCGATTTTCTCATATGCGGAAAACTCCGTGTTTTCAATGCTGAAGCTCTTGACGCCATCTTCGGTTTTGCGGGAGGCATAGAGAGAAACGGCGCACCAGCTGTCGGAGAGCCACTGTCTTTCACGGACTATGAGCACGGGAGAGACGAACCGGCTGTGGAATAGCTCTCTTGTGGTGCCAAGGAAGGTGGTGAGATCTTTTTCGGCGCAGAAGACTATATCAACATAGTTAATTATTTCCTTATAAACTTCTGCGGCTTCATCGGTACTCCAGAGCTTGCCACGGTAGTTGAAGTCAAAGCTTACGGGAATTGAACGGCGCTTTGCCTCCTTCAAAAGCTGAAAGCTGAGACGCTTTGCTCCCTCGGAGATTGCGAAGGAAATTCCACTTATATGGAAAAGAGAGCAGCCTGCGAATATTTCATCAGGATCGAATGCGTTTTCGTCCAGCTTGGAGGCCTCGGAGCCCTTGCGCATATATATGACTTTGGTTGCGCGCTCTCCCTGTCCTTCCTCCAGAAAATAGAGACCCATCCGGTCACCGCTGCGAATAATATGATCGGTTTCAACGCCGTAGGAACGAAGATGTCGTATAGTGGCATCACCAAGGTCATCAGCGGGAAGAGCGGTGAGATATTCGGTTTTATGTCCCAGACAGGAGAGACAGACCATCACATTGGACTCGGTGCCGCCGTAGCAGGCATCAAAGGCGCGGGTCTCGCTTATAAGAGCGTGGGAGGGAGGGGTGAGGCGGAGCATAATTTCTCCGAAGGCGAGTATTTTGTTATTCATTTTATCACCTTTACTTATTCTTGATGGCATCTATTCGCTCCTTGCAGAGCTCAAGGAAGGCCACGGTTACCAGCAGCGCTTCGCCGCATTCGCGGGTAAGGATTGGATTGAAAATCCTGCCTGTGCGGTGGTGGAGGGATTCGATGAGGGAGTGAAGGCGGCTGTCGCGGGGGTGGATGCGTCTGCGTACCCATAGTGCGCTGCGGCGGTCAACCTTCATTGCATAGTTGAAGTTAACCCGTATATCCTCATAGGGGATGAGGTAATAGTCAGAGGATAGCTTTGAGGTCTGGAGGGGATTTATGCCGTTTTCGCTCACTGTTCTGGCGGCATTTTTCTCCAGCAGTTTTTTCAGATCTTCCGCAGTATGCTTTGTGGTGAGGTAAAAATACATATTCGGCTTGCCGCCTTCAAGAAGATCGCGGGCAATGCCGAGGAAGTTATCCTCTACGGAAAATTCAAAGTAGTCCTCGGGAACGAGTCCGAAATTATCCTTAACGGTTTTTTCGATTACGGTCTTAAACTGCATATTTGCGGCTTTGGGAGTGGGGTTAATGGTCTCACTTTTTCCCAATTTCAGATCAGACACTTTAAGGGCAAGGGAAATGGACTGGGCGTATTTATTTTTCCATGTGATCTTTTTCTGGTCGCGCTTTTCAACAAGCACATAGCCGTCGCTGGTAAGGATGAGGCCGTTTATACCGATCTGGTTGCCGAAAACGGATTTATGAAGAGGGGAGATCTTGTTGCGGTATTCGTATACGTTTCTGATAGTCAGCCCGTCATCAAACTCATAGTCCATACAGCGGTTGGTTATGAGCATATGGAAATACATACTGCGCTGAGTATCCAGAGTGAGGGTTTTGTTTGCTGTGTTATAAGAAAAGTCGTTGAGGCGGACTGTGCCGTTGTTGGAGCGCTTGGAGCTTTTATGCGCGGCAAGGAGCTTAAGCGCGTTCTGCATAACGAAATCGGGGAGCTGGTGGCCTTCTTTGCTGTCTTCAAAAATAATTCTGGTGTCGCCGTGAACATTGGAGAAAACGTTGAGAGAGGGAAGGTAGAGTTTGCCTCTGCCGTGGTCAAAGGACTTTCTGTCCTGTTCCACAATGGCATATTCCTTGGAATACTTGTCCTTAACCTCGTTTTTAAGATCGTTCTCGCGGAAAACAGTTATGTGTTCGCTGTGGAGAGCCATAAAGCCGCCGCCCTTATCGCAGAAGTTATCTTTCTTGGCAAGGATTTCGGATTTATCGGTTTTGGGGTGGCCGCTGTAGGAGGAGATAACTTTGTGGTGGTTATCGCTTATCTTGCTGGATTCCTCAAGATAGGCGTCAAACTGCTTTACTATTATTGCAATGATTATTGTAAAAATTCCGGCAAGAAATACGGATAGGGTATCCTCACTGGTGAATATAGCGAATATTCTGAGGAATATCTCGGAGAAGGACTGACCAAAGCTGTCGAAAACTCCAAAGAAATGGAAAATAATAATAATGAGGATAACATATGTAATGACCTTCGCGAGGGTGCTGTCAAAGCACTTTCTTATGAATTTCATTAACTTCTTTTTCACGGCCCACACTCCCGAAATGTGTATATCTTTACATATATGGTATATCACAACAAGCTTTTTAAGTCAATTTAATAGGGTTGTCAATACGAGGGAATATGCGCCGCCATAATGTTTAGAGCAAGACCGGCAAGCCCAAATCGAGGCTTGCCGGCCCAGCAATTATCGGTCGAATATATTAAAGAATTTGGCTAGAGGCTCAACTACCGCGGAAAATCCCTCGATAGCGTCATTGAGCTTTTCAAAATCGATTTTTTCAATGGCCTCCAGAGCTTCCTGCATACCTCCTTGGCCGGTGGATACGAGGGAATCGGCATTGGATACAAGAGAGTCCACATTTGAAACGAGGGAATCAACATTGGATATTATGGCATCAAGGTCTGTTTCTGCCAGCTTCTCAGTCGCGGTTTCCAGATTTTGAAGGAGAACCTCGGTACGACTCACCATATCATGAGCCTGAGGGAGTATCATTAAAGCCAGTATGACGAATACAAGACATATCGCCACCGCTGATATAGAGAAAATAAACTGAAGCTTTGCGTACTTCGCCTGCTGCTGTCCCGACTTTTCCAAGCGCTCCAAAAGCTGCTGCATTTCGGCTTTGTTTTCCATAATCATACCTCCCATATTTTTTATTATATCATGTATTAGTTCGGTGTAAAGGGGATAGATACTGAACAGAGGTCAAATCTCGTTGACACTGTTCTACTGGTTCCGGATAAAAATCATGCGGGACAGACCGGGTGGAATGTATGGCACCATTTTGGCTCCAAGAAGGCGTTTATTGAGCAGCATAATAATACATGGCGTGGGCGAGGCAGTGGAGCTTTAGTGCTTCGGGAGGACGATTTTGACTGATTGCAATTCCCGAAAAAGTAGATAAAGTTGAAAAAACCGACAAGTCGAAACTTGTCGGTTTTTTATCTGAAAATAGTGAGCTGTTTTAATACAAACTGAAGCATCCGCTGTGCTCCGGGAATGGGCATAGCGGCATTTTCGTTTGTCAGCTATCCAGAATCAACTGCCGAACAGCGTCATAAGATAGAGTATTTTCGTGGAGAAGCACAGCCTGCGATGTATTGAAAACCGCCTCGATGGCTGCATAGTATTCTTCTTCGCTTACGGTTTGGTCACCTATGGAGAAGGAAATGATCATAGTTGGCTCTTCGTTTTCGTTTGCCGGAGGAATGACCTCCTGCGTTTCAAGTCCGTTCCAAATGACTGTGAACCCATTGGCTGTGAGGCTGTAAATATCTGTAGTGTAGTATCCCATGTTGCCGTTGGTGTTTTTCACCAGTCCGGCACCGGGAATGTAACTGCCGCCCCAGATACGCTTTAGGCGCTCTTCAAGCACCTTGCCGTTTTTATATGTGCATACAGCATCGCCTGTGGCTTCACAATCACCGTTCAGGTAAAGCTCCGGAATGTCATCACCATCGATGTAAACCAGTGCAAAGCCAACATGATAATCATTTACGCCTTCTAAAAACTCCAAATAGGCTCTTTTCCAGTCTTGCAGCTGTGGCGCTGCCGTGGCTTCGGGAGAAGTTACCTGCGCTGGTTCTGTTGTATCTTCCGCTGTCTGACTTGAATCAGCTGGCGTTACAGCTTCTGGAAGTTCTTCGCTTAATTCCGTTGCTGTTGTTTCTTTCCCGGATGATTGTATATTACCGGTCTCTGACTCCGTGGCGGGGGGGACTGTACATGCGCAAAGCATGAGAGTAATGCTGAGAATCAGACTCCATGCAAAAGCTTTTTTCATAAAATCGCCTCAACAACAAGATTTGGTGACCGTTCTGTGCCTGGAAATGCTTTAGCAGAAACAGCTATCCATCTATGAAAATCATATCACAAATCTGTCGATTTGTCATTAGCGATATTGGCAATACGGGGAAAGGCTCTGTGTGTGAGCGCTCTTTGACCATCCCACAGAAATAGTATCAAGAAAGTGTGTAATCAAGGGCTGCTGTAAAATGAAACTGGACATCGGTCTTGACGCAAAGACCGATGTCCAGTTCTGGTACGGGTATGGGGACTTGAACCCCAACGCTTGCGCACAGGAACCTAAATCCTGCATGTCTGCCAATTCCATCATACCCGCATATTTTATTGCCTGCATATAATACCATCCCGGGAGTGGCTTTGTCAAATCCCAGGATTGACATTTTCGTACCGAAACTGTAAAATCAAGCACATATTAAATCGAAAAAGAGATGAAAAATATGGTAGCGGTATTTGTAAATATGGCGACGGTGCTTTTGGGAAGCGCTATCGGCATTCTTTTCCGTAAGTTTATAAAGGAGAAGCTGGTAAGCGCAGTAATAAGAGCCCTTGCCCTTGTGACTATGCTTATCGGTATAACAAGCGCAATAGGAACAGCGGATATACTCTGCATAATTATCTGTATGGCTGTTGGCACACTCCTTGGAGAGATAATCCGTATTGATGACGGAATTGAAGGCGCGGGAGAATTTATCAAGGGCAAGCTGCTGAAAGGGAAGGGCTCAGGCCGCTTCACCGAGGGCTTTGTAACAGCCTGCGTTGTTTTCTGCGTGGGCAGCATGACCATTATGGGTTCTTTCGAGGCGGGCATCAACGGGGATAACAGCATTATTTACGCAAAGAGCGCACTTGATTTTGTTTCAAGCATGATGTTTGCGGCTGCAATGGGCTTGGGCGTGCCATTCTCCATCCTGTTTATATTAGTCTTTCAGGGAGGACTCACCCTCCTTGCAGGGGTAATATCTCCCTATCTCAGCCCTGCGGTTGTCTGCGAGATGAGCGCCGTAGGCGGTGTAATTCTCATTGGTATGGGAATCAATATGCTGGAGCTTAGCCCCAAGCGAATAAAGGTTGCCAATATGCTCCCCGCAATTTTTCTCCCTATCGCATACATACCGATTGCAGAGCTTATAGCTAAAATTTTATAAATTTTTCAGTAACGCAATATCAGCTGAATGGCTTGATATTGCGTTATTTTCAACATTTCGCAATAAAACTGCGCGGTGACTGTGTATTTTTTAACACTTGACATTAAAATGACCCTATGAGAAAATTTACGCAGATATGTACATTTTTGCCATCTTTTTAAAATACAGAAGAAACTGAAGGTGAATAACTATGAGCAGACTTGATATCAATACGCCCTCAAGGGCACAAACAGTTGTCGACGGTATTTACCGCGATATCGAGCGCCGTATAGCAGCCAGCCCTCCGGGACTTTGCCCCGTTGATATGGCACTGAGCTTCCTTTCCATGTGCCAGGCGCAGACCTGCGGTAAGTGCGTTCCCTGCCGAATTGGTCTCAGCCAGCTCAGCACCCTTATTACCAAGGTGCTGGACGGAGAGGGAACTCCCGAAACTGTCGCTCTTATCGAAAAAACCGCTGAAAACATCGTTGCCAGCGCAGACTGCGCCATCGGCATTGAGGCAGCAGGTATTGTTCTCAACGGCGTACGCGGCTTCAGAGACGACTATATGGAGCATGTTCTGAATAAGCGCTGTCTTGGCAGCCTTGAAAATCCTGTACCCTGCGTTGCTCTATGCCCCGCCGGAGTTGATATTCCCGGTTATATCGCTCTTGTTCACGAGGGAAGATTTGACGATGCCGTCAACCTTATCCGTAAGGATAATCCTTTCCCCTCCGCCTGCGCATATATCTGCGAGCATCCCTGTGAGGCACGCTGCCGCAGAAATATGGTTGATAACGCTATCAATATCCGCGCTCTCAAGCGTTACGCTGTTGATAATCAGGATTATAATAAGGCCTCCAAGAGACATTTCCCTGCAACCGGAAAGCGTGTTGCCGTTGTGGGCGGCGGCCCCGGCGGTCTTTCTGCAGCCTTCTTCCTCTCCGTCATGGGCCATAAGGTGACTGTGTTCGAAAAGAGAAAGCAGCTTGGCGGAATGCTCCGTTACGGTATTCCCAACTACCGTTTGCCCAGAGAAATTCTGGATAAGGAAATCGCTTACATACTCTCCGCCGGCGCTGATCCCATCGAGGTCAGAACCGAAGTTGACATTGGCAAGGATATCCGCTATGACGAACTGAGAAAGCAGTTTGACAGCGTTTATATCTCCATCGGCGCTCACACCGACAAGAAGGTCGGAATTGAGGGCGAGAACAGCGAAGGAGTTATCTCTGCCGTAATGCTTCTTCGCGGCATAGGTGACGGTGAGATGCCCGATTTCACCGGCAAGAAGGTTGTTGTCATCGGCGGCGGCAACGTTGCTATGGACTGCGTAAGAAGTGCCATTCGTCTTGGCGCCGAGAAGGTATCCTGCGTATACAGACGCCGTCAGAAGGATATGACCGCCCTTGATGAGGAAATCGAAGGGGCAATTGCCGAGGGCGCAGAGCTTTGCATGCTCTCTTCTCCTCAACGCATTGAGGTTGATGAGAACGGCCACTGCACCGCCCTTTGGATTCAGCCCCAGATTATTGGCGAGATAGGTGCCGACGGAAGACCCAGACCCCGCAATGCCGAGGGCAAGGAGCAGGTTCGTATGCCTGCCGATGTTATCATCGTTGCAGTTGGCCAGGGTGTTGAGACCTACGCCTTTGAGGATGTTGATATCGAAATCGAGCGCGGAGCAATTTCCGCTCTTCCCAGCAGCCAGCTGAAGAACACTGAAGGCTTCTTCGCAGGCGGCGACTGTGTAACCGGTCCCGCAACCGTTATCCGTGCAATTGCTGCAGGTAAGGTTGCAGCTGCAAATATTGACGAATATCTGGGCTACCGCCATATCATCACCACCGATGTGGAAATACCCTCTCCCAGAATTGGAAACAAGCCTCCCCATGGACGCATCAACACCCTTGAGCGTGAGGCAAGCGAGCGCAAGCACGATTTTGAGTGCATTGAATGCGGCATGAGCTGGCCCGCAGCATATCAGGAGTCTTCCAGATGCCTGCGCTGCGACCATTATGGCTACGGAATCTTCAAAGGAGGTCGCAAGGAAAAATGGTAAATCTGACAATAGATAATATTGCTGTCAGCGTTCCCGAAGGCACCACAATTCTGGAAGCTGCAAAATCTCTGCATATTGAGATTCCCCATCTTTGCTATCTCAAGGATCTCAATGAGATTGCCGCCTGCCGTCTTTGCGTTGTTGAGGTGGAGGGCGTTGACCGTCTGGTTACAAGCTGCAATAACGCGGTTGCGGAGGGAATGGTTGTAAATACCAACAGCCCCCGCGTCCGTACTGCAAGACGCACCAATATTCAGCTTATTCTTTCCCAGCATGACAGTGAGTGCACCTCCTGCGTTAGAAACGGAAACTGCACCCTTCAGAGCACCGCAAGAGACCTTAACATCTGTTCTCTTGCATATGACAAGAATGTAAAGCATCGTGCATGGGATAAGAATCTGCCCCTTATCCGTGATGAGAGCAAGTGCATCAAGTGCATGCGCTGCGTTCAGGTCTGCGACAAAATACAGACCGTTAATATCTGGGACGTATCCGGCACCGGTACCCGCACCACTGTTGACGTGAGCCATAACCGTGCCCTTGATAACTCCGAATGCACCTATTGCGGTCAGTGCATTACCCATTGTCCCGTTGGAGCCCTTCGCGAGCGTGATGATACCAGCCGCGTAATGGCTGCTATCCACGATCCCGAGGTGGTAACCGTTGTTCAGGTTGCCCCCGCAGTCCGCGCAGCCTGGGGTGAGAGCCTTGGAGTTGACAGAGAGTTTGCAAGCGCCGAGCGCATGGTTTCCGCTCTCAAGCGTGTAGGCTTCGACTATGTTTTCGATACCAATTTTACCGCCGACCTTACCATTATGGAGGAAGGCAGCGAGTTTATTGAGCGCTTTACCCATAAGGACGAGCATAAGTGGCCCATGTTCACTTCCTGTTGCCCCGGCTGGATAAGATTTATCAAGAGCCAGTATCCTATGTTCACCGATAATCTTTCCACCGCCAAGAGTCCCCAGCAGATGTTCGGCGCAGTTGCAAAGAGCTATTTTGCTGAGAAAATGGGTATAGACCCCCACAAGATGTTTGTGGTTTCCATTATGCCCTGCCTTGCCAAAAAGAGCGAGGCCGCACTGCCTCAGATGAACGACGCATGCGGAGACCCCGATGTTGATGTTGTCCTCACCACCCGTGAAATGGACCGTCTCTTCCGCAGCGAGCATGTGCCCATTGAGCATTTGCCCGAAACTCCCTTTGATTCTCCTCTGGGCAGCGGTACCGGTGCAGCCGTTATTTTCGGTGCAACCGGCGGCGTTATGGATGCGGCTTTGAGAAGCGCATATTATCTCATAACAGGCGAAAATCCCCCTGCAGATGCATTCAAGGATGTCCGCGGTATCAAGGGACGCAAGGAGGCAACATTCTCCATTCCCGGTGCGGGCGATGTGAGAGTTGCCGTTGTAAGCGGACTTAGAAACACCCGCTTCCTTATGCGTGATATCCGCGCAGGACGCGCCAGCTTCGACTTTGTTGAGATTATGGCTTGTCCCGGCGGCTGCGCAGGCGGCGGCGGTCAGCCCATCCACGAAGGCCTTGAACTGGCTGAAGAGCGCGGCGATGTGCTCTGGCAGCTTGACAGTGATGCACCCATCCGTTATTCCCACGAAAACAGCGATGTTCTCGCTATTTACGAGGAGTATTTCAAAGCGCCTCTGGGCGAAAAGAGCCATCATCTTCTCCATACCGACCATCACTGCTGGGAAATGCCCCCCAAAATTAAGCCCAAATTCAAGTATTAAATGCAAACTCCCCGAGGAACTTCCTCGGGGAGTTTGCATATTACAGAGCAGAGCGCTCCACCAATTTTTTATATACATTTTCCGCCATCCATTTTTCACTGACGGCACCGAACATTTCCTCAATACCGAACCAGCCGACGCCGCTGTTTTCGTCCTCCTTGATTCTTGTGATCGCTTCCTCATCCGCTTCAAAAAGATATGTGACATTTAGGTGAAGATGTGAGTGGACATATTCACCGCGCTTCATATGTCCGTCAACGGTGAGAATTTCAATGGAAACAGGGGAGGGGGAGAGGAGTCGGGGAGAAGTAAGACCCGTTTCCTCCCTCAACTCTCTGAGCGCAAGGGCGGCAAGGTCACTCTCTCCGTCGGCGTGACCGCCGGTCCAGGACCAACTGTCATAAATATTGTGATATACCATAAGCGCCTTTTTTCTGTCGGGGCTTACGACCCATGAGGATGCGGTAACATGGGCAAGATCGTTGCTGCGGAGCAGACAGTCGGGGTAAGCATCAATAAACCGGAGAAAAAAGTCCTTGTCCTTTTCTTCCTGTTCGCAGCGCGGAGTATAGCTTTTTATTGTTTCGCGAAAATCCATTGTCCCGTCCACCTTTCATTTGAATAGATTATACACTATCTCCCGAGCTGGGTAAAGAGCGGATTAAGGTTGACATCTTTGGGATTAGGGATATAATAATACAGTAAAAATCAGAAACTTAGGAGATGTAGAAATGTCCGAAAATTGCACCCATAACTGCTCCACCTGCGGCTCTGACTGCGCTTCCCGCACTGCTCCCCAGAGTCTCATTGAGCCTATGAATGCTTATTCCAATGTAAAAAATGTTATTGCTGTCGTTTCCGGCAAGGGCGGTGTTGGCAAGAGCCTTGTAACCGCGCTTATGGCCTGCAAAATGCGCCGCTGCGGCTTTAATACCGCTATTCTGGACGCAGATATAACCGGTCCCTCTGTGCCCAAAATGTTCGGTCTCAACGAGGATCGCGCCGAGGCAAGCGAAAAGGGCATCGAGCCCAAGATAAGCGCCAACGGCATTAAGGTTATGTCCGTCAACCTCCTTCTGGAGGATAACACTGCACCTGTTATCTGGCGCGGTCCTGTTATTGCCGGTGTTGTCAAGCAGTTCTGGTCCGATGTAAACTGGGGCGAAGTTGATTATATGTTCGTCGATATGCCTCCCGGAACCGGCGATGTTCCTCTCACCGTTTTCCAGTCTCTCCCCATAAAGGGAATTATCATCGTAACCTCTCCTCAGGATCTTGTCGGCATGATAGTTGAGAAGGCTGTGAATATGGCCAAGATGATGGGTGTTCCCGTCCTCGGTCTCGTTGAGAATATGAGCTATTTCCAGTGCCCCGACTGCGGTCAGCGTCACGAAATTTTCGGCAAGAGTCAGGTTGAAGCTGTTGCCGCCAAGCACGGTATTGAAAATACCGCAAGACTCCCCATGGATTCCACCATTGCCGAACTCTGCGATAAGGGCAAAGCAAAGAACATTCAGGGCGACTGGCTGGATGAACTGGCAAAGTCTATTTCCGGTAAATAAGAATTTAAAAGAGCAGGGAAGTGCCCCTGCTCTTTTTATATGCTGTTAATAGCACGATTTGCAATATGAAACACACATTATGGAATATGAATGGCTAAAAGTTTTAGTATAATGGGTATAGAAAGAGGTGAGCTGTGCCTTGAAATTCTGTAAGATGAACGGAGCCGGAAACGACTTCATAATAATCAATAATATAGAAGAGGGGATAGCTCCCGAGGCATTTCCCGCCATTGCCGCAAAGATCTGTGAACGTCATCTTTCCCTAGGCGCTGACGGTTTGATGGTGGTAGAAAAGCCACTTAGTGATGGAGACTTCCGTATGGTCTTTTATAACAGCGACGGAAGCGAAGGCGAAATGTGCGGGAATGGCGCGCGCTGCATCTGCCGCTACGGTTATGAAAAGGGTCTTGCGGGGGAATATCAGCGTGTTGAGACCATGTCCGGAACGGTTGAAGGCAGGCGTATAGACAGCCGGAATTACCGGGTGAAGCTCAATCCTGCGACTACCGTTGAGCTTGAAAAAAGTGCCGATGCCGAGGGCGTCAGCTATGACTGTGCCTATGTTGAACTGGGAAATCCCGGTTTGCCTCACGCTGTTGTGCATCTGGAAGGACTTGAACGTATTCCGGGCAGCGAGCTGAAAGCTTTGGGCAGAAAGCTCCGTTATGCAAAAGCTTTTCCCAAGGGTGCCAATATCAATTTCTATGAGTTCCAGAGCGATGGAACGCTCCGAATCCGTACCTACGAAAGAGGCGTTGAGGATCTTACATATGCCTGCGGAACCGGAACCGCAAGCGTCGCGTTGGTGCTGAAGAGGAAAGGTCTTGTTGATGCTGAAGGCATTGTAACCGCAAAGGTTCACGGAGGAAGTCTCAGCGTTGATGTAAGGGGCAATGAGCTGTGGCTCTACGGTCCCACCAATTTAGTCGCCGAGGGCGAAATTAAAGACGAGGAATTAATTTATTAATTTATATCATCCAAAAATCAGGAGGAAGAATCAATGAGTGCTGCTCTTGACAAGAAATCCGTAGCAAAGAATTATACCTTTATGATCATTATGATCGCCTGCATGATCGCAGGTTCCATTGTCGGCTGGCTTTTCCCCAGATTCGGCAATGCTATCAAGCCCGCAGGAACAATTTTCATCAACATGATGTTCTGCATCGTTGTTCCTCTCGTATTCGCTTCCATTGCAGGCGCTGTTGCTAATATGGGCAGCCGTAAGCGCGCAGGAAAGATAATGGGCGTCACCGTTGCCACCTTTGTTGTTACCGGTGCAATCGCAGCCGTTATTATGTTCTTCCTCGTGAAGCTGTTTCCCCCTGTGCTTCAGGCATGGACCGAGATTCCCGCAGAGGAAATCGGCACTTATGCCTCCGGCGCACAGATGGTAGTCAACTTCTTCACAGCTGAAGACTTTGTTGGCCTTCTCAGCAGAAGAGCAATGCTCCCTCTCATTGTTTTCTCCATCCTCTTCGGCTTTGCTGTTAACCTCAACGGCGGCAAGGAAAGCCCCGTTGGCAAGTTCCTTGATGACCTGAGCAATGTTATGCTCAAGTTCGTCAAGATCATTACCTACTATGCTCCCATCGCTTTCTTCGCAATTTTCGCAGATCTGGTTGCCACTTATGGCTCTCAGATTGCTGAAGGCTATGGCCGCGCAATGCTCCTTTACTATCCTCTCTGCTTTATCTATATCTTCACCGCATTCCCCCTGTTTGCCCGTTTCGGCGGCGGCAAGGGCGGTGCTAAGACCATGTTCAAGCACATAGTAAAGCCTGCAGTCGTTTCTCTGGGTACCTGCTCCAGCGTTGCTACCATCCCCACCAATATGGATGAAGCAAAAGCAACCGGCATTTCCAAGGATGTCAGTGACATGGTTCTGCCTCTGGGTGCAACCATGCATATGGACGGCAGCTGCTTCAGCTGCGTTCTGAAGATCGCATTCGTATTCGGTGTAACCGGTCAGCCCCTCACTCTTGAGTCCCTGCCTCTTATCGTCCTTGTTGCCGTGTTCTCCTCTGTCGGTATGTCCGGCGTTCCCGGCGGCGGCTACATTGGCGAGTATATCATCTGCTCCATCTTCTTCCCCGATGCAATGGAGATGGCATTCCCCATCCTCGTTGCAATCGGCAACCTTGTTGATCCTCCCGCAACCATGATCAATGCAGCCGGTGACTATGTTGTTTCCTTCATTGTTTCCCGCTTCGTTGACGGCAAGGATTGGCTCCAGAAGCAGCTCGCGACAGCAAAAAAGTGAGTTAAAGCATTAATTGTGCATACATAAACAACAGCCACAGCAGAGAACTCTGCTGTGGCTGTTGTTGTGATTATGGGTTGGTAGTTATAAAATGGATTTTAATTATACTTACTTTCTGAGTGATTTTCTGCATTTCTCGTTTCGTGTCGTGTTCAGTATGCCGGGTATTAGCCTATAATTTAAGCGAAAGGAGGTTTTTATATGGATCAGATAAAGGTTGGCTCATTTCTAAAGGAGCTTCGAAAGGGAAAAGAACTTACTCAACAGCAACTTGCAGAAAAGCTGAATGTGTCTGACAGAACGGTGTCCCGCTGGGAAACGGGAAGCAATATGCCTGACATTGCGATGCTTGTTGAGATAGCCGATTTTTATGATGTGAGCATCCCTGAGATTATTTATGGAGAAAGGAAAAACGAGAATATGAACACGGAAACGAAAAAAACTGCTTTTGCGATGGCTGAGTACAGTAGCAATGAGAAGAAAAACAGCAAGAAAAAAATTGTAGCAGCGCTGCTTTCGGCATTTGGGATATTCATTATTATATCCGCTCTTTCAATATTTCCAAGCGACAGCAGTTGGGGAAGTGTGTATTCCGTTTTGGGAAGCCTGATACTGCTTGCGGGGATATATATTATTCTCAGACAGCAGCTTGTAAAGAGCGGAATGCGAATTGCGATTATTTCCGGATGTATTGCTCTGCTGTTTGCATCTTTTTCTCTAACCGATTATATTGCTGTCAAACATTTTGATCAGGTGCCCAGATTCAGATACCAAACCTGTTACGATTCAAGATTTCCTGACCAGATTGTGCATAAAACCTTGTTTTTCACAGCGGTTCAGAAAAATCCCGGAACGAGTGAAGAGCAGGTTTATATAATAAAAGACGGTTCAATATGAATAATAAAAGCCCGCGATGCTGACACGGGCTTTTATTGCTGTATGAAACGGTATTATTTTGTGCTTTTATATTTTTTTAATCCTGCAAACGCGTAGTGAACAAAATACCAAGAGCTTTTTACAAGGGAAAGTCCTAAGTAAGTACGATATATTTGCCAACGTTTTTTCGCGGAGTTAAATTTGTTTGCAGACTTTGAATCTTTATGGAAGTAGTAGTCTACGAGTACCTGTTCTATTCCGGCCATTTTGCACCCTGCATGGAGCAATTGCAGCCACAAGACATAATCCTCGTGATAAAAATCCTCGGCAAAGCGGCTGCGCTTAGCAAGCTCTTTGCGAAACATTACAGTAGAACATCCGATAATGTTCTCCTTGAGCATGTCGGCAAAGGAAATGCTGCTTGGAACTATAAAATCATCGCATTGTTTTTTTCCATCGGAATCAACTATTGCATACGATGTGTATACAAGGCTTGCACCGGTCTGCTGAAAACATTCTAATTGACGTTCTATTTTGTCGCGGTGCCAGATGTCATCGCTATCTAAAAAGGCTACATACTCTCCCTGGCAAAGTTCGAGTGCGTAGTTTCTGGTTTTTGCGACACCTATATTTTGGGTGTTGCAATGCAATCTGATTCTGGGATCATCACTGGCCAATTTACTGACCAACTGTACAGTTTCGTCGTGTGAACAGTCGTCTATTACAATTAACTCCCAGTTGGTAAATGTTTGGGCCTGCACGGATTTTATTGATTTGGCAATGAACTTTGAAGCATTATAAGCTGGCATAATAACCGAAACCATAGGTTTTAGTGTGCAGTCCATTATCTTGCTCCTTCTTGGGTGAAAACAAGTCTAATAGTTTTGACAATGCACAGCAGATCCATCTTGACAGATCTTTTGCGAATGTATTCAAGATCGTATATAATTTTTTCCTCAGCGCTGAGGTCATATCCGCCGTTCACCTGAGCCAGTCCGGTAAGACCGGGTTTAACCAGCATGCGTTCGCCAAAATGCGGAATATAAGACTCAAATATCTCATAAAAGCACTCGCGTTCAGGGCGGGGGCCGACAATGCTCATATCTCCACAGATGATATTCCAGAGCTGAGGCAGTTCGTCAAGTCTGGTATTACGGAGAATACGACCAAATTTCGTCACACGGGTATCATTTTTTGTTGCCCACTGGGGCCCGTTTTCTTCCGCATTTATGTACATTGAGCGGAATTTATACATGACAAAGGGCTTGCGGTTTAACCCAAGACGCTCCTGCTTGAAAATCACAGGTCCGGGAGAGTCCAAACGGATGATGACAGCGATAATAACCATCGGAATGAGCAAGACAATAAAAGCAATCAGTGACAAAACTAAATCTATGGTGCGTTTAAAGAAACAAAACACGGCACTGCCACTAACTGCAATCTCGCTCAATTCAGAAGCAGGTGGAATATTATCTTTTTTTGATACAATAACTTGACTCATTGGTATAATCTTTTCCTTAGATTACTATCTAGAACTATTAAAGCAATAAATAGATAATAGATGCTATTAATGATTATGGAATAAGATGGTAAAAAATGTATAGAACATACTTTATTATACTATAATATGATATTATATGCAAGAGATTGTTTCTGTCAATAATATGCGGAGATCACCGCGTGAAACATAATATGTGCTTTGTAAAATTAAATTACAAGAATTTTCTTGTGGAATTATTTGAAAAAAGTATTGACAATTTGTACAATTCGTGTATAATAGCTTTTGCGTTTAGCGGGTTTGTGTAATGGTAGCACACCGGACTCTGACTCCGTTTGTGAGGGTTCGAATCCTTCACCCGCTGCCAAAAAGCTCCGGACTACGGTTCGGAGCTTTTTTATTATATTATTCAGGCTATAGAGTTGATTTTTATAGACCAATATTGGATATTTATAAATCTTGATTTTTACTGATGATGGGTATATATTTTTATATGTATGTGACCAATACTTGAAGTATGCTTTCCAATTTTACAGCGTTTTTGTGTTATGTATGCAATTCATTTCAGCGGTTTATAATGCTGTGCAGTTGGAGTCCAGTATGTAAGTTATTTAGCGCGCGTATTGCCAAAGTTTAAGATTAACGGAGAGAGCAATGGCTTATACAAAACAAAATGTTGATGATTTGGTTCAGCTTGCTGATACCGCAACGCTGGCAGAACACCAACAGGCACTTTATGTTATTTTGTGTGAATTGGACCAAATCTGCAAAAAACTGAATATTCCATATTTTCTTTTTGCAGGATCTCTTCTAGGGGCGGTTCGACATAAGGGGTTTATTCCGTGGGATGATGACCTGGATGTTATCATGATGCGTAAGGATTATGAGAGGTTCCTGCGGGAAGCTCCAAAGATGGTAGATTGCGAGCACTTCTATGTTCAGCCCGAGTTTTCGGATCATTGGCCTATGTTTTTTTCAAAATTACGCTTAAATGAGACAACTTGTCTTGAAAAGTATTACCCGAAGGATCCGTTGGTTCATCAGGGCGTATATATAGACATCTTTCCTTGTGATAATGCTTATAACGGTTTGTGCGGGAGATTGCTGCAATTTTTTTGTTCAAAGGTCGTAATTGCCGGAAGCTTATATGAAAGAGGTTATGTGACCAACAACATTCTTAAAAAAATATTTATACAGTTTTGCAGAATCATTCCCAAGTCCCTTGTTCGCCATGTTGTGAGAGGACCCCAAAAAAGGACAGTTAAAGTTCACAGTTTTTTGGGAGGATCATCAAAGTTCTCCAGGAGCATCTATCCCGCTGCCTGCTTTGAAAAGGCCGAATGGATTCGATTTGAGGATGGAATCTTCCCCATACCTGGGAAGCATGATACGCTGCTCAAGATTCTCTATGGTGACTATATGAAGCTTCCTTCTGAGGAAGAGAGAAAATGCAAGGAGCATGCTATCCTGGTTGATTTGAAGCACTCATATAAACATTACAAAGACTATCGCGACGGAATGAGATTTGAGACTCAGACACGCAGTATTAGATAAGTAATAAATTATTCAGAAGTATTTGTTGCTACAATGGAGCGGTAGGATTGCTTCCTTTTGAATCGTTTTTACATATATTGACAATTTCGCTTGTAATTTGAGCCGTGACATAGTATAGTAAAGTTGTTATTATATAATTTAGTACCGCTTGTATACATATATGGAGGAACTAATATGGAATTTAAGAGAAAAGATGGACGCGAAGAAGTAGAGATTGACTTCGGTCGAATTGTTCGTGCTATCCTTGATAAGGCATCGCTGCTTATCGTCATCTCGATAATATGCGCAATAATCAGTTTTGCTGCGACTTTCCTCTTTATCACACCCAAGTATCAGTCTTCCGCCATGTTCTATGTGAACAATAACTCGCTGTCGGTTGGCGATGCATCCTTCAGCATTTCATCCGGTGACCTGACCACATCCAGAAGTCTTGTTGAATCATACATCGTTATTCTGAACACCAGGGAAACGTTGAACGATGTTATTGACTATGCTGGCGTCGATCTCGAATATCTGGAACTTACAAAAATGATAAGTGCCTCTTCGGTAAATGAGACTGAAATTTTCTCTGTTGTTGTTGAGAGCAAGGATCCTGTGGAAGCCAAAAGAATCGCAAATGCAATTGCATATATTTTGCCAAGACGTATTTCCAGCATAATCGAAGGCACCTCTGCCAAGGTTGTTGATGCAGCTGTTGTGCCTGTTAAACCCAGTTCTCCCAGCTATCCTCTAAATGTCATAATCGGTTTTGTTTTTGGATTAGTTGCAAGCGCTTCATTTTTTGTGCTGAAAGAAATCCTGGATACAACAATTCGAAGTGAAGATGATGTAAATCAAAGCTGCAAGCATCCTATTCTTACATCCGTTCCCGATATGACATCGTCGGGCAAGGGAGGATCGTATTATGGCTATGGTGCGTACGGCAATGATGTAAAGCAAAAGTCCACAGCAGGCTCCAAACATAAGCAGCCCGTGGTTTACGGACCGGGAATCAGCTTCTCCGCATCTGAGGCATATAAGCTTCTGCGCACCAAGCTGCAGTTCTCCTTTGCCGATGAGAATAATTGCCATATCTTAGGTCTCTCCAGTGCCTTCAGCGGCGAAGGTAAGAGCCTTACAGCTATCAACCTTGCGTACACTCTGTCCCAGCTGGAAAAGAAGGTTGCGCTTGTTGACTGCGATATGCGCCGTCCCACTTTGGCTGAAAAGATGAACATTGCAAAAGCCCCCGGCCTTTCCAGTTTCCTTACCGGTCAGAGCAAGCTTCGTGAGCTTATTCAGGTGGTTGATATGAACGGTAACGGAAAGGGTTTCCATGTAATCTCTGCCGGCCAAATTCCTCCCAACCCTGTTGAGCTTCTTAGTTCAAAGAGAATGGAGCAGGCTCTGAATGCCATGCGCGATGTCTATGATTATGTAATTCTTGACCTTCCTCCTGTTGGAGAAGTTACCGATGCAATGGCCGTGGCAAAGAAAACCGACGGAATATTGTTGGTTGCCCGACAGAATTATTGCAACCGCCTGGCCTTGGCAGACACGGTTCGTCAGTTCGAGTTTATTGAAGCACGAATTCTTGGTATCGTGCTCAATTTTACCCAAGACGGCGGTGGTAGTTATAATAAGAGCTACTATAGAAATTACCGTAAAAAGTACTATTACTCTAGAAACTCCACTTATGAAGACAGTGCTCGTGCTATAGACCCGGGTGACAAGCAGGGAAACTGAAATGAACATGCCCATTGATTTTCATAGCCATATTCTTTCCAAAGTTGATGATGGCAGTTCATCGATAGAAGAATCCCTTGCTATGCTTCGTATGGAAGCGGATCAGGGAATCAAACATGTCGTTGCAACCCCGCACTTTTATGCTAATGTTGATACCCCGGAGAATTTCATTAGAAGAAGAGGGGAGAGTGTCCAACGTCTTGAAGAGTCTCTTCGGGAGGATAAGAACCTACCCAAGATCAGCTTGGGGGCAGAGGTGTATTACTTCCCGGGAATGAGCAATTCGGATGTTCTCCATGAGCTTACAATTAACGGAACAAAATACATCATGGTCGAACTTCCTTTATCACCTTGGACAAAGGATATGTATCGGGAACTTGAGAACATTTACTTCAGGCAGGGACTAATACCCATAATTGCCCATATAGATAGATACATAAAAGTTTTCCAAAGCTATGGTATTCCGGAAACATTGAAGCAATTACCTGTATTGGTACAGGCTAATGCAAGCTTTTTCCTTAAGTTCTCTACCAGACGCATGGCAATGCGTTTGCTGAGGGAGGATAAGATCCACCTTCTCGGCTCAGACTGCCACAATATCTTGGATAGGAAACCTAATCTTGGTGAGGCAATATCCTACATACAGAATTGCTGTTCTACAAAATATCTTGAAAAAATTTACAATTATGAGCATAAGGTATTGACAGATGAGATATTTCTGTTAAGATAATATTTGGTATACTGTTACCCGTATAAGCGTATGAATTTTTGATTGGAGAGATGTATTTATGAAGAGAGCAATTAGTCTTGCTATTGCCTTTGTGATGATTTTTGCATTTGCATGTCCCGCATTTGCTGCTGACAACGATTTCGTGGGAAGCATTACTTATAAGGATGGTCCTCCCCTTATGACTGCCATCATGGAAGGTGAACGTCACGATTCCTGCATCGTCATATCTTCCATTGCACAGGCCAAGGCAAAGTCTACCGACATCACCCAGGAGGAGAGAGATCTTCTTCTTGAAGTTTACGAAAAGCTCAATGACGGTACCATGGATCCCGGCATCGGTGATAACTATGTTATCCGTGAGCTCGTTGATATTAACTTCAAGTACAATGCATGCCGTCAGATACCTGAGCATCAGCCCAAGATTGAAGCTCTGGCAAAGCCCGGCGTAACCATCACCCTGACCCTGGGACTTGGCATCGCTGCAAGCGACGAAATCATTGTCAAGGCTTACAAGGATGGTAGCTGGATCGATATCCCCACCACCAATAACGGCGATGGTACTGTTAGCTGCACTTTCGAGCATTTCTGCCCCGTACTGTTCGCAGTTAAGGGCGGCAGTTCCAGCATGCCCCCCCAGACCGGAGACGTTGCCGGTCAGATGCTGCCTCTCTGGATTGGCCTGATGGTTGTAGCCACTGCAGGTCTTGTGGGCGTTATTGTTGTTGCTTCCCGCAAAAAGGTTGATTAATTTCATAACCGGATAAGGATGGTAGGTATGAGAAGACACGGCTATAGAAGAATTCTCTGCTTTGGTCTCATCCTGATTCTGGTGCTTATTATGATATTCAGTGGGCTCCGGATTTTGGAGTCCACTGTTTTTTATAATAACACTGTAGTAGAAGAGACCCATAAATCAAAGACGATTACGCGAGATGGTATTGACTATTTTCCCCGTCAGGATATAACGGTAATTATGGCTCTTGGTATTGATGAGAAGGGACCCGTTGTTTCCAGCGGCGACTATCGCAATAATGGCGAAGCTGACGCAATATTCCTTATTATTCTTGACCAGGTGGATGAGACTTATAGTGTCCTCTGCCTGAACCGCGACACTATGCTTGAAATTCCTGTTATAGGTCTGGGCGGCAAGAAAGCCGGTACCTATTTTGGACAGCTGGCACTTTCCCACACCTATGGAGAAGGCCTTGAGGATAGCTGTGAAAACAGCCGCGAGGCTATATCCAATTTTCTTTATGGCATCAGCATTGATCATTATATAGCAATGAATATGGATGCCATCAACATTCTTAATGATGCTGTTGGCGGCGTAACCGTTAATGTCGTTGACGATTTCTCAAAGGTGGATCCCAGAATTACAAAAGGAGAGCATACTCTTGTAGGTTCTGAGGCTCTTAGCTATGTCCAGACCAGAAAAGATTTGGGAGACCAGCTTAATATATCCCGAATGGTTCGCCATCAGGAGTATATGCAGGGGTTTATGAAGGCCTTTATTGAAAAAATCGAAAGCAGCGATTCGTTTGTATTCAAACTCCACGATCAGGTGAATGAGTATATGATAACGGACTGTTCTGCAACGGTAATAAACGGACTTATGGAACGCTGTGCCGATTATAGCTTGAAGGAGATAGTTTCCATTGAGGGTGAAAATGTTCTCGGTGAGGAATACTATGAGTTCTACCCCAATGAGGAGAAGTTGGACGAGTTGATCCTTCGCCTTTTCTATGCTCCCAAATATTGATAATTAATCAGAGTTTATATTTTGGTTTAGCTTATTCAATCTATAATAGGGCAAGATTAAACATGAATTATCGTTTTGATAAATACGGCAATAAAATATCCACCCTTGGCTTCGGCTGCATGCGTTTTCAGCGAAAGCTGGGTGCAATCAATATGGCAGAAACCGAGCGGGAGCTTATGGAGGCTATTGCCCTCGGCGTGAACTATTTCGATACCGCATATGTTTATCCCGGCAGCGAAAGCGTTCTCGGTGAGCTCCTTGAAAAGAATAAGGCGCGAGAAAAGGTTTACATAGCTACCAAACTTCCTCACTATCTGATACGGAGCAGGGAAGGACTGGATAAGCTGTTTAATGAGCAGCTTAAGCGTCTTCGCACAGACTATGTTGATTATTATCTGATGCATATGCTTGCCGATATCGGCACATTTGAGCGTCTTAAGGCCTTGGGTATTGAGGAATGGATTGCGGAGAAAAAGGCGAGCGGAGCAATAAGACAGATTGGTTTTTCTTATCATGGAAACTCGGATATGTTCTGCTCTCTTGTTGATGCCTATGACTGGGATATATGCATGATCCAGTATAACTATATGGATGAACATTCTCAGGCTGGCAGAAAGGGTCTTCAGTATGCCCATTCCAAGGGACTTCCCGTTATAATAATGGAGCCTCTCCGTGGCGGTAAGCTTGTAAACGGACTGCCGGAGGAGGCAAAGCAGATTTTCAAAAACCACACATCGAAGCGCTCTCCGGCAGAGTGGTCCTTCCGTTGGCTCTGGAATCAGCCGGAGGTCAGCTGCGTGCTCTCTGGTATGAACTCTCTCGATATGATAAGGGAAAATGCGGCGGCAGCCTCCGATGCTATGGTGGGTCAGCTTAGCGATGCCGATAATGAGATGCTCA
Organism: Oscillospiraceae bacterium; assembly: GCA_045595025.1. GTDB lineage: Bacteria > Bacillota > Clostridia > Oscillospirales > Oscillospiraceae > SIG459. The sequence continues at coordinate 34,957 of JAZNZR010000112.1, read as the reverse complement.
GGGGAGTTGCCCGGGCAATTAACTCCAAAATGAAGGTTGGCTGCACCGGCTGCGGATATTGTCTGCCTTGCCCTAAGAATGTTGACATACCGGGCTGCTTTTCCGCCTATAATCGAGGATACACCGAATCCAAGTTCTGGGCTCTTGCAGACTATGCCAAGTGCACAGCGCTTAGAAAAACGCCCACACCCGCATCAAACTGCATTGGCTGCGGAAAGTGTGTGAAGCATTGCCCGCAGGGTATCAATATTCCCGCTGAGCTTGAAAAAGTTAGGAAGGAACTGGAGATACCGATTTACAGGGCGGTTCTTAAAGGTAATCAGAAACTCAAAAGATTCTAAAAAAGAGGACTCATTAAGAGTCCTCTTTTTTATATCATTATGCAATTTCCGTTTTCGCAGATTTTCTTAATTGCGCCGTCTTGTATGGAGTATGCCTCTCCGTAAACGGTCTCTTCGCCGTTGAGGCAAAGTACATAGCTTCCGTCGGGCAAAACGGTAAAGCATTTGCCGAAGCTGTCTCCATAGGTGATGTCTTCAAAAAGCCGCCTGCCGTCAAGATAATTATCCCGAACCTGGTTATAGTGGGGAAGTATCTGGGCTTTGCAAAGGGCAAGTCCGGGGCAAAAGCGAATAAAATCGGGTGTGATGCTCTCGCCCGGTTCTTCGGGCTGCACATAAACGGTTTCAGCGGAGTTCATACTTCCTGCGCTTATTCCCAGAATGATGCCTTTAAATCCGTTGAGAAGCTCACGAAGACCTATATGGGTAAAAAAACGGTTTTGGGTGGGGACATGTCCTCCCGCTAGGATTATGAGATCAGCGCCGGCAATAAGTCCGGCAGCTTTTTCTTCATTGCGTCCGTCAAGAAGAATATACTGAGAAAATTCAAAGCCGCTTGCTTCAAAGCTTCGCTTTATAGCATAGCCGTGGCCTTCCGTAAAGGGGTGATTATCCCTGTCTGAAGTGATGAAAAGGCAGCGACAGGGGGAAGGGAGCATTTCTGAGAGTTTGTCGGTAAAGCCGTTTGCCCCGTTCAGCCTTTCCTCTCCCAAAAGGCAGGGGGAGCTGCTTAGAAAAACAGCAGCAGGGGAGCGGTTGAGCATATCAGTCTTCATACCATCCAATGCGGACTGCCTCGGGAATTTCCTCCGTATCCTCGGGATAAGGATAGCCCTTTTTGCGCATAACAACAAGCCAGATGGGCAGGAAGAAGCCTACGAACAGGCTGAGAATAAGGAAAAGCACGGCAAACTTGGGAGTGAAGGACTCTATGATTTTGTATACGGATATATAGTAGAGGGCGGTGTAAAGTGCGGAGGAGAAGCTGAGGCCTATGATACCGTATTCGAGGCAGAAGCTCATCTGCATAACATTTTTCATTATTTCCATCTCGTCTCCGTACATAGCGTTTCTTACAAGAGGAACTATGGCCGCAATGCCGACAAAGAGAACAGCGGTGGAAAGCAGATTTACGATTGAGGCGATGAGCATGAAAATGCGGAAACTGCGCTTGCAGCCCAAGTGGCGCTGGTCATATTCGTCTGCAATGCCGCCTATGACCCAGTTCTTGGCAACTGGTATCCATGCAAGCCAGTAGCCCTTAACACCGCGGCGCTTTGCAATGGTGCTGTAGCCTATACCGGTGAGGATATAGTGGGGGATAAGAACAGCCAGAACGCAAAGGGCGATGACGGCAAGATAGATGGTTATAAAAAGACGGAATTCGGGGAAAGAGGACTCTATTTCATAAATGAATTTGTAGAAGTAATCCTCAATAAAATCAAAAGAGGGTGCCATAATTAAAAACTCCTTTCGCAGTCTTTTATTATTTTAGTGTATTAAGCATTTCTTCCCATAGGGCAAGTATCTCGGGGGAAAGTGAGCCGTCGTTCCTGTGGGTAGCAAGATACTTTTCCGCAAGCTCCTCGGAGGGGTAGCCGAAGGGCTTAACAGCTTTGAGAAGGTCTATCGCAACCTTAGTGGTTATGCAGGGCGCCTTCATCAGCTCATCAATACCCTCGTCCAGCTTTGCGAAGAGCGCGGGGAGAGTCATAAGCCCATTCTTTTTCAGAAACACATAGCTTCTTAGCTTGACGTCAAGTTCATCGATGGAAATTTCTTTTTCCATACCTAAGCTCCTTTACCAGATGAAGGGGATAAGCCTCCACTTAACTTTGTTTTTGTATTCGCTGTAGCCTGCAAGCTCCTTTTCCAGCAATTCCTCTTCGCCCAAAAGCCTTTTGGCAATTATGAGGGGATACACAAGGAAGATTATGAATGCATAAAGTGAGCCGAGAATGAGGGGGATGGAGAGGAAGAGAAACAGCGTGACGCAGTACATGGGGTGTCGGACAATGCCGTAAAGTCCGCTGTCAACAACGGTCTGCCCCTCCTGGACTTCGATAGTGCGGCTGAGGTAGGTGTTTTCTCTCAGCACCTCCGCATAAAGCACATAGCATATTAGGAAAATAACGGTGCCTGCAATAACAAAACCCTTGGGGAGCATAAACCAGCCGAAGCGGTAGCTAAGTCCGGAAATAACGAAACCGGCTATAAACATTAGACCGCTGAGCTTTACAACAAGGCTTTGGTCTTTTTTCTTTTCTTTTGCGTCAAGGCGTTTTCTCAGAAGGGCAGGATTTTTTATCATCATAACGATGCCTGCAATAAACATAGGGACGAACAAAACTCCCATGAGAATTTGTCCGTTTATGTAAGCAAAGCTTCCGGCAGGCAGAAAAATCAGCACCCCGACAAGTATGAAGCCCATAGCGAACTTGATGATAGCTTCAAAGAAAAGCTTTGCGGACATAACGCAGACCCCCATTTCTGATTTTGATTATATCACAAATATACAGTTTATCAATAAAAAGAGTCCCTTTGCGGCGCTGCAAAGGGACTCTTTTTTGTGTTGAGGAGACAGATTTGAGTCGGCTCCGGAATCAATAGTCAAAAACTATTGTGTAGTATGTATCTCTGGAGGTGTAGGTGTACCAATACTGATAGTTAAATGCTCTTCCCGTATTCATAAGTGTGGACTGAATGATATTTTTGAACTGCTCGGGTTGAGTGTTGTTAACAAGCATTGTGCGGATAGTTTTTGTGCCGTATTGACTCCACTGCCAGACCATAGAGTCTGCCATAGCCTGCATATCATAGTACATACTGCCGTAATGGATGTAATAGAAGTTATTGTCGCTGTATTGAGCAATGCTGCGGTTTTCCATATGGGGAGCCCACCAGTACTCCGTGATCATATCCTTGCCGGCATTAAACAGTCCGTAAGTGGTTTTGCCGCCGTCATCCTGATCATTGTAGGTTACGTCTAAAACATACCATTGGCCAGCGAGCTGTATTGTGTTTGCCATGTGGTAATCATCCGGGCACTCCACGCTGATTCGGCTTACTGTAAAACCGGCAAGGGAGGCAAGAGTGTAAAATGCGTCTGAATATCCCTGACAGTTTGCTCTGCCATCCAGCAGAGCACCGATAACTGTGAGATTGCGGGGAGGATTCAGGGGATCAGAGATATCGCGTGTGTTGTCGTCGTAGGTAATGCGTTCAACCAGCATATCATGAAGGATCAGTTCAAGCTCAAACTGATCATATGCGCGGCTTCTGGCGTTTTGAACCATATCCAATGCCACATTAAGAGCCTGACTCTCGTCTGCGTTGAGGCTGGAATAATCTCCCCGTCTCCATGCATCAACTATGCGGTCTCCGGGATATTCGGTGATGGTAAGATTATATACCTCGCCAACCTGATTGAGATTGATATAGCAGGCGTTGCACATCTGAGCAACAGTCTGGGCACTGGGCATATCATAGCCATCATAACGGAAGGAAAACTCAAATATGTCGGCGTCTTTATTGCTGTTGATATAAGCGCTGAGCTGCTGAAGATCATAAAAAGCCGGTACATAGGGTGTGGGTGTGTCCTGAAAACCATAATCCGGAGAAGCGGTTTGGGTGCTGTGTGAAATGCTGGAATCATTACTGCTTGGCTTGTTATCATCGGAACCGTCGATGCAGCGAACAAGCAAAAGCACTGCGGCTACAAGAAAAACAACAGTAAAAAACTTTTTCATAATTTCTTACTTCCCTTACTCATTTCTATGTTATCAATATATCTTATTAATTTTCCAAATACAACAGTAAATAAAATTGGCAGATGAAGAAAAGAACAGCCACCGCAAGGGTGACTGTCCTTTTTGGCGGAGAGTAAGGGATTTACCCAAAGGGCATAAACTTCGAATCCCAACTCCCGCAAGCAAAAAGAACAGCCACCACAAGGGTGACTGTCCTTTTTGGCGGAGAGTAAGGGATTCGAACCCCTGTGGCTGTTCGCCTAACGGTTTTCAAGACCGCCCCGTTATGACCACTTCGGTAACTCTCCATATTCGATTAGTGAAAAGACGCCGAGAAATCTCGGCGTCTTTTGGCGGAGAAGATGGGATTTGAACCCATGCTACGCTCAACACGTACTACTCCCTTAGCAGGGGAGCCCCTTCGGCCTCTTGGGTACTTCTCCAAATGTGGTCGCCCAAATATATTAGCACAAGCACCATGCCTTGTCAAGACTTTCCTAATTAATATTTTGCTTTCCATACCTAATAGCGATATTGAATTGAAGCGTATTTATGTGTATAATAATAAAATAGTGAAAAATGGGGTGATTATGTCCGTGAAAGAGCAGAAGACCAATGTAATGCGTATTCTTGACCAAAAGAAGATAAAGTATACTGCCCACGCTTACTCCCACGGGGGAGAAGCTGTTGACGGCGCAAAAGCTGCTGCTCTTATCGGCCGTGACCCTGACAGCGTTTTTAAGACTCTTGTTGCAAGAGGTGCGAGCAAAGCAAACTATGTTTTTGTAATTCCCGTCTCCTGCGAGCTTGAGCTGAAAAAAGCGGCAAAAGCGGTTGGGGAGAAGTCCGTTGCCATGCTGCCTCTTTCCGAGCTCACTGCCCTCACGGGATATGTAAGAGGCGGCTGCAGCCCCATAGGAATGAAAAAGCAGTTTAAAACCGTGTTTGATGCTTCAGCGTTGGAGCAAGAAAGCATTATTGTGAGCGCCGGCAAAATCGGCGCGCAGGTGGAATGCGCTCCCGAGGATCTTGCCGCAGTTGTGCGGGGCAGCTTTGCTGATGTAAGCGACAGAATCTGAGCAGTATTAAGGAGACACTAAAATGCGAGACAGCATTTATATAAAAGGCGCCAGAGAGAATAACCTGAAGAATATTGACCTTGAAATACCGAGAAACAAGCTGGTGGTTGTCACCGGTCTTTCCGGCTCGGGAAAATCAAGCCTTGCCTTCGACACCATTTATGCAGAAGGTCAGCGCCGCTATGTGGAAAGCCTTTCATCTTATGCTAGAATGTTTCTCGGTCAGAAGGAAAAGCCCGATGTGGATTATATCGAGGGTCTTTCTCCTGCTATAAGTATTGACCAGAAAACCACAAGCAAGAATCCCCGCTCCACTGTTGGAACGGTTACGGAGATATACGATTACCTCCGTCTTCTCTGGGCGAGAATAGGAACGCCCCATTGCCCCAAGTGCGGCAAAGAAATTCGCCAGCAGACCGTTGACCAGATAGTCGATCAGATCATGCTGCTGCCTGAGCGCAGCCGCATTCAGATTCTTGCGCCAGTAATACGTGGAAGAAAGGGCGAACACAGCAAGATTTTTGAAGATGCCCGCAAAAGCGGTTATGTCCGCGCGAGGGTTGACGGCATCAGCTATGAACTTGCAGAAGAAATCAAGCTTGATAAAAATAAGAAGCATACCATCGAGATAATTGTTGACCGCCTTGTAATTAAAAGTGATATCATCCGCCGTCTCACCGACTCCATTGAAACCGCGGGTAAGCTCTCGGGGGGCATAATAGTTGTGGATATAGTTGGCGAGCAGCGGGAGCTTATGTTCTCCCAAAACTACGCCTGCGATGACTGCGGGATAAGCATCGATGAGCTGAGTCCCCGCCTTTTCTCCTTCAATAATCCTTACGGAGCCTGCCCTCAGTGTACAGGTCTCGGAACCCAGATGCAGGTTGACCCTGAGCTTATAATCCCGGATAAAAGCCTTTCGATTGCCGAGGGGGCAATAGTTGCAAACGGCTGGAACAGCATTAAGGGCGACAGTATTGCAAAAATGTACTTTGATGCTCTTGCGAAAAAGTATGACTTTGATTTAAATGAACCTATTGCCAATCTTAGCAAGGAAGCGATAAACGCAATCCTTTACGGCACGGGAACGGAGAAGCTTGAGCTTTTCTATGAACGCAAAAACGGTCACGGAACCCTTTCCCAGAGCTTTGAAGGCATTATAAACAATCTCAACCGCCGCTATCATGAAACTCAAAGTTCCTTTGTTAAAGATGATATTGAGCAGTGCATGAGCGAAACTCCCTGCCCCGGCTGCCAGGGACGCAGACTCCGCAAGGAGGCTCTCGCGGTAAGGGTAGGAGGAATGAATATCTATGACTTCACCTGCCTAAGTATAGAAGACGAACTAAAGTTTATCCGCGGGCTTGAGCTTAACGAGAAGCAGAGAATGATTAGCGCGCGGATAATTAAGGAAATCATCTCCCGCCTTGAATTTCTTGATAGTGTAGGACTTGGATATCTTAATCTTGCCCGCTCCAGCGCAACCCTTTCCGGAGGCGAGAGCCAGAGAATCCGCCTTGCTACCCAGATAGGCTCCAGCCTTATGGGCGTGCTTTATATTCTGGATGAGCCCTCCATAGGTCTGCACCAGAGAGATAACGGCAAGCTTATCAACACCCTCAGGCATCTGCGCGATATAGGCAACACACTCATTGTGGTTGAGCATGATGAAGATACTATGCGCGCTGCCGACTTTATTGTTGATATAGGACCCGGACCCGGTGTCCACGGGGGAGAGGTTGTATGTGCAGGAAGCCTTGAGGAGATATGCGCCTGCGAAAGAAGCCATACCGGACAGTATCTCAGCGGCAAAAAGTCCATTCCCGTTCCTGCCAAGCGCAGGCAATCAAATGGAAGACATCTCACCATCCGCGGCGCAAGGGAGAACAACCTGAAAAACATCGATGTTGAAATTCCCATCGGTGTGATGACCTGCGTCACCGGTGTATCGGGCAGCGGAAAGTCCAGCCTTATAAACGAGATTTTTTATAAAACTCTTGGAGCGGAGCTAAACCGTATGAAACTGCGTCCCGGTAAGAGTGACGGTGTTGAAGGTCTTGAGCAGGTGGATAAGATAATTGCCATCGACCAAAGCCCCATAGGCCGTACACCCCGCTCAAATCCCGCAACCTATACGGGTGTTTTCAGCGACATACGGGATCTTTTCGCCGAAACTCAGGATGCCAGAATACGGGGATACGGATCGGGCAGATTTTCCTTCAATGTCCGGGGCGGACGCTGCGAAGCCTGCGCAGGTGACGGTCTGCTTAAGATTGAAATGCATTTTCTTCCCGATATATATGTGCCTTGCGATGTCTGCAAGGGCAAAAGATATAATAGGGAAACTCTTGAAGTTCGGTATAAGGGCAAGAATATTGCGGAAGTTCTGGATATGACTGTTGAAGAGGCTCTTGAGTATTTCGAAAACATACCCAAGATAAGAAACAAGATTCAGACTCTTTATGATGTGGGTCTCGGCTATATCAAACTGGGACAGTCTTCCACCACTCTCTCTGGCGGAGAAGCACAGCGTGTCAAGCTTGCAACGGAACTGAGCAAGCGCAGCACCGGCAGCACCGTTTATGTCCTTGATGAGCCTACAACGGGACTTCATATTGCCGATGTACACCGCCTTATAGATGTATTGCAGAAGCTTGTGGACGCTGGCAACACAATCGTTATCATCGAGCATAATCTGGATGTAATTAAATGCGCCGACCATATAATCGATCTTGGGCCTGAGGGCGGTGACAGGGGAGGACAGCTGGTTTTCGCCGGCACTCCGGAAGACTGTGCCAACTGTCCCGAAAGCGCCACGGGTGAATATCTTAAAAAGCTCCTTTAACACAAAACGCTTCCGTCTCATAGCCTGTAGGGGAGGGATGGATAGTGCTTTTAAGCGTTATAATTGCCTTTTTCTCTGCAGCGGGAATTTACTTCGTTTTACACTGTATAAAGCAGGCGCTGCTGAGCCGCGTTTATGCTTCCGATAATTTGCGTGTGGATACGCTTATTACCGTTTCCGGAGAAGCACCGGAGCTTGAGATGCTCGTAAAAAAGCTGAAAAGCCGTGAGGATGGCGGAGATATTTATCTTCTCAGCCGGGGCTGTGATGAAGAAACTGCGCTATTGGCTGCAAAGCTTGCCCATAAGGGGCATATAAAAATCATCTGCTGAGGTTTTTATGGAATCCAAAGAATTGATTGAGATTTTCGGAACTGTTGACGAAATAATCTATACAAATGAAGAAAACGGCTATACGGTTCTCCGGCTTGAAACAGATTCGGGGGAGAGCATAACCGTCACGGGTTGTCTGCCTTTTTCTGCTCCCGGAGAGCAGATAGAGGCAGGTGGCAGTTGGGTGCGCCATCCAAGCCATGGACAGCAGTTTAAGGCCGAGTACGCCCTGCGCCATATGCCCAAGGGTGCAGATGCGGTTTATGAGTATCTTGCCAGCCGTGTTATAAAGGGCATCGGACCTGCCACGGCTTCTGTCATCGTCTCTGAATTTGGTGAGCGAGCTTTGGATATTATTGAGCGTGAGCCCCAAAAGCTGGCGGGACTGAGAGGCATCAGTATGAAAAAAGCCCTTGAAATGAGCGAAAATCTCAAGCGCCAGATGGGGCTGAGACGCCTTATGGAGTTTTTGGGCAGCCACGGCCTACGTCCCCAGTATGCCATGCGGCTTTACCGTGCCTACGGAAATGATGCTCTCGGCATAATTAACGATAATCCCTACATAATGTGCATGCAGCATATAGGCGCGGAATTTGCCGAGGCCGATGCTCTTGCCCTTGATTTGGGTCTTGACGGAGACAGCGCCGAGCGAGTTGCCGCTGCAATAGTCTTTGAGCTTCAGCATAACAGCGGCAACGGCCATGTTTTTATTCCCCGGGAAAAGTTGATTATGGCAACGGCTCAGCTCATTGATCTGGAAGAAGAGCTTATTGAAGAAGGTCTGGATATCCTTATGGACAGCGGCGAGATAGTTTGCGAGAGTATTGCAGGTTGTCAGGGCTGTTACCTCAGCTCTCTTTATGAGGCGGAGACCTACACGGCAGATAAGCTTAGAAGAATGTGCTCCGCGTCTGTTGGTTCAGAGAATATTGAAGGCATAGTTGAGAAAATAGAGAATGAGCAGGGGATTCGCTATGCCCCCATGCAGAGAAAAACTCTTGAGATTGCTTCCAAAAACCGTGTTACCCTTATAACCGGCGGTCCCGGAACCGGAAAAACCACAACCGTACGGGCAATAATTGCCATGTTTGAGAAGCTGGATATGAAGGTTCTTCTGGCGGCACCTACGGGACGGGCAGCCAAGCGTATGTCGGAGCTGACGGGTCATGAAGCTGCAACAATTCACAGACTTCTTGAAGCTGGCTACGGAGAGGATAGCTTTGACCTTGTTTTCAAAAAAGATGAGGACGAGCCTCTTAAGTGTGATGCACTTATCGTTGATGAGTGCTCAATGATAGATATCGTGCTTATGCGCTGCCTCCTTGCCGCGCTGCCCGAAGAATGCCGCCTTGTTCTGGTGGGTGATGCTGACCAGCTTCCCAGTGTTGGACCCGGCAATGTGTTCTCGGATATAATCAGAAGCGGCATCATCCCCGTTGTCCGCCTGACGGAAATTTTCCGACAGACCGCGGATAGCCGCATTGTGCGCAATGCCCACATGATAAATGCTGGGGAGCATCCTGTACTGAATGAGAATAAGGGTGACTTCTTCTTTATGCGCCGTGCAAATACAGAAGCTGCGGCGGAGCTTATAAGCCAGCTTTGCTCCATTCGTCTGCCCGATAATATGGGCATCTCACCTGATGAAATTCAGGTGCTCACTCCAACGAGAAAAGGCAGGGTTGGTGTAGCCAATCTTAATTTCCTGCTGCAAAATGCCCTGAATCCCGCTGCTGACACAAAAAAAGAGAAAAAATTTGGCGATTTTGTGTTCCGTGAAGGCGATAGGGTGATGCAAATCAGAAATAACTATGATATAATATGGGTTGCATCTTCGGGACTGGCATCCGGAACAGGTATTTTCAACGGTGACGTTGGTTATATACTCTCGATAGATTATAATAAGGAAATGCTTATCGTGGATTTTGATGGGCGCCTTGCTTCCTACGGCTTCGATATGCTGGGTGAACTTGAGCATGCATGGGCCATGACGGTTCATAAGTCTCAGGGCAGTGAGTACCGCGCTGTTGTTCTCTGCCTTTGCGAGGGTCCTCAGCAGCTTCTCCACAGAGGAGTGTTGTACACCGCTGTGACAAGAGCGAGAGAGCTTCTTATCCTGGTGGGCGACGACAGAGTTGTTAACCAGATGATAGATAACCATAAACAGACGAGGAGATACAGCGGGCTTCGCGCCCGTCTTGCCGACTAAGGTTTATATTGGGGGAATGAACTGTGGGTGTTTTCTCTGCTTTCCTTGATATTCTATTTCCGCCGAGATGCGTTTTCTGCAGAAAAATTATCTCCGGCGGCAGAAAGCTTTGCACCGAATGCAGCGCCTCTCTTCCCGAAACGTTGGGTAATGCCCGCCAAAAGGGAGACTTTTTCTCAGTCTGCGTTTCTCCCTTTTATTATGAGGACAATGTGCGTGAAAGCTTGCTCCGCTTTAAGTTCAACGGAGCCACGGGAAATGCGTCGGTTTATGCCGGATATCTGGCTAAATGTATTTCTGAAGAGCTTTCCGGACGCTATGATCTGATTTCATGGGTTCCCCTTAGCAAAAAACGCTATAAGGAGCGGGGCTATGATCAGGCCATGCTTCTTGCAATGGCAACAGCGCTGGAGCTTGACAATGTGGCCGTAAGCACATTGGAAAAGACCGTGCATGTGCAAAAGCAATCCACTATGGGCTCTCCCGAAAAGCGCCGAGCCAATATTTCCGGAGCTTACTCCGTGCCGGACAGCGAGCTTATAGAAGGCAAGCGAATTCTTCTGATAGACGATATCGTCACAAGCGGATCTACGCTGAGCGAATGCGCCCGTACTCTTCGTGCTGCAGGTGCGGCGGAGGTGCTTTGCGCAACGGTTGCGAGAAGCCGCGACTAATCCACGGAATATATGGTTAATAATAATTTTTGAGGTGAATTGAATGAGTATACTTGAGAGATTTGTCATATTTGAACGTGACATTGCAATAGACCTTGGAACATCCAGCACCCGTCTTTATGTTCGCGGAAAGGGTGTTGCAATGCGAGAGCCCACCGTTGTTGCCGTGGACAAGACCACCGGTAAGATGATGAAGGTTGGTGATGAGGCACACAAGATGCTGGGACGCACTCCGGCAAATATTGTAGCCATCCATCCCATAGCAGCCGGTGTCATTTCCGACTATGATATGACAACTCTGATGCTCCATGAACTCATCTCCCGTGTTACCAGCTTCAGCTTTTTCAAGCCTTGTGTCATTGTAACCGTTCCCAGCTCCATTTCCGGTGTTGAAGAGCGCGCGATAATTGACGCTACCATCGAAGCGGGAGCAAGAAAGGTATATCTCCTTGAAACCGCAGTTGCCACCGCCTGTGGTGCCGGTATAGATATTTCCAAGCCCGAAGGCCACATGGTAATTGATATCGGCGGCGGTACCACCGAGATTGCCGTTGTTTCTCTTGGCGGCGTTGTTGAGTGCGAGTCCATCAAAACCGCAGGCGATGCTTTTGATGAGGCCATTGTGAAATACATAAGACGTAAGCACAATGTTCTCATCGGTATGCGCACAGCTGAAGAGCTGAAGATTAATATCGGCTGCGCCTATCCCCGCAAGGAGGTTTCCGCTCAGGAAGTCAAAGGCCGCTGCCTTCTCACCGGTCTTCCCAAAACCGTTACTGTCAATTCCTATGATATAATCGAAGCTCTTGAAGAGCCCATCACCACCATTCTTGAGACCGTTCATATGGTTCTCGAGCGCACTCCTCCCGAGCTGGTCGGTGATATTTCCGTCAACGGAATTGTTATCAGCGGCGGCGGAAGCCTTGTATGGGGTCTGGATAAGCTCATCACCAGCCGCACCGGCATTGAGGCCGTTGTTGTTGACGATCCTCTCGCATGCGCTGCCTACGGTGCCGGCAAGATGCTCCGTGAGCTGCCCCGTATGCAGGACGGTATGATAAACCTCGCCCGCAGAAAACAGATGAAGTAAACATCTATATAATAACAGGAAGCAGCAGGGATTAACCCTGCTGCTTCTTGTTATGTTAAAATAATACCGTAATGCAAAAGAGGCATCAAGCTGCGCTGCTCTTGCGTATTTTTTATCCTATAGCCTCGTCAAGATATATAACAAGTTTATCTGTGTCAACGTCAAGACTTAGATGAATGCCCATCGCAAATCGCACCACGGTTCTGGAAGTGGTATCATCCAACAAAAACACTCCATCGTCGGAAGTATGATATATTTCGGTTTGACCCGGGGCTGGAATTATGTAGTTATCATGGGAGCCTTCTAACGTGAATGAGAGCCTGCGTGCATTGAGACGATAAACTTTGTCATTAAATATTACTTTTGCCTTGGACTTGCTGCTCCATTCCACATCCGCGCCCAACGACTCCAGTATACTGCCAAAGGGTAACATTACGTAACCTCTATAATATGGCATATCAATGTAGTATCCGAACTCTTCAAGCTCGGTTCCGCAAACTATTATCTTATATTTATCCTTATTATTGATGTCTGTATTGCTGCCGCATGATACAGTAAATATAAGCAACAAGCTTATTAAAAATAATACAGCTTTTTTCAAGTTATCCCTCCTTGTCTAAATGGTAAGAGCAGAAATTTATTTTTGCTTTATAGGCCTTATGCGAGGGGATCCATCCCGCGAATCCGAAGGTGTATCAATTCTTCGGAACAGTATTTCTTCTCCCGCTTCGAACAGATGCTCCGCCGAGGTGATGGTGATTATATATTCATCATAATCCTTCACTTTTCCAAATCCTAGTGCCAAATAATTATCGTGAGCTAAGGTACAATTAGCTGGAAGGAAAAGAACACGGTTTCTCAAATCAAGGAACAAAATGATTTCTGAAATTTCGGAATCTCTTTCAAGTGTTATATGAAAGCCTTTATACGCATCCTCTGTAACAGCAAATGATATTGTCTTGTCTTCGTTTTGCCAAACGGTGCCAGGCTGGGAAACGGGATGCATTTGAATTTTTCTTGTACCAACGAAGCTAACACATAGCAATAATAATTGCAATATAACCGCAACAGCAATCACTGTTGTGATAATAAATTTTAATGCCTTTTCACTTTTTTCATTATAGAATCCTCCGTAATAATAAAAGAAGCGCTTTGTTAGGCAGTACATTCTGCTGATATTATAACTTGTACGCATAAGCCTTTCAATAAGACAGAGGAAATATTGAGTTAATTTCGCTGATGCAATTCCCTAAAAACCAATAAAAAATGCACTGCTAAGCAGTGCATTTTTTTATGTTCAGGCTTTGGATTTTGCGTCGATCTGATTTTGACGGCGGTTTTCGATGTCCTTGCTCTTGGGCTTTATATCGCCGGCCTTTGTAAGAGCGATTTTTGTCATCATAGGTCCGAAAAGCTCATATATGAGAACGCCGAGAAGAATAATGTTGCGTACTATCATACCGTCATGTCCAAGATAGGTGGCAGCCGTGAGACTCATACCCAGCGCAACACCGGCCTGGGGGAAAAGGGTAATACCAAGATATTTGGTGACGGGGGCTGCGCAGCCCATTGCACGGGAGGAGAGACCTGCACCAAAGTATTTGCCTATGCATCTGGCAATTATGTAAACCAAACCGATGATGACCATAAGGTAATCGGAGAAAACATCGAGCCGCAGCTCTGCGCCGCTGAGCACAAAGAAGAGGGCGAAGAGAGGAGCTGTCCAGCGGTCAGACTTTTCCATAAGCTCATCGGCGAGGGGGCAGGTGTTGCAGAAAATCGTGCCCAGCATCATGCAGACAAGCAAGGTGGAAAAACCAACGGTGACAGAGCCTATTTCAAACCTAAGAGTGGAAAGTGCAACGGTGAGAATAACGAAGCCTATAATAAGGGTCATGCGGTTTCTGTTGGAATGGAAGAGCTTTTCTATGGCATTGAGAATATAACCCATAACTGCGCCGAGAACAAGGGAGAGAACAATCTCAATAAGGGGCTCAACGATTATGGAAATGATATCCACAGCGCCAACGAGAAGTGCCCGGGCAATGCCAAATGCAACAGCAAAGCAGACAAGACCTACAGCATCATCAAGGGCAACAACAGGGAGAAGAATATCGGTGACGGGACCTTTAGCTTTATACTGACGGACGACCATCAGCGTTGCTGCGGGAGCGGTGGCGCTGGCAATAGCACCGAGAGTGATGGCGGCAGGAAGTGAGAGAGTTTCGGGGAAAGCAAAATGGAGACCGATCATTGCAGCCTCAACAAGGATAACTGCTCCGATGCCCTCGCAGATGGCAACAACAACTGCCTGTCTGCCGGTGCTTTTCAGCTTGCTGAGAGTGAATTCATTACCTATAGCAAAAGCAATAAAGCCAAGGGCAAGATTGCTTATCATGCTGAGAGAGTGTATAGCTTCGTAGCTGGTGAAGCCAAAACCGTCAATTCCAAGTCTGCCGAGGAAAAAAGGTCCGATAAGGATACCGGCAACAAGGTAGGCTGTTACATCGGGGAGCTTGAGCACATTCATAATGCGGGTCATAAGCAGACCTGCAATGAGGGCAACTGCTATGGAGAACAAAACTGTCATTTATATACCTTCTTAAAATCATTTTCACAAACATAGAATATACAACATTTTTTTGTAACATACAAGAAGAAAAATAACGGAATTTCAATGCTTTTACGTTTTTTTTACTGCTGATTTGCACATATGGTTTGCGCTGTTTGCGGCAATATGATATACTTGCAAAAAAGATAGCCGCGAGGTGAAAACCGTGACCTATAAAGAATTTATACGCGCCAACGAGGAACAAATCAGAAATATACTGTATGAGTGCCTTTCGGAGATGCCCAGGCTCAGACGCAAGCAGCTTATTGAAGCTGTGGTAAGCCGCATTGAATTCAGTAATCAACAGCTTCAGAATACTTCTCCCGGAAGCCCTCTTATATCCGCGAAGAGCAGGATAGGCATGATACTGTCCGCGGCTGTTAAATCGGGCTATATTCTTGAAGATGAGCTGGGCTTTATGAGCCTTAACTCTTCCGAGATAAAGTTCGTGTCCAAGTATGTATGCCGTGACTATATTGTGGATGCCCTTCAGGGCGGGAAGAGCCTTACAAAGCAGGAGCTTTTCCGCTATGCCGAAGAGCGCTTTTGTCAGTGCCAGATGAACTCCGAGGAAAAGAATCTTGTTCTTCGCTCAATTTTGGGACAGGTTCTTGCCCGACTTGAAGACGAAGGCCATATTATTCGCGTCGGGGAGAAAATTTGCCTTTCCGATAATCTGGATTACCCCAGCACCGAGCTTGGAAGCTATCTGCGAGAAGCCGCCCTCGGGGGAGATACTGAAAAGTTCTTCCTCAAATCCGTTCACACAATGGGCGGTGAGTGGTTTGAGTTTTACGCTGTTGAGCTTCTCGAAAAATATTTTATCGAATGCGGAAAAACAATTATTTCCGCATCCGTATGCGGCGGCAGCGATGACGGAGGCATTGACGGTATTATCGAAACTGAGGATTGGCTGGGATTTAAGGAGACCATTCTGATGCAGATGAAAAACCGCAATGCGATTATAACTCCCAAGGATGTCCGGGAATTTTACGGCGCAGTTTGCGCTGAGCAGGGCTCCAGAGGACTTTACATGACAATTTCCTCCTTCCATCCCGACGCCCATGCTCTTTTGGATAAGGTGGATAATCTTATCGGTCTTGACGGACACCGTATATTCCTTATCGCTGAAAAATGCCGCTATGGTCTTAAATATGTGGATGGCAATCTTCGTATAGATGATGAGCTTTTCCTGAACCCGCTTATAACTGAAGAATAAAAATAATGGGCTGTGAATTCACAGCCCATTATTTTTATTTAAATCTCTTAAGTCTGAGAGCGTTGCTTACAACGCTTATGCTGCTCAATGCCATTGCGGCACCTGCAAACATAGGCGGCAGCAGGGGACCGCCAAGGGCGAAAATCAGACCTGCGGCAAGAGGAATTCCGCAGCAGTTATAGAAAAAGGCCCAGAATAGATTTTGCTTTATTATGCGCATAACTGCCTTACTGAGTCTTACGGCATCATAAAGGGAGCTAAGCTCGCCACCCATAAGGACAATATCTGCAGATTCTATTGCAACATCGGTTCCGCTGCCAATAGCGATTCCAACGTCGGCTGCAGCCAATGCGGGAGCATCGTTAATTCCGTCGCCAACCATCAAAACCTTGGTCTCACTGCTGCGGAGAGACTCTACAACCGCGGCCTTGTCTCCGGGAAGCACATTTGCCTTCCAGCTCTCAATTCCTGCCTGCCGGCATATTTCCCGGGCAGATCCTTCACTGTCTCCGGTTAACATAACGCAAGAGATACCAAGCTTTTTCAATCCTTCAATGGCAGAGGCAGAATCGGCTTTGATGCTGTCTTTGGCAGAAATAAGACCCATATAGCAGCCGTCTGCCGCCACATATATCATTGTAGCTCCGGGTATATCGTCATCGGGGACCGAGATATTTTCATCAAGCATTAGAGCTTTGTTGCCCGCAAGAACGGTTTTGCCGCCAACAATGCTTTTAATGCCCTTTCCGGGGATTACGAAGGCGTTTTCTGCGGGAAGAAGCTCAATGGCGGAATCTTCTGCATAAGAGATTATTGCCGAAGCGATGGGGTGGATGCTTGTTTTTTCTGCGGATGCGGCATAAAGGAGAAGCTCTTTCTCATCAAAGCCGCCGGCCGGACATATACGGTTGACCTTAAGCTTGCCTTCGCTTACAGTTCCGGTTTTATCAAGAACAGCGGTATTGACATGACTTAAAAGCTGCAGAGCTTCACCGCTTTTATAAAGTATTTTCATTTCGGCGCCTCTTCCCGTGCCTGCCATAATCGCGGTGGGAGTGGCAAGACCGAGGGAACAGGGGCAGGCGATAACCAGAACAGAAACAAATATATTGAGTATAAATTCAAAGTCCTTGCCTGCTATTACCCAGATAACGGAGGCAATTACCGCGATTGCGATAACTGTGGGAACAAAGTATGCCGCAACGGTGTCGGCAAGCTTTGCAATGGGAGCTTTTCGGCTTTGGGCATCTTCAACCATTCTGATTATCTGGGAGAGAGTGGTATCCGCTCCGGTTTTTGTTGCGGTGAAAACGATTTTTCCGTCCAGATTGATGCTTGCGCCAATAACTTCATCTCCCGCTGAGACATTAACCGGATTGCTCTCGCCGGTAAGCATGCTGAGATCCACGCTTCCTTCTCCGCTTAAAACAGTGCCGTCGCAGGGGAAACGCTCGCCGGGAAGAACACTTACAATATCTCCGATAATAAGCTCGGAGGCGGGGATCTCCACCGTTTCGCCGTTTCTTGTAACCCGGGCAGTCTCAGGGGAGAGCTCCGTAAGGCGAGCTATGGCATCGCCGGTGCGTTTTTTGCTTCGGGCTTCAAGTGCTTTTCCGAGCATTACAAAAGCAACAACGATGGCAGAGGACTCAAAGCATAGGCTGTGAACATATTCCTCGTCTCCTATAAACACCCTGATGCTGACATAAATGCTGAAGAGAAATGCGGCGCTGGTTCCCACGGCAACCAGGGAATCCATATTGGGGTGAAGGCGGAAGAGAGAAGGGAAGCCGCTTGTAAAGAAGCTTCGTCCGCAGATGAGAATGGGAACAGTGAGCACAAGCTGCGCTATAACATGCCCCATGGGAGAGCGGTGCATATCAATAAAGGCGGGCAGGGGAGCGCCCATCATGTGGAACATAGAAACATAAAGAAGGGGAACAGCAAAGCACAGGGCGAAGAGAGCGTTTTTGATTTGTGCCTTCAGTGCTTTTTCGGCTGCTTCCTTTTCCTGCTTCTTTGCTTTCAGGGCGGCAGCATCGGCGGCAGACTGCTCCATGCAGCCATAGCCAAGCTTTTCAACAAGAGCTTCTATATCGGAGCAGGAGAAAAGGGAGTCATCATATCTCACCAGCATTTTTTCGGTGGCAAGATTGACTGATACATATTCAATTCCGTTTTGCTTGCCTAAAAAGCGTTCGATTGCGGCAGAGCATGCTGCACAGTGCATGCCACTGATTTTGTATTTGCCTTCCAAGCTTAATTCCTCCTGTATAAAATCATTTTATATAATTATTACACCATTTTTTGCCGAAAATCAAGAATGCCGAGAAGAGGAGAAAAAGAGCTAACTTATTTCCCGTCATTTCCGAATTTTAAACAATTATAATCAACAGCGTCCTGCGACACATTTTCCAGATGCTCAATACTATAATTTATGTAAACTAACTATAGGGGGCAAAAATGTGAAAATCAAACCACGAATGATAGAACTGCGCAGGGCTCTGGCAAGCGGTTCTCTGCCGGAACAGCGGCCGCAGCTTGCAATGGCTTTTGGATGGACCTTGAATCTTCTGCTGGGATTTATACTGGGGATAATACCCGTTTTTGGGCTTTGTGGGAGCTTGGGAATTGCCGCGGCAGCCCAGTCGGGGGCGCATCTTTCGGGATTTTTCTGTGCGTTGGGAGCCTCGGCGGCATATTTGGTGGGATTTCCTTTCAGTGAGGGAATTAAGTGCGTTGCGGCGGTGTTCCTTGTTTTTACGTCGGTATATATTTTTCAGGATTTGAAAATATACAAAAAGAAATGGTTTATGCCTGTTATAGCTTCTTTTTTTACTCTTGTAACGGGTATACTTGGAAGCCTTGAATTAAGCGAGGATTTTGAAGGCATAGCAATTTTGGTGGCAAAGGTAATTATGGCGGGCGGAGGGACTTACTTTTTCCGGGAGGCTCTCAGCAGCGGGGAGCGGGACACAGAGTCTGCCGAATTGCGTCACGGTGTTGCGGTAATAATTCTTCTGGCCGCAATGATGATGAGCCTTAACAGAATAGAGATAATGGGAATAGTTTCAATAGGAAGATTTGTTGCTCTTATCGTGGTAATGGTCTCAGCTTTTAAGGGCGGTACCTTGTCGGGAGCGGCAGCGGGCACAGCCCTCGGTCTTGCAATGGATATATCTGTGGCAGTATCCCCGGGGATGACATTTGTGTATTCCTTCGCAGGACTTATATCAGGTCTGTTTTCCAGACACGGTAAGCTGTTTTTTATACTGAGCTTTATCGTTTCTGCGGCTGTTGCAGCTTTTAGTACAATGGGCGAAACCAAAGAATTAGGTGTCTTTTATGAGGTGTTTGCCTCAAGTGTAGTATTTATGCTTCTTCCGGGAGGACTGCAGAATTATATCGGCTCCTTTCTGCGTCCCCAGCAGCTTAGTCAGGGAGAATCGGGGCTCAGAAAATATGCAGCACGACGGGTTGAAAAAATAGCCCTCGCAATGAAAGAGCTTTTTTATACAGTTGATGAATCTCTTGGAAAAGAGAGCAATGACGAGGATGTGTCTCAAATATTTGATAGAGCCGCGGATGCGGTTTGCGCCCACTGCAAGCAGAAAAATGAGTGCTGGAATAATAACTATATGGACACGCTCTCCGTTTTCAACGATGTAACTCCCGCAATAAAAAGCAGAGGTATGGTTATAAAAAGCGATATTGCGGAGCATTTTGCAAAAAAATGTCCCAGTATCGGGGAACTGGTGGGGGCAATAAATGGAGAACTGAGGGCAAAAACATACAGAAAACAGTTCAGGGCAAAACTCCGAGAAAATGCAATAGCCGCATATGGGCAATACATAGACCTTTCCACCCTGCTTCAGGATTTATCGGAGGAGCTGTTGAACTCCTACGGGCCGGATATACTAAGCCAAAGACGCCTTCTCAGGTTTTTGGGAAGCATTGATGTTGAGGCGGATGTTTCCGTTTTCAGAGATAGAAGCGGAAGACTCCATATAGTGATAGAAAGCACAAGACTGGGTCAGCTGCTCAGAGATAAATCATATTTGGACAAGCTGTCCGCTGCGATAGGAATAAGGCTGTGCAGACCGGTAAGCGAGGAAAATACGGGGGAGGGCAGAATAGTTTTGCTTGAAGCAGAGCCCCTGAGCGCCAGCGTTGGAATAGCCTCCCTGAAAAAAAGAGGCGAAGCTGTCTCAGGAGATAGGGGAACATATTTCAAAACTGATCAGGGAAAGCTTTGCATTATTTTGTCGGATGGAATGGGCAGCGGTGAAAATGCTGCAAAGGAGTCGGTGGCTGCCGTTAGAATTCTGGAACGGTTTTTGAGAGCCGGTGTTGACCCGGCGGTGGCGATGAAAATCCTCAATTCAATGATGCTTTTGAAAAACGGAGAGGAATGGGGTTTTGCAACGGTGGATTTGATGATAATAGATCTTTTCAGCGGTGAGACCTATTTCTATAAATACGGAGCCGCACCCAGCTATGTAAGAAACGGTAAAACAGTCCGCAGAGTGAGGAGTGAAAATCTCGCTGCGGGACTTGCAGTGGGGGAAGGGGAGGGACCTGACATTGTAAAGATGAGGCTGAAGCCGGGCAGTATTGCCATAGTGGCCAGCGACGGCGTAGTTGCCGAAACCAATGATGCATGGCTGAGAGAAATTCTAAGTGGCTTTGAGGGCGGAGATGCGAAAAATCTGGCAAGGGAGGCTCTCCAGACGGCATATACGCGTTATGGAGCGGGGGATGATATGACTGTGCTTGCCGTCAGGCTTGAAAAGCGTGTGTGAGGTGCCTTGCCCGTGAATTTTTTTACTGCCATAAGAAGAACAAGGTTTTATAAAAGCTCATTGAATAAGCTGCCGCCCAAACGGTTAAACTGGGAACAAATAGAAAATATTCCGAGACAGGAGGGCAGAAAAGTGGTCAAGGGAACAAGCAAAAGGGTAGTTGTGGTGAAGTCCCCCGACCCTAAATTTTTTGAACAGGCGATTTTTATACTCAAAGAGGATCTCAGAGGAAAGGGCACGGAAAAGGGCGGAGAAGTGCTGCGGGAGGCTCAGAGAGTGGCAGATGATTACGTGAGGGATTATGTTTCTGCGCCTAGGAAACTGTTTTCAAAAATGCCACCTATGTTCTTTTCTGCCCTTGGAGCGGCGGTTGGTATTTTGGCATCAGTTATTCTTTTCAATGTGTTATAAAAAATCTCACCACCCCTCAGGAGTGGTGAGATTTTTTTTCATATGGAGGTTGTTTTTATAATAACGCAGTGATAAAATAAAATAGTCTTAATATGTAGATAGAGAGAGGAATTATTATGAGCAGTATTACCGATATCAATCTCGCCCCCGCAGGTGAAAAGAAGATCAAATGGGTTGAAAATAATATGCCCATTCTCCGCGCAATAGCTGAAGAGTTTGAGAAAACCAAGCCTTTTGCTGGTCTCAAATGCACTCTTTCCGTCCATCTTGAGGCCAAAACCGCATATCTTTGCCGCGTTATGGCAATGGGCGGCGCCCAGATGCGTGTAACAGGCTCCAACCCCCTCTCCACTCAGGATGATGTATGCGCAGCTCTTGTTGCAGGCGGACTTGAGGTTTTTGCCCACCACGGCGTAACTATGGAGCAGTATGAGGCCGATATCCGTGCGGCTCTGGAGTGGGGTCCCAACATCATCATTGATGACGGCGGTGACCTTGTCCATATGATGCATACCGAGTTCCCACATCTCATCCCCGATGTTATCGGCGGATGCGAGGAAACTACCACCGGTATTCTCCGCCTGAAGGCAATGGCCAAGGCCGGAACTCTCAAGTTCCCCATGGTTATGGTAAATGAGGCTGACTGCAAGCATCTTTTCGATAACCGCTACGGTACCGGTCAGTCTGTATTTGATGCGATTAACCGTACCACCAATCTCATCGTTGCAGGTAAGGAAGTTGTTGTTGCGGGTTATGGCTGGTGCGGCAAGGGCGTTGCAATGCGTGCAAAGGGTCTTGGTGCCCGCGTCATCGTTACCGAGGTTGACCCCGTTAAGGCAATCGAGGCTCATATGGATGGTTTTGAGGTTATGACGATGGACGAAGCTGCACCCAGAGGCGACATTTTCTGCACTGTTACCGGCTGCGACGGTGTTATTACCGAAAGACATTTCGCAAAGATGAAAAACGGTGCCATCCTGACCAATGCCGGTCACTTCGATGTTGAGGTTGATATGGCAGGTCTCAGAAAGTATGCTGTTTCAACTTATGAGGCACGCAATAATATTGATGCCTATGTTCTGCCCACCGGCAATACCGTGTATGTTCTCGGCGAGGGACGCATTGTCAATCTGGCAGCAGGTGACGGACACCCCGCAGAGATTATGGATATGAGCTTTGCAATTCAGGCTCTTTCCGCCAAGTATCTTGTTGATAACCGCGGCAAGGTTCCCGTGGATGTAATTGCCGTTCCCAAGGAGACCGACTGGGCAGTCGCATTCAAAAAGCTTGAAACTCTCGGAATCAGTATTGATACTCTCAGCGAAGAGCAGATGGAGTATCTGGGTATCTGATTTCCCGGGCGATTTATTCGTCCCTTAAAAATCCCCAGGGGAGGTGCTTTTTCATGGATGATATGGATATCATTGAAGAGATGAGCGAGGAATCCATGGACTTTGAAACCCGACAGGAACAGAAGCTTGAGGAAATGCACCGGCTTCTGGATGAAAAAAAGCTTAAAGCTCTTCAGGAGCATCTTGAGGCCAGCGACGCCTTTGACGTTGCCGAATTTATTACCGAGCTTCCCGAGCAGCAGATGATAAGAGTTTTCCGTGTTCTGAGCAAGGAGCACGGAGCGGATGTCTTTGCGGAGCTCGATGCTCCCGAGCAGGAATATATAATCAACTCCGTAACGGACGCCGAGCTTGGAAATATTCTTGATGAGCTGTTTTTGGACGATACCGTGGACATGATGGAAGAGCTTCCCGCAAATGTGGTGGCTCGTGTTATGCGCATTTCCACACCTGAGACAAGACGGCTTATCAACCAGTATCTCAAGTATCCTGAGAACTCTGCAGGAAGCCTTATGACCGCGGAGTTTATAGACCTTAAAAAGTATATGAGTGTAAAGGAATCCTTTGCCCGCATCAAACGCATTGGTGCGGACAAGGAGACCATTTATACCTGCTTTGTCACAAGTGCGGACAGAAAGCTTGAAGGCGTTGTTACGGTTAAGGACTTGATAATGGCCGATGAGGATGACATTATCGAGGATATAATGAATGAGCTTCTCATTTATGCCACAACCGAGGACGACCAGGAAGATGTTTCAACCATGTTCTCCGACTATAACCTCCTTACCATTCCCGTTGTGGATAAAGAACGCCGTCTTGTGGGTATAGTAACTGTTGACGACGTTATGGACGTTATGGAGCAGGAGGCCACCGAGGATATCGAACTGATGGCCGCTATCACCCCTTCCGACAAGCCTTATTCCAGAACTCCCGTAACGGAGATTTGGGGAAACCGTTTGCCCTGGCTGATGCTGCTGATGCTTTCTGCAACCTTTACCAGCATGATAATCACTTCCTTTGAGGATGCTCTCGCAACTCAGGCGGCACTGATAGCGTTTATGCCTATGCTGATGGGTACCGGAGGAAACTCCGGAAGTCAGGCTTCAACAGCAGTCATACGAAGCCTTTCTCTCGGCGACACGGAGCCACGAGATGTTCTTATGGTTATGTGGAAGGAGCTTCGAGTCTCCATTCTCTGCGGACTTTGTCTGGCTATTGTCAACTTTGGCAAGATGTTTCTTCTGGATAAGTTCATTCTCGGCAACAGTGATATCAATCTGATGATCGCTGTAACCGTCAGCGCAACCGTTCTCTTTGTTGTTATTTTCGCAAAGATAGTAGGCTGCACATTGCCTATGCTGGCGGAAAAAATAGGCATAGACCCCGCCGTTATGGCAAGCCCCCTTATTACAACCCTGACTGACGCTGTATCCCTGCTTATATACTTCTCCATCGCGAGATTGCTGCTGGGTGCATAGCCGAAAGGAACTCAATGGATCTTAGCAATCTTTTCAGTAGGCTTATCGTACTTTTCATTTATATCGTTGTCGGCTTTATTGCTGCCAAGGTGAAGAAAATAGAGTCCGATACCGTAAAAAAAGTTAATACTGTTCTGCTTTATATTGGACAGCCAGCAATGATAATCTCTTCTGTTCTGGATACCCGCCTCACGATGAGTATTCGGGATGTTGGAGAGCTCTTCCTGCTTGCCGTAATCATGCAGCTGCTTCTCCTGCTTTTCGCATATATCTTCATTCCTGTTTTTGTAAGAAAAAAAGCTGACAGAGGCTTGTTTAAGTTTATGGCAGCCTTTGGAAATGTTGGCTTTATGGGCTTTCCGATTGTATCTGCCCTATACGGTCCGGATGCAGTTTTCCTTGCAGCCATATGCATCATCCCGTTTTTCATTTCAACTTATTCCATCGGAATAGTTATGGTAAAAGGTGGAGTGAATGGCGAGAAGCTTGGCTGGAAATTCTTGCTTAATCCTGCGCTTATTTCAACCTTTGCGGCGGTTGCACTGTTTTTCCTGAAGCTTCCTCTTCCGACAGAGGTTTTGGAGGCGGCCTCCGGACTAGCAGGAATTTTGATTCCTCTTTCAATGGTGTGCATAGGTGCAAACCTTGGAATGAACCGGCTCTCCGAACTTATCGCGGACTGGCGTATGTTTGCCCTTTCTTTCCTGAAACTTATCCTGTGTCCTATACTGATTTTCGTTATATGCCGAATATTTGTAAGCAATGAGGTGTATCTGGGTATTCTGGTTGTCAGCGCGGCAATGCCCGCTGCAGTTCTTGCTTCTATGTTCAGCACCGAGTATGGGGCAGATGTTAATGTTGCAAGCCGCGGTGTTTTTATAACCACGCTTCTTTCTCTTGTTACTATTCCCGCGGTTTTGCATATTTTGTTCGGATAATTGGATATTTCATCGCTATATTGGGCTTTACTTTTACAGATATGTGGGATATAATATTTCTGTTCGGTAAAAAATAAGCCCTCGTAGCTCAGATGGATAGAGCAATGGCCTCCGACGCCATGTGCCGCTGGTTCGAATCCAGTCGAGGGTGCCAAAAAGACCTTTTGCCGCGTTTTATGTGTAAAAGGTCTTTTTTCATATCTTTTTTGTTTTTATTCAGGAGTGTAATCATGGAAAAAGAAAATATGAATGAAAAAACAAAAAGAGCATATAGAAAGACTTCTGAAACTCAGAAAATAATTTTTGATAAGGCCATGCACCTTATGAGCGAGAAGGGATTTCAGGGTACCACTGTCCGCGATATCTGCGCCGAAGCAAAGATTCCTATCGGCACCTTCTATAATTGCTATAAATCAAAAATCGATATTCTGAAAAGCATATATGAACACGGTGATAAGTACATACATGATGCCGTTGAAGCCGAGTTTGCAGGAAAAACTTCCATTGAAAAGCTCCATATATTTGCTTATCACTATGCCCAGCTGAATGTTCAGACCGGCATAGATGTTATGCGTGTTCTTTTCCATCCTACCAATGAATGGTTTGCCCATGCCCGTCCCATGCAGTATCTCATCTTCGATGTTATTGAAGAGGGAAAGGCCAATGGTGAGCTTAAAACCGATATAAAGTCAAAGCAGATCGTTGAATATATTTTTGATATATTCAGAGGTGTGTGCTATAACTGGTGCATACATGGAGCCGACTTTGATATAACGCAGCGTATGGAAAGCCACATAAGCCTTATCTGTGAGGTTTTGAAAAAATAATTACTCTCATCCCCGCAATTTACTGCGGGGATGCTCTGTCTTGCTGAGGTGAGAAATTTGCACGATAATCATCATGAGCATACTCATAAAAATGAATATAAGCATGAGCATGAGCACACTCATCACAGTCATGCGGAGGAATGCGATGGAGAGGGTCATGTTCACCATCATCACGAGGACGGAAGCTGCTGCTGCCATCACCATGAGATGCAGCATCATCACGGTGTAGACAAGCTTATGGTGGCCAGACTGATCGTGTCTGCCATCCTTTTCTTCAGCCACCGTCTGCTCCATGATTTCCTTCATGAGCATATCGGCGCTGAGATTATTCTTTTTGCTGCCGTTAGCCTGATCGCCGGATATGATGTCATTCTTTCTGCGGTGAAAAATCTTTTTAAGGGAAGATTTTTCAATGAATATATCCTTATGACTATTGCGGCTGTGGCTGCATTTATAATTGGCAATTACCACGAAGCGGCCGCAGTAATGTTTCTTTATCGCGTTGGAGAAACATTTCAGGACTGCGCCATACGCTTCAGCAGACGGAAGATTGCCTCCGTTACCGGTTCTTATGCGCCATTGGGACATGAAAAAGCAAAAAGTGAGCGTTTTATCACCCGCTTTGCCAAAATATATACTCCCATTGTTCTTATCTGCGCCGTTTTGATTGCTGTATTTCTTCCCCTGCTGGGAGATGCTTCCATTCGTGACGGTGTTTACAGAGCCCTTACATTCCTCGTTTTGGCTTGTCCCTGCGCCGTTGTCATTTCCGTTCCTATGGCCTATTTTGCAGGTATTGCTGCAGCGGCAGGCAGAGGAGTGTTTTTCCACGGCCCCAGTGTTCTTGACCGGGTGGCATCGGGGAAACTTAGCCCCCGCCACGGTTCAAAGCGTGGAGATGAAGTTATTTTTCTTGATGAGTATGAAAAAAGGGAACTGGCTGCCGACCTCGTTGTTATAGGCGGGGAGGAGAGATTTTCCGTTGCAATGCAGATTGCCTCCAAGGCAAGACGCATTGCGCTGGAAAACATTATTGCAACCGTCTTGCTGAAGCTTGCTGTTATTATTCTCGGTGCTTTCGGAATAAGCTCCTTGTGGTTTGCCGTCTTTGCTGACAGCGGAATTGCAATTTTGCTTACGCTGAACTCCCTCAGGGCATTTAGAGTTAAAGGAAAATATTAAATAAACCTATATACCTTTAGTTAAGGTATATAGGTTTTTTGCTGTTTTATTCTGCTTTATAGAGATTCATATATTCGTCGTAGCTCATCATTCTGTCGATGATGCCGTCGGGGGTTATTTCAATAATGCGGTTAGCTACGGTCTGGGTAAGCTGATGGTCGTGGCTTGTGAAGATGATATTGAAGGGGAAGGCGTACATACCGTTATTGAGTGCCTGAACGCTTTCCAGATCCAGATGGTTAGTGGGCTGGTCGAACATGAGCACGCTGCTGCCTTCAAGCATAATTTTGCTGAGCATGCAACGGACTTTCTCACCACCGGAGAGCACGCTTACATTTTTATAAACCTCGTCGCCGGAGAAAAGCATACGTCCAAGGAAGGTACGCAGATAGCTTTCCCGCTTATCGGTGGAAAACTGACGCATCCAGTCTATGAGGTTGTATTCGCAGCCGGCGAAAAAGTGTTCATGGTCTTTGGGGAAATAGCTCTGGGTAGTGGAAACACCCCATTTCACAGTGCCTTCATCAGGCTCCATCTCGCCTGCGAGAATTTTGAAAAGGGTCGTAATTGCAATCTCGTTGGAGCCGATGATGGCAATTTTGTCTTCTTTGCCCATGATGAAGGATACATTATTGAGAACCTTTACGCCGTCGACGGTTTTGCTGATGCCCTCAACAAAAAGTCTGTCTTTGCCGGGCTCACGCTCTGCCTTAAAACCTACCCATGGATAGCGGCGGGAGGAGGCGGGAAGCTCTTCAATGCTGATTTTGTCAAGGAGCTTTCTGCGGCTTGTAGCCTGGCGGGATTTACTCTTGTTTGCGGAGAAGCGGGCGATGAAGTTCTGGAGCTCTTCGATCTTCTGCTGAGCCTTCTTGTTCTGATCCTTAATAAGCTTCTGTATCAGCTGGCTGGACTCATACCAGAAATCATAGTTACCGACATACATTTTAATCTTGCCGTAGTCGATATCAACAATATGGGTGCAGACGTTGTTGAGGAAGTATCGGTCGTGGCTGACAACCAGAACGGTGCCATCATAGTCCATCAAAAAGTCTTCAAGCCAAACAACACTGGCAAGGTCAAGGTTGTTGGTGGGCTCGTCAAGAAGGATTATGTCGGGAGCGCCGAAAAGAGCCTGAGCGAGAAGCACCTTAACCTTCTGACGGGGATCCATGGAAGCCATCTGGGTGTAATGAAACTCTGTGGGTATTCCGAGACCCTGCAGTATTCTGCTTGCATCGGATTCTGCTTCCCAGCCGCCCAGCTCCGCAAAAAGCTCTTCAAGCTCCGCAGCGCGGATGCCGTCTTCATCGGTGAAGTCCTCTTTTTCATATATTGCGTCCTTTTCTTTTCCGCATTCATAGAGCTTCATATTGCCCATAATAACGGTCTCAAGGACGGGGTAATCGTCATACATACTCTGATTCTGCTTCAGAACGCTCATTCTTGCCTTGGGGTCAATGTAGACATGCCCGTTGGTGGACTCAACCTCCCCGGAAAGAATTTTGAGGAAGGTGGATTTACCGGCTCCGTTTGCGCCGATTATGCCGTAGCAATTTCCGCGGGTGAACTGCAGGTCAACCTGATTGAAAAGCACCTGGCCGCCGTACTGTAAACCCAAGTTTTCAACTGTGATCATCTTATATTCTCCTATACTCTTGTTTTTTCATTATTAAATATCATTCTAACATAAAATCTGTATATATGGTATAATAATTTTGAAATTTGCTTGACATTCCACTTTGTGTATACTTTATACTTTATATAGCGTTCAGACCGGGAGGGTTGATAATGCGCATAAAAGATGTTGAGGCCATAGTTGGCATAACAAAGAAGAACATACGCTTCTATGAGAAGGAGGGACTCCTTTCTCCCGGACGCAATATGGAAAACAGCTACAGAGATTATAGTGAGGCTGATATAGAAATACTCAAGCAAATAAAGTTCTTCAGAAAGCTGAATATGCCCGTAAGCGAAATTAAGGCGCTTCTTGATGGAAAAATCAGCCTTCAATCATCCCTGAGGCGACACAGCATAGTAATTGATGAGCAAAGGAAAAGCCTTCTCCGCAGTGAGGAAATATGCGAAAAAATAGTTGAAGAGGGAGTGGCACTGAGCGATTTTGATACGGATGCCTATCTGCTTCATCTGGAAAATATGGAAAAGGAGGGCGCGGTGTTCCGCAACATCGTTAAAAATGACGTTATGAAAAAGTTTTTCGGTCCTGTATTTGCCTGCGCGCTTATCGTAGCCCTCTCCGCAGCGGCTCTTGTGCTGCTTTTGCTTTTCAACAAAACAGATCCTGCACCGGGATATATGCTTATATGCCTTTGTGCTGTCCTTGCAGCCGTGGCTTTGGGAACGTTGGTTGCGCTTTTGTTCAGAATAAGAGAGATAAGAAAGGGAGAAGAAGATGATCTTGGTAACTACTGATTATATAAGCGGCAAGGAACTTGAAATGCTGGGAATTGTAAAGGGCAGCACAGTCCAGTCTGCCCACGCGGGAAAGGACATTGGAGCTGCATTCAAAACCCTTGTTGGCGGTGAACTGAGCAGTTATAATGAAATGCTCAATGCAGCCCGTGCGATGGCAACAAAGCGAATGGTAAAGGAAGCCGAGGAAATGGGAGCCGATGCCATCGTGGGAGTAAGATATGCCTCTGCGGAAATTGTTCAGGGAGCAGCTGAGGTTATTGCCTACGGCACCGCGGTAAGATTTGCAGACAGCGATGGTTTTATTTGATAATATTAAAAGTCCCGAAGCGTGTGCTTCGGGACTTTTAATTTCAGTATTCAATTAGGAAAATGTTTCCGTCTGTGCTGAAATTTGGAACAGAATAGCAGACAAGAATGTTATCGATATTATTCTGTTCAATATAGGCTTTGAGGCTTGCATTATTATAGCGCAGGTCAACGATGTGAATATCGGAGAAATGCTCGGTGAGATAAGGGCTGAGGGAGTCCATATAGCTGTCCCGGACGATGAGCAGGGAAGGGAGGTCTTCTTTTCCGGTCTCAATCTTGAGAAGGGGGGTGTTGCCGCCGTAAAAATAGGAATACTTATCTTTTGCGGTAAGGAAGCTCTCGTCATACATAGTACCCTCAACGGGGCTGCCGTTGGGATAATTTGTGATGATCATATCTCCCTGAGGAACATAGCGGCTTATGCTTTCGGGCTTAACCCATGCATAACCGGAGGAGGAAAAGGTTGTTCCGAGGAAGGAATCGCTGACAACTTCTTCGTTATATGAAGTTATGTCAACCGGATCGAAACCCATGGCTTCGGCAAGGGCGGTGTAGCCGTAGTACGCGCCAAGAGTGGTCCAGTGGTGGTCGGTGCGGTAGAATATGTGTTCGTCTTTGTGGGCAGAAAGGGCCTTATACATATCAACATTTATGGTCGAAACGGAAGAGTATGCATATTTTATAAGAGCAAGCTGGCCATAGTTAGGAGCACCGACAGGAAGCATATCGGAATATATTTCTGCTGCGGAGGGAACAAGGGCGAAGTATACGGGGATGGAGTTATTTTTGGCAAGCGCATCAATGGAGCTGAGCTTGAAATCAAAATCGTCCATATCCGCGCCGCCAAATGCTTCGATGAGCCGTTCGCCCTCACAGAGGAAAATGCCTTTATTTTCGTCCTTGCCAAGAGCCAACTCGCATCTCGCTTTAAGGGCCGTCCATCGGTCGCGGAAGGCAAACTGGTCTGTTATATAGTCTTCAAAATCTTTTGTGAACTTGCCTTCAAAAAGATCCTCAAAGGAGAATTCCGGCAATGTCTGGAGAACGCGGTTCTCATTTTGGGAAAAGTCCTTATCGGGTATTACCAGATTCAGAATGAAGAAGATACCGATGAAGCAGAGAAAAATCAGGGTTTGCAGCCAAAGTGCTTTTTTGCTCATTAAAGTGTCTCCTTTCTTTAGAATCTGAAATAGAGGAAGGAATTATAACTAACATCCACCAGATATGCGGTGGAAATAACAAGGGAGAGGAAAATCAAAATGGGAGTGACGATACTTTTCACCTTGTCGGGGAGTTTATGATAAAGCTTTTTGCCGAGGGGAAGAGCGGCAATGATAGTAATAATGAGGATGAGAGCAAAATTCTTCAGATAGTAAATATCGGAAGCGTTTATGAATCCACCCTGAGCAAAGCCGAACATACTGGCATAATAGCTGCCCGCAGCGCTGAGAGAGGGAAGGTCAAAAAGTACCCAGCCGCAAACAGCAACTATAATGGTATAAATATGGCCGATAAAGGGAAGCTTCTCCAACTTTTTGAGAAGGAAAGCCTTTTCAATCATTAGGAAGATTGCGTAATAAAGACCCCAGCAGAGGAAGGTCCAGTTAGCACCGTGCCAGAAGCCGGTGAGAGCCCAGACAACCAAAATGTTGAAAAACTGTCTTTTCTTGCTGCAGCGATTTCCGCCAAGGGGAATATATACGTAGTCTCTGAACCAGGTGCCGAGGCTGATGTGCCAGCGGCGCCAGAATTCGGTGACGGACTTGGATATGTAGGGATAGTTGAAGTTTTCCAGGAACTCAAAGCCGATCATTCTGCCAAGACCGATAGCCATATCACTGTAAGCGGAAAAGTCAAAATAAAGCTGCAGGGAGAAGGCGATAATACCCATCCATGCGCCCACAACTGTCATTTCTGCGCTTGACTGGGCGCTGTATATATCCCAAAGTATACCGATGTTGTTGGCAATGAGAACCTTTTTTGCAAGACCCACGCAGAAGCGGCGAACGCCGTTTGCAAACTGGTCGATGCTGCTTGCACGGAAGTTAAGCTGGTCAGCAATATCCTTGTAGCGGACGATGGGACCTGCGATAAGCTGGGGGAAGAGGGCAACAAAGGTGCCGAAGGAAATAAAGTTTTTCTGGAGCTTTGCGTCTCCGCGGTAAATATCTATGGGATAACTCATGGTCTGGAAGGTATAGAAGGATATACCGATGGGGAGGGTAAGACCGAGGGTGGGAATATTGATACCGGGTATGAGGCTGAGGGTTGAAGCGAAAAGGTCATAATACTTGAAAAATCCGAGCAGAGCAAGGTTGATAACAACATTGACGGCAAGAACCTTTTTGGCCTTATTCCGATTGTCCAAGCGGTATTTATCCACGAGAAAACCGCTTGCGTAGTTGATGCAGATGGAGAAGAGCATCAGAAGAATATAGAAAGGCTCACCCCATGCATAGAAGACCAGATTGACTATGAAAAGCCAGAGATTGCGCCATTTAAGAGGCACTATGTAGTAGACGGCAAGTACAACTACAAGGTATATGAACATAAAGAGCAGGCTTGAAAATACCATGCTTTAGTTTTCCTCCTTGTTGGGATTGAAGCTGCCGAGGGGATTGGCGGTGGCGGCGCTTCGTAGCTGAGAGTTATCCACGTGGGTATAAATCTGTGTGGTGTTCAGGTGTTCGTGACCCAAAAGCTCCTGCAAGGTGCGAACATCAACGCCGTTTTGCAGCATAAGGGTCGCGGCGGTATGGCGAAGCTTGTGGCTTGAATATTTGCTGCTGTCCAATCCTGCCTTGAGCAGGCTCTTTTTAACCATGGAGTGAACGGATTCGCGGCTCATTCTCACACGGCGGTTGGAGAGGAAGAGTGCGTTGCGATCGATGGCGGCAATGTCCTTTCTCTCTTTGAGGTAGTCATTAAGTGCGGCGGCGGTTGCGTCGTTGAGATAAACAACACGCTCTTTGGAACCCTTACCGATAACGCGAAGATTATCAACTCTTATATCGGAAAGGTTGAGGCCTACAATCTCGCTGATTCGAAGGCCGCAGTTGAGGAATATGCAGATAATGCAATAATCGCGGGTCTTGTTTTTTCCGTCTATTGCAGAGAGAAGACGCTGGCTTTCCTCAAGGCTGAGATATTTGGGGAGAGTTTTCGGGAGCTTGGGGGAATCAAGATCCTGAACGGGATTAACATCAATAAGCTTTGCTTTAACGGTGAGATATTTATAGAAGCTTTTTATAGAAGCTATCTTTCTTGCTCTGGATGCGGCAGATATGCCGAACTCGGTGTCGCGGCTGCGCTGATTGCGTACTCTGTCGCGGCTGAGATAGGAAAGATATTCATAAACTTCTGTAAGGCTCACGTCTTTTACAAAGGCAAGATCAACATCCCGGATGTCGATATCTTCGATGTCGGTTTTGCGGTCAACAAGTCCACGGCTGAGTTTAAGATATCTGAAAAAGGTTCTGAGATCCAGATAATATTCATCAACTGTGTTTTTGGAGTGGCCTTTTATAGTCTCGTGATATATAAGAAAATCACGGAGAATTTTTGGGGCATTGCTTCTGTAATCCATATTCTTCTCCAGAATAATATTTTGTTTAATTATTCTAAACCAATTTGCTGTGATAGTCAACAAAAGGCTGCGGATAGGGAGGGGATGGTATACACGCTTTAACAAAAATTTTATATAAAGATAAAAATTTCTGGATTTTTTCCGGTAGTGTGTTATACTGTCATTCAGATTGTAAAATAGGAGTAAAATGCAATGAATATTAAAATTGCTGAAAGAATGGCTTATGTCCATTCCGATATACGTGGCCCCATTTTCGTTGAAGCTAACAGAATGTCTGCTGAGGGCATAGATGTTCTCAAGCTCAACACCGGCAACCCTGCCACCTTCGGCTTCAAAATGCCTGACAGCGTGCGCAATGCGCTTTTGGAAAATGCCGATAAGGCTGTTGCATATTGCGACCTTAAGGGTATGCCCGATTCCCGCCGCGCAATATATAACTATCATGTGGCTAAGGGCATTGAGAATATTGACCCCGACTGCATTTTCATCGGCAACGGCGTAAGCGAGGTTGCCCAGATGGTAAGCACCGCTCTTTTCGAGATCGGCGATGAAATCCTTATTCCCAGTCCCAGCTATTCTCTCTGGACAAATCTCACCGTTATCGCTGGAGCAAAGCCCGTGCTTTATCTCTGCGATGAGAAGAGCAACTGGTATCCCGACCTTGATGATATTCGCAGCAAGATTACAAGCAAGACCAAGGCTCTTCTTATTATCAACCCCAACAATCCCACCGGCGCGGTTTATCCCGATGAGATTTTGCAGGGCATGATTCAGATTGCCCGTGAGAACAATCTGCTTCTCCTCTCCGATGAGATCTATGACCGCCTCCTTATGGATGGACGCACTCATTCCTCCACTGCGGCCCTTGCTCCCGATATGCCTGTTATCACCTTTAACGGTCTCTCCAAGAGCCATATCATCTGCGGCTTCCGCTGCGGCTGGCTCTGCGTATCCGGTCCCGAGAGCTTCAGAAAAATCGCGGTTGAAAACATCCAGAAGATAGCTGCTATGCGTCTTTGCGGCAACGCCCTTACCCAGCTTGTCATACCCGCAGCTCTTGCAGATAATGAGAGCACTCAGGCTATGATGGTGCCCGGCGGAAGAATTTATGAGCAGCGCGAAGCCACCTGCCGTGCCCTTGATCAGATCCCCGGCATCAGCTATGTGAAGAATCAGGCTGCCTTCTATCTCTTCCCCAAAATTGACGCTAAGCGCTTTAATATCACCAGCGATAAGCAGTTTGCTATGGATGTGCTCCACGGCACAAATATTCTGTTTATCCCCGGCAGCGGATTTGACTGGGCAGAACCCGACCACTTCCGTCTCGTAATGCTCCCCGAAGCCAATGTGATTTATGATGCAATGCTCCGCATGGGCAAGTTCCTTGAAACCTATAAGCAGAAATAAATGGTATTTTAAAAAGCGCAGCGAAAGGCGGACTCACATGGGGATTTATACGCTCCAAAGAGTATCTTTTCCCGCAATAC
>JAZNZR010000111.1:0-19457 GCA_045595025.1 Oscillospiraceae bacterium | reverse complement strand
GCGGCAGCAATAATTGCCCCGGCGGACATTGAGCGGGAAAATAAAACGAAAAAGCGGTGAGCCAAAAGGCTCACGGCTTTTTTTGAGCCCAAAAGGCTCGGATAATCTAAGGATTAAGGCTTGTTTGACAAATTGACTGGGAAATGTAGGGAACGGTCTTGACCGTTCCGTTATATACTTAGAATCTTTCTCTCACGCTGCCGGGATTGGAAATCTCGTAGCCGCCGAGAGCGCCGATGCGCTTTTTAAAATCCTCGCTTTGGAGGATTTCCATAAGGCGGCAGACGATGGGGCTGTCCCATGCGTAGTCGGGGATGAGAAGATCATACTGCTCAATACATACGGGCAGGAAATCCAGATCATAGAGCTTGGCTGCGGAGTAGATGCCCATGCCTGCGTCGGCTGTGCCGGAGGCGATCTGAGCCGCCACGGAGGTATGGGTGAATTCCTCTCTCTCGTAGCCGTAAATTTTGGATGGGTCGATACTCTGAGTTTTGCAGAGATAGTCTATGAGAATTCTCGTGCCTGAGCCCTTTTGGCGGTTGACGTAGCGCAGACCCGCTTTGGTAAGGTCGGCAACGGAGCTTATACCCAGAGGATTACCCTTTTGGAGCATAAGACCCTGAGTGCGTCCAACGCACTCAACAAGGCGAACTCCGCCCCTGGGGAAATAGCGCTTTATAAAGGCTGTGTTGTAGCTGCCGTCAGCCTCGTCCAGAAGATGCACGCCGGCGATATGGGTCTCGCCTCTGCGAACGGCCATAATGCCGCCCATGCTGCCAACATGGCTGGAACTCATAAAGGTATCGGGGTAAGAAAGATGGAGCATATCGTTCAGCTCGTCAAGGAGGGGGTCGTGGCTGCCGATTGCAACAAGGGTGTTATCCAGCTCATGTCTGGGGCGAAGAAGCTTCACATTGACCTTGCTGCCCGCCTCATAGCCTTCAAGACCCTGAGGGATTTCCAGAATGCCGTCAGCCTTCATAAAGGAGCTGACAACGCCGCTGCCGCGGCTGAGGGGAGTTGCCATCAGCTTGCCGCCAACGCTGCCCATTCTCACACGGACAAATTCACGGTATTTAAGTCCGGACACAACGCTTCTGGAGAGAGTGGCTTCGGCATATTCTGCCTGAGCGCCGCAGCGGCAGTACCAAGTATCGATAATGGGCTTCATAAGCTCTTCCATAACAATAATGCCGGAAACGGGGTAACCGGGTACGCCCAGAATGGGCTTAGCTCCGCAGTAGCCCAAAATTGCGGGTTTGCCGGGACGGATGGCTATACCGTGGTAGAGAACTCCGCCCTGCTGGGCGATAACGGAGGAGGAAAAGTCCTCGCGGCCTGCGGAAGAGCCTGCGTTGAGCACAACTGCATCGCATTTTTCCACAGCCTCTTTCACTGCGGCGGCAAGAAGCTCTTTTTTATCGGGGACGATGGGGAAGCAGATGCTTTCTGCGCCCCATTCCTTAAGCATGGAGGAGAAAATGGAGGAGTTGAACTCAACGATGTCCCCCGCCTTGGGATTGGCTGTGGGAGGGACTATCTCGTCGCCGGTGGGAATGAGACCCACAACTATGGGTCGGATAACCTCAACCTCCAGCACGCCGCCTGCCAGCATGGAACCTATTGCGGCGGGGCTTATCTTGCTGTGGGAGGGCAGTATCATCTCGCCTGCGCATATATCCTCGCCGATCTGGCGGATATGCTGCCAAGGTGCGGCGGGGGCGAAGAGCTTCACCTTTCCGTCGCTCTGACGGACAACGTCTTCTATCATAATAACCGCGTCGCAGCCCTCGGGGATGAGGTCGCCGGTGTCAACAACGGTGAACTGGTCTTCATCCAGGGTGACGGGACTTGTTTCCCCCGCGCCGAAGGTGGACTCTGCGGAGAGGGCAATGCCGTCCATAGCGCTGGCGGGGTAGTGGGGGGCACAGATGGCAGCATAAACCGCCTTTGCGCTTATGCGCCCGCAGGAGCGCTCCACGGGGATAACTTCCGTTTCGGCGGCAAATCCCGCTTCAAGGAGAAGATCGATATATTCCTCTCTGGCCTTTTCCAGAGGTACATTTGTAAGATACTGAAATGCCATTTTCAAATCTCCTGATAAGTGTTGTAGAGAATAAGCTCAATTTCCTCTCCCGCCGCGCAGCCTTCGCTGTCTCTGGGTATGCAGAAAAATCCGTCTGCGGAGCAGAGGGAGCTTATAAGACCGCTTTTGCTGCGGATGGGGGTGGCGTACCATGTGCCTTCCCGGAAAGTAAGGCTGGCTCCTCCGTACTGAGCCCGTCCGTGATTTGCGCTGACGGATTCGGTGAGTATGGCGCGCAGGGTGAGGGGGCGGCTTTCTCTTCCGAAAAGAGCGTCCATTGCGGCACGGACAAAAATCTGGCTTACAAACCAGGCGGCACCGGGATGACCGGGAAGACCGAAAACGGGCTTGCCGCCGCTGATACCCAGTATGGTGGGCTTGCCGGGCTTCATTGCAATACCGTGGAATAAAAGCTCTCCACGGCGCTCTATGATCCTCCCCGTGGCGTCCTTCGTGCCAACGGAGCTGCCTCCGGAGATGAGTACGCAGTCGCAGTCTCCAAGAGCCCGCTCCAAAGCCGCCTCGAGAAGGGGCTCTTCATCCCGGACTATGCCGTAAAGCTTTGCCTTAGCGCCGAACTCCTCTATAAGGGCGGCAAGCATAAGAGAATTTATATCTCTCACCTGACCCTCGGCGGGGGTCTCATCAGCCGGAACAAGCTCATCTCCCGTGGAGATAATGCCGACAAGAGGCTTTGCAAAAACCTCAACACTCATAATTCCCATGGCCGCAAGAGAGCCGATGTCTTTTGCGCTGAGCATTCTGCCTGCAGGAAGCACCACCTTGCCGGGATAAACATCGTCGCCCTTGAAAATAAGGTTTTCACCGGGGGCGACGCTCTTTGTGATGCCTATGCTGCCATCACCGAAATCCTCGCAGTATTCTATCATGGCAACGGCGTTGGCGCCCGGAGGCAGAGCAGCTCCGGTGGGCACATAGGCGCAGCAGTCTCTGTCAAGAGGGGCACCTGCATCTTCGCCCATTGCTATGCTGCGGGAGAGGCTGAGAAGGGCAGGGATAGATTCGCTGCAGCCGAAGCAGTCCTCCGCCCGAAGGGCGTAACCGTCCACGGTGGAGCGGTCAAAGCCGGGAACATATTCCGAGGCGATGATGTCCTTCGCCAGAACTCTTCCGGCAGCCTGAGCCAAACTGACCCGTTCCCTCCGGTCTAAGGGCAGGAATTTTTCTTTTATAAGTCCGAGGGCTTCCCCGGGAGTAAGCACCAAAAGCATAAATAACCTCTTCAGTATTTTTTTCAAATTAACAATACAACAATATATTATAATTTTTCCACCACAAAATTACAAGGGTATAGGTCGCCGCCTATATGAATGTTTGGCATATTCTAAATGAAAGTTTGTTATATATAAGACTATTTTCTTGCACTATTATTAACTATGAGGTATAATGTGTCGGTAAATAGTGTGTTTGCCCCTCAGGCAAAGACGGTTGACGAGCCCCTTTCCCTTGAGGCATATGGGATAACTATACCCATTTGCCGAAATTTGGGAGAGGGGCTCGCTTTGTCTTTTTTCGCGCACAAAAATTTCAGGAGGAAAAAACAATGAAAAAAGCACTGTCCCTTATTCTTGCAATCGCAATGGTAATGGCTCTTCTGGTCGGCTGCGGCAGCACTCCCGCTGCTCCTGCTGCTCCCGCCGAGCCCGCCGCACCTGCTGAGCCCGCAGCTCCCGCCGAGCCCGCAGCTCCTGCTGAGCCTGCCGAGCCCGCAGAGCCCGAAACTCCCGCTGTTGACCTTTCCATTCTCTATGAGCAGGACAACAGCATGATCAACACCTATTCTCTTCTGGCTGTCAACCCCGAAGCTCCCTTCGTGGATGCTGAAGAAAAACCTGCAGAAGGCGTTGAGATCAACTCTGTCGGTGCCGCCGCTCTCATCAACTGGCTACTTTCCGAAGAGACCAAGGCTCTTGCAGGCAACTTCGGCTTTGAGAAGTACGGCGAATATCTCTTCTATGTCCTTGAAGACGGCGCTTCCTCCACCGCTGAAATTCCCATGGCTACCGAAGAGACCAAGGCTATCCGCCTTTCCACCACCACCTCTGTTAACGACTCCGGCCTTCTTGGCTACCTCCTTCCCATCTTCGAAGATACCTATGGCTATGAAGTTGATGTTTATTCCGCCGGTACCGGCAAGAGCATTGCCAATGCCAAGATGGGCAACGCCGACCTGATCTTCGTTCACTCCAAGAGCCAGGAAACCGCCTTCATCGATGCCGGCTTTGCTGCCCTTCTGGAGGGTCAGGAGAGCGAGCGTATGAGCTTCCTCTATAACTTCTATGTCCTCTGCGGTCCTTCCGCCGACCCCGCAGGTGTAAAGAACTGTGCAAGCGTTAAGGACGCTTTCGCAGCCATTGCCGAGGGCAAGTATACCTTCGTTTCCCGCGGTGACGCCTCCGGCACCCACACCAAGGAGATCAGCCTCTGGCCTGAGACCCTCGGCATCACCACCGAGAGCGATTCCGTTGCCGCTTACACCGCATGGTATAACTATTCCAACGCAGGTATGGGCGTTTGCCTGACCATGGCTGAGGATATGGGCGGCTACATTCTCTCCGATAAGGCTACCTACTTGACCTTCCGCGCAAATGGCGGTATTATGGGCTAAGCCACAAAAAACATAACTGACAAAGGCGGCGGGCTTCTCGCCGCCTTTAACTTAAAGGAAGGAGGGGCGCGGATGTCGTCGGCAATAGGAAAAGCAATAGATATGATACTTGGCTTAGACCCGGAGCTTATGAATATTCTGGGCACAACGGCGAAGCTTTGCCTTACAAGCTCCGTCATCGCCCTTATTATCGGCGTTCCTCTGGGAGTCTGGCTGGGCTCTGCCCGCTTCAAGGGCAGAGGAGCCCTTGTGGTAATTAACCGCACCTTGATGGGCATGCCCCCCGTTGTATGCGGCCTTTTGTTTTACATACTTTTTTCCGGTGTGGGTCCTTTTGGCAAGCTGAAGCTTCTTTTCACCGTAACGCTGATGATTGTTGCGCAGGTAGTGCTGATAACCCCCATCGTTATCGGCAATATGGAAAGCTTTGTCTCGGGTATATCTGAGGATCTGCGTGAAAGCGCAAAGGGTCTTGGAATTGGCGGAGTGAAGAGATATCTTCTGCTTATGAACGAGAGTCTTTACCACATTTTCTCCACCTATCTTCTGGCCTTCGCCCGTGCGATAGCCGAGGTGGGCGCAGTTAGTATGGTGGGCGGTGCCATAGCCTGGAAGACAAATGTTATGACCACGGCAATAATGCAGTATACCAACAGAGGAAATTTCTCCCTCGGCATAGCCCTCGGCATAATCCTTATGACAATTTCCCTTATCGTGAATATTGTCATATCCCTTGCCCAAAGGAGGCTCAGCCGATGAAGATTAATGCTCTTTCAAAGACCTATGAAGGCCGCAATGTGCTTTCAACTCCCGCCTTTGAGCTTAATGGCGGTGAAATCTGCGTTCTTGTAGGCGCCAACGGCAGCGGCAAGAGCAGCCTTGCCAAAGCCATTGCAGGGGTTATAAACGATGATTATGGCGCAAAGCCTCTTGAAGAAAAACTGAATGTGGGCTATATGCCCCAGAAAAGCTATGCCTTCCGTATGAGCACTCTCCGCAACCTCACCCTTGCCGGGGGAAGCGAGGCGGAAGCTTCGGAAATGCTGAAAAAGCTTGGTATCGACCATCTGGCAAAATCCCCTGCC
This sequence comes from Oscillospiraceae bacterium, assembly GCA_045595025.1. Lineage (GTDB taxonomy): Bacteria > Bacillota > Clostridia > Oscillospirales > Oscillospiraceae > SIG459. Next base: position 13,654 of record JAZNZR010000111.1, on the reverse strand, counting down.
AAGAAGCTCTCCGGCGGTGAGAGCGCAAGAATGGCGCTGGGAAGAGTGCTGATGGAAAAGCACGATCTGATAATTCTGGATGAGCCCACCGCTTCCATGGATATGGAGTCCACGGCGCTCAGCGAAAAGCTAATTATGGATTATTGCAGGGAAAGCGGAGCTGCCATACTGTGGGTCACCCATTCTCTGGCGCAGGCAAGACGCGTTGCCGATAAAGCCATGTTCCTCCGCAATGGCGAAATGATAGAGTTCGGCAAAGCCGAAAAGGTCCTCAATTCCCCCGAAAAAGAGGAGACAAAAGAATTTTTGAAGTTTTATGAATAATAAAAAGGGACGCATCGCGTCCCTCTTTTGTTGTTTTAAGCCGTATTTTCATTTGAGGATCTCTACTGGAGAAATCTATTTATGTTACATCCTTGAAGAAATCTGATTCCTTTATGATCTGGATGTTGCACCCCTTCTTGCTGTTATACTCAATAGCTTTTTTTACCTTGGTTCCATAAGTCCCATTAGAGTAGGCTTGGCATTCTTCGCTTCCAATGATAAGGATGTTTGTGGTTTTCTTTACACTGGAATCAATCGTGCCACCACGCTCTATGATATACTCTGAGACATCTCCTTTAGAACCATAAGAAAAGTTGCCGCTTAGGCATACACTTTTACCCTCCACAGAAAATACTTGTCCTTTGAGGCTATCAATAGGATTAAGCATTTCGCTAATAAAGGTAGTCATATAATTCAATTCTTCTCTGGTTATTATACCATCAGCCAAGACAGAGTCCACCATTGCAATAGTTTTGTCAAAGGGGAAATGATCAGATAGGTAAATGTTGTCATATAGCCATTGACGAAGGTTTATGCATTCGTCTTCACTTATTTGTCCGTCTATAGTGATACCCTTTAAAATTCCATCAAGTATCTGAGTGGCAAGGGTGACAGGCGATGTTGAAACAATATCGAGGTAATTCTTAATGGCGTTTTGGAGGATGGCAATTTCTCCGCTCGTTATTTTTCCGTCTTCGACAATATTATCAATGGCAGAAATAATATTGTCGATTTCAGGGTGTGTCGAATACTGAAGATTTTCTTTTCTCCAAGCTTTAATGTAGGCAATTTCGGCATCGTTGATCACGTTATCAATTGAAAAACCCCTAACAACACCATAAAAATTACTTATGGATTTACGCAAGACAGGGTTGGAAACAAAAGCTTCATATTCCTTTGTTTCGTGCAATTCATACTTTCTAACGAGCGTATCGACATCCAGATCGAATTCTTCAACAATTGTCTTGAATAAATCCGAGCACGCGCAAGCGTCATCGAAAGCATCGTGCTCAGAATCTATATCTATGTCAAAATACCTGCAAAGGGTAGACATACTATAGTTTGAAACATAGTATTGGGGAATGTATTGGCGGGCAAGATCATAGGTGCAGATATAATATATTTCAGGAATGGCTATGTTATATCGTCTCAATGTCTTGACCAATGCGTCAAGATCTGCTGAGGCTACATTATGGCCGACAACTACAGAGCTAGTGAAGTATTTTTCGATATCGGGCCAAATATCGTTGAAGGAAGGTTTTCCGTCCACCTTTGATTTAGTGATTCCGTGTATTCTAATGCATGCGTCATCGAACCCGTCTTCTGGATTTATATATAAATTCAATTCAGGGTAGTATGGGTTGCCGTTGCTATAGTCTTCACACATCAAACCTATTTGGCATATAGACTTGTTCTTCGAATTTGCATATTCAACATCAAAGAAAGTTACTTTTTTCATCCGAAATACCTCCTTGATTTCAGCACAAACGCCTCTCGTTTACATTTATACGCTCAATTAAAAGTTGTAAATATTCTAAATCTTTTTAGATATGAATACAAGATAGCCAAGATATATTCGGCAGTTTAGTCTAATGGAGATTTATATTTTGTGAAATCTGTCAATAAAGCAAAGCCGTACATAAATCTCTGCGGAAGAGCGCGCTTTGTCTTGCACAGAGGCTTATCGGACTATATAATAGATAAAAACCAAAGCGAAAGAGAGAACGCGCTATGAAAAGTCCTCATTACCGCAATTTTATAAGAATACTTGAGCACGAGCTTATCCCCGCGCTGGGCTGCACGGAGCCTATTGCAATAGCCTATGCCGCCGCAAAGGCGAGAGCGGTTCTGGGCTGCGAGCCGGAGCATATTGAAATTCGCTGCTCGGGCAATATTATAAAGAACGTAAAGGGCGTAACAGTGCCCAATTCCGGCGGTCTTGTGGGCATTGAAGCGGCCGCCATTCTTGGCGCAATATGCGGCAGTGCGGAAAGCGAGCTGGAGGTTCTTGAAAGCGTAAAGGCGGAGGATATTGCCCGCTGCAAGGCCTTGATGGCGGAAAAGCTTTGCTCCGTCACCCTCGTGAAGGACGTGGACAACCTCTACGTGGTGGCTTATCTTACTGCGGGTGAACATAGCGCCGCCGTAAGTGTTGTGAACCGCCATACTCTCATCACCAGCATTGAAAAGGACGGAGAGGTAGTTTTCCGCAATAACATTGCCAAGGCGGAGGAACGTGCCGAGGACTATTCCGGGCTGAATGTGAGAAGCATTCTGGAGTTTGCCGACGAGGTGGATATAGAGGATGTCCGCCATATCATAGCGCCTCAGATTGAGCTCAACTCCGCAATCGCCCGTGAGGGTATGAGAGGCAATTACGGCGCCAGCGTGGGCTATACCATGCTTCAGGTTTTCGGTGACAATGTGCGCACTCGCGCCTGCGCCATGGCGGCTGCGGGCTCGGATGCAAGAATGGGCGGCTGCGCTCTGCCCGTCATCATAAATTCCGGCTCCGGCAATCAGGGCATGACCGTGTGCCTGCCCGTAATCGAGTATGCAAAGGATCTGAAGGTCAGCGAGGAGAAGCTTTATAAAGCTCTCGTCCTCAGCAACCTTATTGCCATTCATCTCAAGAAATATATAGGCTCTCTCTCCGCCTTCTGCGGAGCGGTCAGCGCCGCAAGTGCCGCGGGAGCGGGCATAACCTATCTTTTCGGCGGCGAATATGAGGAAATAGGTTATACTATCGTCAATACCCTCGGCAATGTTGGCGGCATAGTCTGCGATGGAGCAAAGGCCTCCTGCGCAGCGAAGATAGCCTCCGCCGTCCATGCCGCCATAGTAAGCCATTATATGGGCAGCCATGAGAGAGTTTTCCGTGCGGGCGAGGGTTTTATAAAGGACGATCTGGAGGCCACCATCCGCTCCATGGGCTATATAGGCCGGGTGGGTATGAAGGAAACAGACGAAGAGATATTGAATGTTATGACAGATCAGGTTGAGCTGTGAATAAAAAAGGAAGCACCCCTTGGGCGGCCTCACATAGGGATTTACACGGTTTTGAATAAATCTTTTTCCCCGCAGCTTCCTCCGCTGCTCTTGAAATACACAAAGTATTTCTGCGCTCAACGGAGTTGCTGCAAGAAAAAATCTGATATTCAAAACTGCAAAGCACTCCAAAGAGAAAGATTTTTCTGCAAGACAATGAAAAAATCCACGGCAAGGCTGTCGCCTGCCGTGGATTTTCTTTGCAGTATTGCGGGAAAAGATACTCTTTGGAGCGTATAAATCCCTGTGTGAGTCCGCCCTTAAGGGGAGCTTCCTTTTTAGCTTTGTTCAAGCTGCTGCTTATCGTATTGAAGAGTATAGAGATGATGGTAGCGTCCGCGAAGCTTCAGCAGCTCCTGATGGGTGCCCTGCTCTATAATCTCGCCGAGGCTCAGCAGAATGATGTTGTCCGCGTGCTGAATGGTGCTCAGGCGGTGGGCAACAATGAGCATTGTGCCTATATTGCGCATTTTTTCCAGAGAATCCTGAATAAGCAGCTCGGTCTCTGTGTCAATATTTGCGGTTGCCTCGTCCAGAATCATAACGGAGGGGCGGTGGACTATGGTGCGGGCGAAGCTGAGCAGCTGGCGCTGACCTGCGGAGAAGTTGTTGCCCCGCTCTCTTACCGGCTCATCAAGACCCTCGTCCAGACGGGAAATGAACTTGTCCGCGTTCACATAGCGGCAGGCATCCATAACGGTCTCGTCGCCGATATCCTCGCTGCGGAGGAGAATGTTGCTGCGAATGGTGCCGGAGAAGAGGAAAACATCCTGCAGCATCTGACCGAAATGGCGGCGGAGGGAGGAGATTTTTATTTTCCTTATATCAATGCCGTCAATGAGGATTTGGCCTTTTTGTATGTCGTAGTTGCGGCAGATGAGGGATAAAATCGTGGTTTTGCCGCTGCCTGTGGCGCCTACGAAGGCCACAGTCTGCTTTGGATCGATATGGAAGGAGACTCCCTTGAGCACCCATTCATCGGCTTTATAGGCAAACCAGACATCCCGGAACTCGATTTCGCCCTTTATCTCATCAAGCTCGATGGCGTCGCTATCGTCAACAATCTGGGGCTCCATATCGAAAACGGTGAAAATCTTTTCCGCGGAGGCAAAGGCGGACTGGAGCATATTGAACTGTTCCGCCAGAGTCTGAATGGGGTTGAAGAACTTGTTGACATACATATAGAAGCTGACTATTATCCAGCTTTCTATGTGCTGACCAAGGAAGGTGGCGTCTTTTATGTATCCTCTGCCGCCAAGATAGAGGAGACAGAGCACGGAGGAGATATAAAGCATGTATACCATGGGACGGAAAATGCCGAAAACGAAAAGCTGATTGCGTTTGGCTTTTCGCAAAGCGGCGCTTTTCCCGAGAAATTCGGAAAATTTCTTGTCCTCCCGGTTGAATATCTGGGTGATTTTAATGCCGGAAAGGTTTTCGGAAAGATAGGTGTTTATATCCGTTGTGCAGTCTTTCACCTTTCTGTGGGCTCTGCGGGAGAAAAGGCGGAAGATGATGGTGAAAAGCAGAACGAAGGGGACAAAGCAAAGCACCATCAGGGTGAGGGCATAGTTCAGCGCCAGCATTGCAACCAGAACACCCAATATGACCATAACATTCTTCACCAGATTTACAAGAATGTTGGTAAACATCATGCTTATGGCGTTGGTGTCGTTGCAAACGCGGGTGACCAACTTGCCTACGGGAATGCCGTTAAGCTGCTCGTGGGAGAGGCTCTGAATATGGGTGAATATATCTTCTCTCAGCTCCGAGAGGATTTTCTGTCCCGTTTTCTGCAGTATCATTGCCTGAGCATAGGTGCAGATCATGGAAACCACAAGCAGACTTCCGTAGACAGCCACCAGAATGAGGAGATAGCTCATCTCGAAGCGCTCTTTTATAGTCTCTTCTATGTGACCTATTATCAGGGGAGAAACAACATCATAAGCAATGCTGAAGAGCATGATTATGAGAGCAAGGAGGAATTTTTTCCAGTGGGGCTTAGCGTAACGGAGAAGGCGGACTATGATTTCGCTGTCGGGCATGTTGCGGTCAAAGCCCATATCCTCCTTCTTGTTTTTCACGGCGGCAAAGGCTATGAGGAAAATCAGGGAAACGCAGCCGATTATGGCGCCGACTATGAGAACGGGGAGGTATTCTTTCATCAGTCCAGACCTCCTTCCTCTTCAAGACGCTGGAGATCAACCATTTTGCGGTAAGCGCTGCAGGAAGCATAAAGCTGGCTGTGGCTGCCAACGGCGGCAACCCTGCCCTCGTCAATGAAAATGATCTTGTCCATCTGCTCAATGGTGGAGACCCGGTGGGCTATGAGTATGGTGCTGCGTCCGGCACGGGTGCGGCGGAGATTTTCCAGAATGGCGCGCTCTGTCTTGGTGTCAACGGCGGAGACGGAGTCATCCAGAATCAGTATGGCGGCATCGCGCATAAGGGCTCTGGCAATGCTGATGCGCTGCTTCTGACCGCCGGAAACGGTGACGCCGCGCTCACCGAGAACGGTGGCATAGCCTTCGCTGAAATCGCTGATATTCCCGTCAACATCGGCAAGAATGGCGGCGGAGCGGACAGCTTCCATGTGGGAGGAGTCCACGCCGAAGGAGATGTTGTTTTCTATGGTATCGGAGAAAAGGAAATTATCCTGAGGCACATAGGCGCAGGCATCTCTCACGGAGCGGATGGAGAGAGTGTTCACATCCTGGTGGTCGATGAATATACAGCCGTCGGGAACGTTGTATGAGCGGAGGATCAGGTCAACAATGGTGGTTTTGCCGCTGCCCGTTCTTCCTGCAAGACCTACATTTTCGCCCGCTTCAATGGTGAAGGAAACATCCTTGAGCACATCGTATTCCCCGTCGGGATAGCGGAAAGTGAGGTTTCGAAATTCAATGCTGCCTTTGGGAGAGATGAGCTCATGAACGCCCTCGGCATCGCGCACATCAATCTGCGCGTCCATCAGCTCGCTTACGCGGCTGAGACTGGCCTTGCCCCGGGCGGTAAGGTCAATGAGCTCGCTCACGGCCATGATGGGCCAGACAATGGTGGTGAAATAGCCGATGAACTCCATAAGCTGACCTGCGTTGAACTCACCCTTCCAGACAAGGTAGCCGCCGTAGCCCAGAATGACGCAGATAACGCTTTCAACAAAGAGAATGACCATTACGCGCATCAGCATGGCGGTGCGGGTGAAGCTTATGTTGGTCTCTTCGTTTTCAATGTTGAGCTTTTTGAAGGCGAGAAGCTCCTTCGTCTCCTTCACAAAGGCCTTGATAACGGCGATACCGGAAAAGCTCTCCTGAGAAAAATCGGAAAGACGGGAGAAAGCGGCCTGCCTTGCCCGCCATTTTTTGCTCATATAGTTGCCCACAACGGTGCTGCAGCCTAAGAGCAAAGCCATGGGGATAAGGGCAAAAACAGTGAGAGTGCGGTCCATGTTCCACATTTTTATTATGGCCATAGTGCCCAGCAAAACAGCATCCAGAAGCATCAGAAAGCCGCTGCCGAAGCATTCGTGGATGGTTTCAAGGTCGTTGGTGAAAAGGCTCATAAGGTTGCCCACCTTGTTCACCTGATAATACTGGGTGGAAAGATGGCGGGCATGGTCAAACATGGCGTTTCTCAGGTCTGTCTCAACGCGGATGGCGGAGCCGAAGATGAAAATTCGCCAGAGGAAACGTCCAAGCACGATGATAATGATTATGAAAAGCATGGGCAGGCAGATGCTGTCCAGAAGAAAGTCCATATCAAAGACCTTTTCCACGCCCTGATGCAATACATAGCCATCGTTCATGCCGTTTATAATAAGCTGATAGAAGTTGGGTATAAGCAGCTGGAAGTAGTCAACGGCAAGAAGGGCAAGAAGACCCAGTAAAAGCCGGGGCGCATATTTAAGATAATAGCGGTTTATGTATTTGCCGAATATCATTTCGGGGACTCCTTAGAAAATGATTGAATTTAATAATTATATATCAAAATCGGGGAAAATGGAAGAGCGGAGGATATAAAAAACCCGCGGTGCCGTGGGGATCCATAATAACCTGCAGCATGTGCAGGTGGGTCGCCTCCTCACCGCTTCGCTGCTTCCAACGTCCGTTCCCGGTCAAAGCCGACAACGGGAGGCCTGCAATTCACGGCGAGAGCCCGGCATCCCTTATGAAAAATGTAGGTCCATACGGATCCTGATTCCACGAACACCGCAGGCAACAAATTCCTGCGATTGATTTAATTTTCGGATAAGAGGCTTATTCCTCGTCCTCTTCGGCGTAGAGCTCCTCCATAAAAAGAGCATAAACCTTCTGCAGAGTTTCTTCATCGTCCACGCTTGCGTATTCGATGCCGCCATCGGATTCAATGACCTGAAGTATTACGAAACCGTAATCGGGATCATCCTCGTTCATATCTGCGGGCAGGAAAACGGAGTAGACATTTTTGCCGAACTCCACTTCTCCAAGAACTTCCAGACGGAAAGTTGCGCCGTCTTCATCGGTAATGCTGATGAAAATTCCCTCGTCCATAGTTGACCTCCGTAAGTGTTTTTGATGACTTAATTGTAAACTATGGAGGCGCTAAAATCAATGGTATTTTATGAGCCCAGATCTTCCAGAAGTTTTTGCAGGGAGTCTTCGTCGGAAACTGCAATTCCCGTGCTGAGCTTATTCCTGTCGGAAGAGGGAAGATTTTCGATTTTTATATCCGTAACGGCAAGGGGAGATTCATCGTCTGCCCCGGAAAAAACCGCCACCCGGCCGGAATGCTCCTTGAGAACGAAGCTGTCTTCCCGGATATGGCGGAAATCGGCCGCCGTGAAGACCACCATGGTGAGAGCTATTGCCAGCATTGCTATGCACGCTATTATTCTTATGCCGAATCGCACAGATATATTCCTCCTTGATAATTCTTTTTCGAATATTCTCTCCTTTATATGGAGAAAAAATACGGATTGGAGGAAAATTTACAAATTCGATGCACCTTGTTGACAAAATGTGCTATACTATTTTGAAATCATGTAGTATGATTAGTGTGAACCGATATGCAGAAACGGAGGCGCAGCCTTTTTGGATAGGAAGAAAGTAAAAAAAATAATAGGCACAACGGCGGATACCACTGCGGGTGTCGTCGGTGGTTTGTTGCGCCTTGGGCTTAAGGTGGTTGTAAGCATATTGCTTGTCGCCATCATTACCGGCCTGCTTTTCACATGTGTTTTTGCCTATTATATCAAAACAAGCGTCAACCCCACTTTGGAAACCGACCTTGAGGACTATAAGGTAAGCCTTTCCAGTACCATCTGGTTTACCGATTCCGACGGTGTGGACAAAGAACTTGTCCGCCTCAATACCACCAAAAACCGTGTTTGGGTGGATTATGAGAATATTCCCGAGGATATGGAGCATGCTCTTGTAGCCATCGAGGACAAGCGCTTTTATGAGCATAAGGGCGTTGACTGGTATCGCAGCACAGGTGCCGTTATCCAGATGTTCTTTGCCATGAGCAACGATTTCGGCGGCTCCACCATTACCCAGCAGCTCGTAAAGAACGTGACGGGTAAGGACGAAGGTCTTGTTATGCGAAAGCTTGTGGAGATTTTCCAGGCTCTCGAGCTGGAAAAGACCTACGATAAGTCGGAGATAATCGAATGGTATCTCAACTTCGTATATTTCGGAAATGCCTGCTACGGAATTCAGACCGCATCCCAGACCTATTTCGGCAAGGATGTATGGGATCTCTCTCTGGCGGAGTGCGCCAGCATTGTGGGCATAACCAACAACCCCTCCAAGTATGACCCATTCCGCGACCAGATGATATACGATGCGGATCTTGATGAGACCAAGACCTGCCGCCAGTGGAATAAATACCGTCAGGAGCTTATCCTCTTCGAAATGTACGATCAGGGCTATATAAGCTATGATGAGTATCAGGCTGCAGTGGCTGAAGAGCTTGTTTTTGTCCGCGGCGAGAATGAAGGCTATAAGGATGCCATTTACAGCTGGTATGAAGAGGCTGTTATCGAGGCCGTTCACGCCGACCTTATGGAAAAGCTCGACCTCAGCTCCGAGGCGGCAAACGACCTTCTTTATTTCGGCGGTCTCCAGATCTACTGCTGCATGGATCCCGATATTCAGGCTGTGGTCGACTCCGTGTATGAGGACACCGAAAGATTCCCCAAGGGATATTATTATACAAACCAGCAGCTCCAGTCCGCCATTGTTCTTATGGACCCCTATACAGGACAGGTAAAGGCTCTTTCCGGCGGCGTGGGTGAAAAGACTGAGCGCTTCGGAACAAACCGCGCTACCCAGTCCAAGCGTTCTCCCGGATCTTCCTTTAAGCCCGTTGCTTCTTACGGACCTGCCTTTGAGTATGGACTCATTACCCAGTATACTCTCGTAAACGACTCTCCCAATATCCGCCTGAGAGGCACATGGTGGTATCCCACCAACAGCCCCAACAGTTATGATGACATCATAACCATAAGACGCGCCATCACCCTTTCCAAAAATACCGTTGCCGCACAGATAATCGATAAGCTAACTCCTCAGGCATCCTATGACTTCCTGACCCAGAGACTGGGCTTCACCTCTCTTGTGCCCAACGATATCGCGTATTCTCCCATGGCTCTGGGTTCTCTCACCGAAGGTGTAACCGTTCTGGAAATGGCTCAGGCTTACTGCGCCTTTGTCAATAACGGTATATTCACAAAGGCCCGCCTTTACACCAAGGTTCTGGGTCCCGACGGAGAAGTAATTATCGATAACCAACCCAAGACCAATATCGCCTTCTCTCCCAATACCGCAGCCAATATGTGCAGCATGCTGCAAAATGCCGTTGCTGCAGGTACCGGCGGAAATGCGTATTTTGGCGGAATGGCCGTTGCTGGTAAAACCGGCACTACCAGCGCAAACCATGACCGTTATTTCTGCGGCTTCACTCCCTATTATGTGGCTGCGGTATGGACGGGCTATGATATGCCTGCTCCCATGTATGTATGGGGTAACCCTGCTGCCCAGATTTTCAAGCGGGTAATGCAGCCCATTCATGCCGAGCTTCCCTATAGAAGCTTCCCGGCGCCTATCCTCGGTGCTCCCACCAATATTTTCGGAGATCTGGAGGAGGAATTGGAAGAGCAGGAAAAGAAGAAGGAAGAGGAAGAAAAGAAGAAGCAGGAGGAAGAGGAAAAGAAGAAGCAGGAAGAGGAAGCTGCAAAGCAGAGTCCTTCTCCCAGTCCTTCTCCCAGCCCCTCTCCCACGCCTACACCCACTCCTACACCTACTCCCACCACTACGCCTTCCTCGGATCCCACATCTCCTCCTGAGGCGAGCAGCACTGTGTCTCCGGAAAACAGCGGTGATCCCGGCGATCCCGGGCTGACAGGAGACGGAGACACTCCGCAGCCGAGCACACCGGTGGGTTAAGCGAAAAGATTAATATCAGATTAAAGGCTTCCCCAAGGGGGGAAGCCTTTTTCGCTGCCATTGAATATGCGCGGCTTTTGTAGGGCGGGGCCCGCTCCCGCCGTTGTAAGTGATAAGACCCATGTGCTGTGCAGCCTTCATTCCGGCTTTTTGCATCTATGCACTTGCGAAATGGCGGTGCATAGGATAAAATGACAACAGATAATTCCTTTGCGGGAGAAATAAATGGAACTTTTTCTTATTAATAATGACTATAAATATGCAGTGGAGCAAATAATGCTCATGCTTTTCCCTGAGGAGAGCCCTGTCTATCCTCAAAAGGCATCCGGCTCTCTGAAGGCCGAGGTGAAGCTCAGCGAGGGAGAAAAGTTTGTAACAGCCACCACGCTTATAACGGATGCCGAGGGCAAAAGATACAGAGGCAAGGCCGCTGTCAGCAAGGAGCATTTCAGCGACGCGATTATTGAGCAGCGTTTTCGCCAGCGTGCGGCAAAGCTGAGCTTTTATAGAGCCGGCTTAAAGCTTCTGGGCAAAAAGCCGGTGTGGGGCGCTCTCAGCGGCATCCGCCCCGGCAAGCTGATGAGCGATCTTCTGGAAAGCGGACTCAGCGATAAAGCTGCCCTCAGCCGCTTCGTCAAGCTTTATGATGCATCCCCGGAGCGGGCGGAGCTCTGCCTCCACACCGCCCATGCATCCCGCGCTGTTACGGAAAAGCTGGGGAAAAAGGATGTATGCCTTTATCTTGGTGTGCCTTTCTGCCCCACCCGCTGCGCTTACTGCTCCTTTGTCAGCCAGTCCGTTGAAAAGAGCATGAAGCTGATAAAGCCCTTTGTTGAGGCGCTTATGAAGGATATTGAGGCCACTGCCGCAATGGTTAGGGAGCTGGGGCTTAATGTAATTGCCCTTTATCTGGGTGGAGGCACGCCCACCACTCTTTCCGCGGAGCAGCTGGACGCCGTGCTCTGCGCCCTCCACGAAAAGTTCGATTTATCCTCCTGCGGAGAAATCACCGTGGAGGCAGGCAGACCCGATACCATAAGTCGGGAAAAGCTTCTCGCCATGCGCCGTTGGGGAGTGAGCCGCGTCAGCGTGAACCCTCAGACCATGAGCGACAAGGTGCTGGAGATAATCGGCCGCCGCCACAGCGCGGAGGATGTTTTGAAGGCGCTTGAGCTTGTCCGTGAGGTGGGAGGCTTTGAGGTTAATATGGATCTTATTGCAGGTCTGCCCGGAGACGATACCGAAAGCTTTGCGCAAACTATTGAAAAGGTGCTCTCCCTCTCTCCCGAAAATATAACCGTCCATACCCTTTCTCTGAAAAAAGGCTCCTGCATAACTTTGGAGGGCACCCGGATTCCTCCTGCGGAAGAGGTTGAAGAGATGGTGGAGACCTCCCGAAAGGCGCTGAGTGAGAACGGATATTCCCCCTATTATCTCTACCGCCAGAAGTTTATGTCCGGTGGACTTGAGAATGTTGGCTGGAGCAAGAGCGGCAGCGATAATCTCTATAATATCTGCATAATGGAGGAGCTATGCTCCATAATAGCCATGGGTGCAGGAGCATCCACCAAGCTCGTCACCGGCACGGGAAGGCTGGAGCGTTTCTTCGCCCCCAAGTATCCGCAGGAGTATATCGCGGATATAGACAAAACCTGTGCAAAAAAATCTATAATAAAGGAGTTTTACGATGGCTTATCAGTTAACTGAAATCAATTTTCGCACTGTTTCCGACCCTGAAGGCTTTGTTAAAGAATGCGATGAGCTTTACCGCGAAAAGGTCAGCAAGGCCGCTGACAGAATAATTGAGAATATGGAACGCAGCCCCATCGTGCTCCTTTCAGGACCCAGCGGCAGCGGCAAAACCACTACCGCCATGAAAATCGCCGAGGAGCTTAATAAGCGCGGCGTCGGAACCTACAGCGTGGGAATGGACGATTATTTCCGCACTGTTGACCCTGCCACAGCGCCTCGCACTCCCGAGGGAGAGCTTGACCTTGAATCCCCCCTGTGTCTGGATATGGAGCTGCTCAACGAGCATTTCACCAAGCTCTCAAAGGGAGAGCGCATCTATGTGCCCAAGTATGAATTCTCCCGCCGTATGCGCATCCTTGAGCCCAGCAAGTCCATAAAGCTGAAGAATAACGAAGTGGTTGTTTTTGAGGGCATACACGCTCTCAACGACTCCATCACCGATGTCCACCCCGAGGCGTTCAAGCTTTATATCTCTGCCCGCAGTGATGTTGAGTTTGAGGGCAAGGTGGTTTTCAAGCGCACATGGTTCCGCCTGATGCGCCGTATGGTCCGGGACAGTAAGTTCCGCGGCACCGATCCTTCCGAAACCCTGAAGATGTGGGCAAATGTCCGCCGGGGTGAAAAGAACCATATTTCCCCCTTCAAGGATAAGGCAGATTTACAGTTTGATACCTCCTTCGCCTATGAGCCCGCTGTTTTCAACACTCAGGCAACTCGCCTTTTCAAGGCCATTCCCGAGGGTATAGAGCGTTTTGATGAGCTGAGAGAAGTTCTCCCCGCTCTGCAGCTTTTCGGTGTTATCCACGAGGAACTTGTTGCCCCCGATGCCCTTATACGGGAATTTTTGGGCGGTGGAATTTACGAATACTGATATGAAAGCTCCGCGAGAAGCGCGGAGCGGAGAAAGATATGTCAAAGAGAAAGAGAAACTTTGCGGGCATGATTTTGCCAATTATGTGCGTGTCCCTGCTTTTGGGCTGCGGAGAAATTGCTCCCCCGGCACCAAGCCCCACAGCCGCCCCTGCGGAGCTGGTGGCTGAGCCTTCCCCGGAGCCTACACCAACACCTGCACCCACGCCCACCCCAACACCTGCGCCCACGCCCGA
>JAZNZR010000110.1:0-6751 GCA_045595025.1 Oscillospiraceae bacterium | reverse complement strand
GAGATGATCTGCTCCGACACCGCTGAGGAGCGCGCTAAGGCTCTGGCTAAGCTGCTGCCCATGCAGCAGGGCGACTTCGAGGGCATCTACGAGGCTATGGAAGGCTGCCCCGTCACCATCCGTTTCCTGGATCCCCCCCTGCACGAGTTCGTCCCCACTGAGGAGGCCGACATCGAGCTGCTGGCTAAGAACCAGGGTAAGTCCGTCGCCGACATCAAGGCCATTATCTCCGGTCTGCATGAGTTCAACCCCATGATGGGTCACCGTGGCTGCCGTCTGGCTGTCACCTATCCCGAGATCGCTGAGATGCAGACCCGCGCTGTCATCCGCGCCGCCATCGCCGTGCAGAACAAGCACCCCGAGTGGACCATGGTTCCCGAGATCATGGTCCCCCTGGTTGGCGAGACCAAGGAACTCAAGTATGTCAAGAACGTTGTTGTCGCCACCGCTGACGAAGAGATCGCAGCAGCTGGCTCCTCCCTCAAGTACAAGATCGGCACCATGATCGAGATCCCCCGTGCCGCTCTCACCGCTGACGAGGTTGCCAAGGAAGCTGAGTTCTTCTCCTTCGGCACCAACGACCTGACCCAGATGACCTTCGGCTTCAGCCGCGACGACGCCGGCAAGTTCCTCGGCGCTTACTACGACAAGAAGATCTATGAGAACGATCCCTTTGCCCGTCTGGACCAGACCGGCGTTGGCAAGCTGGTTGAGATGGCCTGCGTTCTCGGCCGTCAGACCCGCCCCGACATCAAGCTGGGTATCTGCGGCGAGCACGGCGGCGATCCTTCCTCCGTTGAGTTCTGCCACAAGGTCGGCCTCAGCTATGTCTCCTGCTCTCCCTTCCGCGTTCCCATCGCTCGCCTTGCCGCAGCACAGGCTGCTATCAAGTTCCCCCGCGACTAATTGAAATGCAAGCACCCCGCCGTTTTTTCGGCGGGGTGCTTTTGGTATCATATGGTATCACAATGCGACTCGGATTATATTGCTCAGGCTAAGTCTTGCCGCCACTCGTTATACTTTTCATCCAGTCTTGGGATTACAGAGTCAATATACTCTTGAATCTGCGAGATGGGAAATCCTGGAATAGCCTGATTCTTTCCCCACTTCTCACTTTCCCTATCAATCACTTCCTGAGGAATGCTGCCATAGAATTCCTCAAACTTTGCTGATACATAGTCTGTATCAAGAACGGATGAACGCAGTTCAAAATATCGTTCAGCAATTTCTTCCTTGAACAATTCTTCCATTCTTTCCCAAAGGAGATTGCGGCTCGTGCTAATCAAATAGTTTTTGTAAGAATCTAAAAATTTGCCAGACCAGGTGGTTCCCCACGATGTGTCGAGGTCATACAGGCTTGGGTACCATACTTCTCCGTCATACGTAGCAAGAAGCATATTCTTAGCCACATTGTCAGCCATCCAGCAGTAATTGATGAACACATAGTAATTAAGTGTAGAATCTAAATCGAAATATTGTTCAAAATTCTTCTTGAATTCTTCGTCACTGCTTTCGCTTACGAACTTGACAAGACGCTGAATTTTTTTTAGAGTCTCGTCATCGTCCGAGCCTACTTCTACCTCCCAATCGTTGAAATCCACGGGCACTTTTCTAAAAACCACGGGATCATGCCAGTTTTCGCCACTGATCACGATATGGTTGGGGTTTCCCTCGTCCATAGCAAATAGCCATGGTTCCTTGGGTATATTCATGGTATAAAGACCATGGAAACTATCGTTTATATAAACTTCCACTGGGAATCCGTCAATAGCTCCATTATTAGGTGCATCCTCAAATATTCCGTATTTTTTTTGCGCTTCACCAGCAAGTTTTGCTGTCACAACGTTACGAGAATGAGTTTTATCAACCCAGTTTGCTTTAAGGCAGTATGTGTCCTGAGCTCCCCAGCCTACATCTATCGCCATTTCATTCGAATACTCTGCATTCTCAAAGAAGGTGATGGTGTAGTTCTTTTTTACGTACAACAAGCTGGAAGATCCCTGAACTTTTATCTCTGCCGAACCGGAAATAGTTTGTTCAGCGCTGCGATATTCAAAGGTGATGCTTCTTACGTCCTTTTTATTATTCATTCCTGTCATATTGCCTGTGAAATATAATTTCGGGCAATATGAAGGATCATAGCTTCCGCAAACTGTGCATTCACCCACGATGTATTCATGTCCGAGTGCCTCTCCCTGAGTTGCACCACATCCGGTACAGGTTTGAGGCAGATCGCAGCTTGCTTCAGAGAAGGAATGTTCCAAAACGGAGCCTTGGGTCAGTCTGCATATGCATGTCTCCGGTTCGGTGCAGGCAGCGGGGGAAAAAGTATGTTCAGTAACGGAGCCTCTTGTTTCACCGCAAGCACATTTTTCCGGTTCTGTGCAGGTTGCCTCAGAAAAAGTATGTATGTGTACCTGTTCCGAAGTTTCTTCACTTAAATCCCCATCTGTTTCAGTTTGGGCTGTATCGTTCGCTATATCAATATTCTTTGCGCTGTTATTTCTACCAAGAATGAAGCCTATCAGCAAACCCAGCAAAACCAACAAAAGGCAGGAAAAGAGCACTATTTTAGTTGTTTTTTCATTTTTCCCCTCCATAGCACAATACGCATCATTGAAAACACTTAATTTCTCGACTACTACGTGTAAACTGATCTAACACATGAATGATACCACAATGTCATTTGCTTATCAGGTTTATGTTTTTATCCGGCAGCTCAGGCTGAGCTGCTCATCCTATTTTTGCGTGCAATTCCCAAAAAGCGTGATTTTATCACAGAAAAGCCCATAATTTCCCTCTATAATAAAGCCATAAAATAAATACAACACAGGGAGGATAAATTATGAACTACAGCGTGCTCATTGAAAACAGAAAGTCCGTCCGCGAGTTTTCGGACAAGAAGGTCCCCCTTTCTGTTGCTCAGGATATATTGAATTATTACGCAGTCTCCGCCAAGCGTCTGCTCCCCAATATTGAAACCCAGCTTCTGGTCTTCAGCGATGAATCCAAGACCGAGCTTGAGGGTGCCGCAGGCTACAACAGCTTCCTTGTGGGTGCTCCACGCTATCTGGTTCTGTTCTCCGAAAAAGCTCCCCATGCCACCCTCAACGCCGGGTATATTATGGAGGACCTGATTCTTAAACTTTCGGATATGGGTCTGGACAGCTGCTGGGTCACCTTCACTGACAGCGAGTTTGTCAAATCCGCCATTGGCATCGGCACCGAGCTTGATGTGGCCGCTATTGTGGCCTTTGGCTACGGAGTCAAGACCACCAAACGTATCCGCCTGAATATAAAGAGTATGTCCAACGTGGATGTTGTTGCAAAGCACCGCTATATGGAGCCCAAGCGCAGCATTCGGGAGCTGGTATATCTGGGGCGCTGGGGCGAAAGCGCGGGTGTAGAAGAGCACATCGGTTTCTACGGCGACATGCTCTGGGAAGCTTTCTACGCTGCAAGCCTCTCTCCCAGCTACCTGAACAGGCAGGCCTATGGCTTCCTCATCCACGATGACGGCCTCAGCCTCATTGGCAGACCCGATACATACAACACCGAGCATGACGGTCAGCTGAGCCTCGGCATTGTTCTGCTGCACTTCAGCGCAGTGCTGGAGGGCCGCTTGGGTAAACTGAGTTGGAGCTTCGGAGACGAAGCCGCCAAGCTCCCCCTGCCCGAGGGCCACAGTGTAGTTGCCAGCCTCGCCCTGTAAAATATAGCTCATTAGATAATTAGACCAAAACCGGCAGAAACATTTTTCTGCCGGTTTTTTAGATATCACAATAACAGAACGTCGAGGACGCCGTCCCCTACGAAAATCCAAACCTTACAATAATAAAGCCCCTCTCTACAAAATAGACTGCCATAGATTGTACGGACAACACAAAATCCGAGGAGGGGGTATTATTGCCTGTATATTGCTGTTAAAACTTTTTCTGTAATCCGATATGAGAGGTGAACATATGGATTTCTCCATGGGTATATCGCTATAGACACAGCAAAAACAAAATGCTATAATTTCAAAAAACAATAAAGTTAATTTTTTGAGAGGAGCCGTTGGTGCATGCCATCAATTTCGGAAAATACAGATTTAATAAATTCACGACCTCAGAGGCATGACTTTCTTGATGTAGCAAAAGGAATTGGGATTTTACTCGTTGTTTTTGCCCACATAAATTATACACCTTTCCTGCTTACAACAATTTATTCTTTTCACATGCCTCTTTTCTTCTTTCTTTCAGGTATGGTGTTTGATTCTCGTAGATATGCAAATTTCGGAAGTTTTATAAAAAGAAAAGTTCAGACTTTATTGTGTCCATATGTTTTGTTTTTTCTTATTGCGGTATTTTGCCGACTCCTTGTTCAAATTGTTGCAGATGCAAATAATATTAATTGGCAAGAGTTTTCTTCATATTTTGGGCAGATGTTTTTATCCCAAGGCTCTTTAAAGCAACCAAACACCCCACTTTGGTTTGTTCCTTGTTTGATGCTTTTAGAAATCATTTATTTCTGGCTTTCAAAATGCAGAAAATTATTAATAGTCGTTGTATCTGTACTATTAACTTTTGCAGGTTGGTTACTTGATTCGGGCATTCTCCTCATTGACGCCGAATCGCTGCCGTGGAGCTTCGATTCTGCTTTCTTCGCTATTGGTTTTTTTGCATTAGGCAATTTGTTATCCAAGCACATTTGCACAATACCGGAAAAAATAAACGGTAAATTATATAAAAAATTTTTATGCGCCGCAATCTTTCTTCTGATATGGGCTATATTGATACCTCTTGCCATATATAACGGCAAGGTCTCTATAGGATCCAAGGAATTAAAAAACGGCTTCATATTTTATGCAACAGGCATTTTAGGAACATTGGCTATACTTTTGTTAAGTATAATACTCAAGAAAAACAAATTTTTTGAGTATTGCGGTAAAAATTCATTCACAATTATGGGAATTCATTGGGTAATTATCGGTTTTCTGAAATTCATTTACGAAATTCTTAATATCCCAATTTACGATAATTACATTTTTATTGAAACCATAGTTCCTATAATACTGGTTATTTTTGCATGCCTTTTGTTTGTGGTTTTCTATAATAAAGTCAAAACAATGCTGAAATATCATTCAAAAGCACATTAAGGCAATCTGTATTCAAGTACACACAAAAAGAAGGTTTGAGCCATGGAACATACTCTCAGACTTGGTAATATGAGCGCTGTGGTAAGCAGCATCGGAGCTGAACTCATCTCCTTCACCGATAGTGAAAGAGAATACATCTAGCAGGGGCACCCCAGCGGATGGACCGGCAGAAACCCCAACCTTTTCCCCGTTATTGCAAGAGTTAAACCCGAAGGCATTTTGTATTCGGGAAAAGCATACCCTATGCCCAAGCACGGCTTTGCCCGCCGCGCGGAGTTTACCCTTGTTAACAAAACCGAGTCTGCCATCTGCTTTGAGCTGCTATCAAGTACGGCAGGGACTAAGGAATTCCCGGAAGTTTGCAAGTCTAACCGTGACCTGCGAGGACGCAAAAGCGTATATGTACAGCTTGAGCAGTAAACGTAGAGTCCACAAATGGACCGACATTCAGGTAAATCTTTATATTTGAGCCAAATGCCCCGGTTCCAAAGAACCGGGGCATTTTTCGTTTGCGTCCCATTGACAATCTGAAACCGGTCGTTCATCTGTGCCGGGTTACTTGTTTCCGACCCTTGTTGATCGGAGGTAAATGCAATACAGTATGCAATAAATAAGGCTTGCGTTCCATGCTCCGGTAAAACACTTAAGGTGATGTCATCACTGAAAAGTATCCAACGGAAATATATACTAGGCCCACAAAGATCAACCGAGGAGGTACTGACCATGAAAAAGATTCTCCTGATTTTCCTTGCGGCACTTCTCCTGGCAGGCTGCACTGCACCTGCGGAAGAAATTACCTACCGTCAGATCAATATGGATGAGGCCATAACTATGATGGAAGAAGAATCCGGCTATATTATTCTGGATGTACGCACACCTGAGGAATTTGCGGAAAGGCACATTCCGGAAGCCGTTAATATACCCAACGAAACCATCGGCACGGACAAGATCCCGGAGTTGCCGGATAAGGATCAGCTGATTCTGGTTTACTGCCGCAGCGGTAACCGCAGCAAGCAGGCGTCCGAAAAACTGGCAGCGCTGGGTTACACGAAGATTGTGGAATTTGGCGGCATCAACGATTGGCCGGGAGAAACCGTAACTGGATAAGCGAAATCTGCCGGATGAAAAGTCCGGCAGATTTTTACATATTTTCCACTTAGGTGATGTCATCACGGAAGAACTGGTTTTCGCGGATTATAATAAGTCCATAAAGAAAAACAAGGAGGCATGGATATGGGATTCTTCGACTTTTTGAAACAGCCTGACATCAATAAGGGTGTCATGGAGTACCGTAATACCGATGGAGCGGTCCTTTTGGATGTACGCAGTCCCCAAGAGTATCGGGAAGGTCATATTCCCGGAAGTAAAAATGTTCCCTTGCAGCAGCTCGACAAAATCAGCTCTGTAGCCGACAATAAGAATATCCCACTGTTTGTGTACTGCTATTCAGGCGGCAGAAGCCGCCAGGCAGCCTCTATGCTGCAGCATATGGGATATAATAATGTTCAGAACATCGGCGGTATCACCGCTTATTCCGGAAAGGTGGAGAGGTAATATGAAAGTTGTGATCGTAGGCGGTGTGGCCGGTGGAGCCACCGCAGCGGCAAGAATCCG
>JAZNZR010000109.1:0-3293 GCA_045595025.1 Oscillospiraceae bacterium | reverse complement strand
AACAATGAATGTAGGGGCCGGACACCCGGCCGGCCCGTATACACCGCACCCTCGTAGGGCGGTTGGGCTTTCCGCTTCGCGAAAACCTTCCATTCCTGCCTCGCTTCGCGAAGCTTGCTCCTGCCTTTAAAGCCTCCCTTGTGTAAAGGGAGGTGGCACGGCGAAGTCGTGACGGAGGGGTTGTTGTCTCCGACGGCCACATTCTTTTTGCGCCTGCAAAAAGAATGTGCGCACCAACCAGCTTCCCTCCTCGCGGCATAGCCGCTGCGGTCGGTGGCTAAAAATGTGCCGCCGGCACATTTTCTTTACGCCTCGACCCTCTTTGGAAACTCCCCTCGGTGCGGAGATAGAAACGGCGTCGTGCCACATAATGAGCGACTAAACCTTAGAGTGCTTGCCTCGACTTCCGCTCGGGACGCTGCTGCCTCTAGCTGCCTGTTCGGCAGCACGGAGATTGCACCGCGTAATGTTCCCGACGAAAAAGCCTTCCCCTTTGGGAAGGTGGCTGCCGAAGGCAGACGGATGAGGTGCTTTTTCGGAACGGTCAAGACCGTTCCCTACAAAAGGCTTCTCGTAGGGGCGATTCACGCTCTCGCCCCCGGGACGTCGAGGACGCCGCCCCCTACGAATTCTCCCGCACCATTCGTAGGGCGCGATGACCTCAGCGCGCCGCCATAGCCCCGCCCTACATAGGACTGCCCAAAATGGGCTGGCTCTGTTTCCCATCCAGTGCATCAAGAATGCTTCGCTCCAGCGAATTATAGTCCGAGGCCAAAGAGCGGGGCTTAGCTATTGGATCATCCTGATAAAAGGGCAGGAAATATACGTTCTTTCTCACCAGAAGCTCAGCTATATTCCTCGCGCCGCCGCTGAGCCCGTCATTCGTGCCAATGGCGAGAAGCAGCGGTCTGCCGTTTCGCAGATGGCTTTTTGCCGCCATGGTCACGGAAGAATCGGTGATGCCGTTTGCCAGCTTTGCGGCGGTATTCCCCGTGCATGGGGCTATCACCAGCACATCGAACATCTTTTGAGGTCCTACGGGCTCAACCTCCACTATGGTTTTCAGCACTGCCTTCCCGGTCATTGCTTCGAGGCGCGCTATAAAGTCCTCCGCCGCGCCGAAGCGGCTATTGGTGGAGGCGGCGGTTTCGCTCATAATTGCTGTCACATCATATTTCTCGCAAAGCCCCTCTATTGCCGCCAGAGCCTTGTCGTAAGTGCAGTAGGAGCCGGTTAAGGCTATCCCGATCCGAAGCTTTTCCACAGTTTATTCCTCCAATATTGCGTCTTTGATAGCCTCCGCCGCCGACTCCGCTCCAAAGCGGGAGGGCAGGGCGGAAGCTATCTCGATTTTTATTCCAAGCTCCTTCGCATCTGCCATATCGAAGCCGTAGGGAGGCGAAGCAAGCTCGATAAGCCGCGCCTCGCCGAAGGCGGACAGAGCCTCCCTTTTGAATATCACATGGGGCACGGTGTTCACCACGAAGTCCCATTTTCCCTCCCAGCAGCCCTCCGGGCTCATACTTTCAAGCCCCATAGCCTCTGCCAGAGCTCTGTCTGCCGCCGAGCGGGCGGCAACACAGACCCCCATACCCAATGCTCTGAGCCTTGGGGCAAGAAACCTTCCTATCCGTCCGAAGCCGCTTATAAGCACCCGCCTGCCGCAAAGGCAGCGTCCGTCCATAGTCAGCATCAGCGCTATCGTCCCCTCGGCGGTGAGCATTGCGTTTTTCCGCTGCAGGGCTTCGGAGGCAAAATAATCCTTCAGTATAAGCCCCTTTTGCCGGCAAAATTCGGAAAGAGTCTCCCCCGCCATACCTGCCCAAACCACGGTGCCGGGGCGAAGATGCTCCAAAAATTCCTCCGCGCTATGTACCCGGGTGCTAAGAGGCGCGTTCAGCTTCCCTTCCCGCTGAGCAGGCAGGGGCAAAATAACGCATTCTGCACCAAGATAGTCCGCAGGCCCTTCCATGGAAATGGCTTTTTCCATGGCAAGCGGGAAAAAGCCGTGCCCCTCTGCGCTAAGCATTCTCCAGAGACAGGGAAAGCGCCCATCGCCCCCGATTATTAAGCCTTTCATTTTTATTTCCCCCTTCTGCTTCATAATATGTGGCTTTTCTCCTCTCCGTGCCCCATAAAATCCCCCTCCAAGCTTGACATTTCCCCCAAAAGTGCTAAAGTTAATTCGTTAGATAATAAACTTTTTTAATCTATTAACTGGAGGAAATCGAAATGTTCGCTAAGCTTAACGCAATGCTCAAAGAAAACCCCAAGACCATCGTTTTCACCGAGGGTACCGACCACCGCATCCTCAACGCTACCGAGCGTCTTCTCGCTGACGGTCTCATCGGCGTTGTCCTCGTTGGCAATGTTGAGGCTGTAAAGTCCGCCGCTGCCAAGGATGGCTACAACATCGAAGGCGCACAGATCCTCGACCCCGCCACCTATGAAGGCATGGACGCTATGGTTGAGAAGATGGTTGAGCTCCGCAAGGGCAAGATGAGCCCCGAGGACTGCCGCAAAAACCTTATGATGGGCAACTATTTCGGCACCATGCTGGTAAAGATGGGTGTTGCTGACGCTCTTCTTGGCGGCGCAACCTACTCCACCGCTGACACCGTCCGTCCCGCTCTCCAGCTCATCAAGACCAAGCCCGGCAACTCCATCGTTTCCTCCTGCTTCATCATGGCTCGCGACAAGGCAGACGGCACTCAGGAGCTTCTGGCTATGGGCGACTGCGCCATCAACATTCACCCCACCGATGATAACCTTGTCGAGATCGCCAAGGAGACCGCCGAGTGCGCGAAGACCTTCGGCATCGACCCCAAGGTTGCTTTCCTGAGCTTCTCCACCAAGGGCTCTGCCAAGGATGACGAGGTCACCAAGGTTCAGAACGCCGTTGCCAAGGCAAAGGAAGTTATGGACGTTCCCGTGGACGGCGAGATGCAGTTTGACGCTGCAGTTGCTCCCGAAGTCGGCCAGCTGAAGTTCCCCGGCTCTCCCGTTGCAGGTCAGGCCAACACCTTCATCTTCCCCGACGTCACCGCCGGCAACATCGGCTACAAGATCGCCCAGCGTCTGGGCGGCTTCGCAGCCTACGGCCCCATCCTCCTCGGCCTCAACGCTCCCATCAATGACCTTTCCCGCGGCTGCGTTGCCGACGAGGTCTACAAGATGGCCATCATCACCTGCGCCATGGTCTAAGGCGGCGAGTCGCCGCGGACAATTCGTTACGCACCCTGAGGGTAGTTTATAGGCCATTGGGTGTCACTCGACCGGCAGTGCCGGTTTAC
>JAZNZR010000108.1:0-51137 GCA_045595025.1 Oscillospiraceae bacterium | reverse complement strand
CTACTTCCCCCTCACCAACGTCATCCAGAACCCTGCTCTTGGCATTAAGGATGCAACTGTAGGTTCCGCAGCTATGTGGGAACTCTACAAGAACACCCCCGCCATCCAGGAGGAATATGACGAGGGCGAAGTCCTCTTCCTGTGAACCAACTGCACCTCTCCTCTCGCTTATAAGGGCGACAAGGAGATCGGCTCTGTTGCTGAAATCACCGGCAACATCCGCGGCAACAACGGCCCCACCCAGATGTTCATCACTGCTGCTGGCGGCACTGTTATGGGCTGCCCCATCGGTGAGGTTTACAACAACATCTCCACCGGTATCTTCTCCTATGTTGTTACTGACTGGCACGGCATCAAGTCCTTCGCACTTGCTGACCCCGGCGTTCTGAACTACTACGTTGACTCCAACGTTGGCTGCTCTGCTTACGCTCTCCTGGCCAACAATGACGTTTGGGCTGCTGTTGAGGATATGGGCTATGCTGAGGCTATCAAGTCCGTTTCCGGCGATTACCTCCTCAACCTGGTTGACATCTGGAACCGTTGGGAAGCTGCTGGCCGTTACGTAGCAACCGCTAACGGCGGCACCATCTATGCTCCTTCCGCTGAGTTCGAGGCTGAGCTTCAGGAAGTTTATGCTAAGGTCGCTGAGCAGTGGATCTCCGAGACCGGCGGCGAAGCACAGGCTGTTTATGATGCAGCTGTTGAGCTCGTTGCAAAGTACAGCAAGTAATTGCTGAAACTATTTACGCCAAGTAAGTAGAACCTTTTCATACAGGACCCGGCCTTAACCGGGTCCTGTACCCTTAAAATTTTTCTTTCTTAAAATTTTTATGCACTTTTTATTCATCCTTTTTGAAAGGGGAAATTTCACTTGAAAAAGATACGTGATGCTGTTGGCAAGGTTGTCAACGGTATAAGCTATATAAGTATGGCTGTTTGCTTTGCTATGGTTTTCGTCGTTGCAATCGACGTTATTCTCCGCAAAGTCAGCGGCCAGAAGCTTTCGATTTCGGGCAGCAATGAGTTTTCTTCTTATTTTCTCATTGTTATCGTTATGTTAGCAATTCCCGTTATGCAGGTCAAAAAGGGCCATGTTTGGGTCAATATGTTTGTTGACATGCTTCCTGCAAAGCTCAACAAGATCTGGATGGGTGTTGTTCTTTTCGTTGAAGCTGTTGTTTCCGCAGCTCTTTGCTATGCTGCAGTTCAGCAGGCTATCACCCTTTTTGGCAACGGTCGCGCTACCGACGTTTTGAATATGCCTTGGTGGCCCTTCGCAATCGTCTGCGCATTCGGCTTTCTTGAGCTGACTGTTCTTCTTGTTATCGATTGCATTCAGTACTTCATTGATTCCGGCAAGCCCGAAGAGAAAAAAGCTATTGCTGAATAATTTATTGAATAACATTGAATAGAAGAGGCACCGCTCTGCGGTGCCTTTTTCTTTTTCCCCTTGATACGACAGTGGGGGAGTGATATAATTTTCGTGCAAATGCGGATATAGTTCATCGGTAGAATGACGGCTTCCCAAGCCGTAGAGGCGGGTTCGATTCCCGTTATCCGCTCCATTTTTATCAGACGGTGACAATATGAAAGACTATAAGGCCATATTCTTCGATCTTGACGGAACGCTGCTTCCTATGGATATGGATATTTTTACAAAAGCATATTTTAAGGAGCTTTGTCTGTCTCTCGCCAAATACGGCGTTCCTGCCGAGAAGCTCATCGAAGCGGTTTGGGCGGGAACAAAGGAAATGGTACTAAATGACGGTTCCTGCAAAAATGAGAAAAGATTCTGGGATAAGTTCCTTTCTTTGACGGGAATTGTTTCCGATACCATATTTGCAGAAACGGATTATTTTTATTCCCATGAGTTTAATAAGGCTCGGGTTGTTACCGGAGAAAACCCTCTTGCAGTTGAGGCTGTGAGAGCTGCCGCCAAGGGAGGCCGTAAGGTTGTTCTTGCAACAAATCCTCTCTTTCCCTATGCCGCCCAGCTTTCTAGAATTAGTTGGATTGGCTTGAAGGAGGATGACTTTGTTCTTATAACAAGCTATGAATCGGATAGCTTCTGCAAGCCTAATCCAAACTATTATATTGAAATATGTCGGCGCATCGGCGTAAAGCCCGGCGATTGCCTTATGATAGGTAACGATATTGTTGAGGATATGTATGCCGCTCAAAAGGCGGGCATGGACGCTTATCTTGTAAAGGACTACCTTATTACCGGAGGCAAGAGTTGGGAAGGACCTTCCGGAAGCTTTGAAGAAATGCACCAGATGTTAAAAAAACTGTAGGCAAAAATGCCTACAGTTTTTTTATTTGAATTTTTCGTCAAGACCCGATTCGTCCTTCATTTGCATAGCGCTGTATAGTCCGTAATAGCGGCCCTTTTTTGCCATAAGTTCTTCATGTGTGCCTTTCTCGCTTATACCGTGGTTTTCAACGACCATGATAATATCCGCATTGCGTATTGTGGACAGGCGGTGGGCGATGATGAAGGAGGTGCGGCCCGGCAAAACACGGGAAATTGCGTCCTGAATGAGGGCTTCCGTCTGGGTATCAATGGAGCTTGTTGCTTCGTCAAGAATGAATATGGGCGGGTCTGCCAGCATCGCGCGGGCAAAGGAAACAAGCTGTTTTTCACCGGCGCTGAGTCTGTCTCCGTTTTCTCCAACATCGGTATCGTAGCCCTTTTCAAGGTGTGCAGCAAGCTTATCAACGGAAACGAGCTTTGCGGCTTTTTCGATTGCTTCCGCGTCTGCGTCCATATTTCCGTAAAGGATGTTGTAAGCAACGCTGCCGGAGAAAAGCTGAGGGCTCTGTTGAACATAGCCAAGGTTGGAGTGGAGCCAATGTCTGGATCTTTCCCGATAATCAACTCCGTCAATAAAGATTTTACCGGAGGTGGGTTCAAAGAAACGGCATATAAGATTGACAAGGGTGCTCTTTCCGGCACCGGTCTCGCCCACAAGCGCAACGGTTGAGCCAGCGGGAACCTCAAAAGAAATATCCTTCAAAACGAAATCGTCATTCTTCGCATCCGGGTAGCGAAACCAGACATTTTCAAAACGAATGCTTCCCTTTATGGGAGGATAGTTTTCAGTTCTGGGAGAAAGTGCATCGCCGAAAAGCTCTTTTACTTTTTCGCTCTCATCATCCTCGGCTTTTTCGTCAAGAAGATCGGATACTCTTTCAACGTTGACCTGTGCGGCAATAAACTCATTGAATATTCCGGATATTGAAACGATGGGGTCAATTATGCAGATGGCGAATGAAATAAAAGCGGAGAGAATTCCGAAGTCGAGGGAACCGCGGATAACAGATGAGCCGGTGGAAAACAGGGCGGCAGCAACCGCAACGCTGCCCAAAAGACTGATAAGTGGGATAAAAAAGGAATTTAGTCGGGAAACGCGCATATTTGCTGAATACATTTTACCTGTGAGCTCTTTGAACTCTGAGGCGCTTTTTTCTTCCGCTACGAGGGTTTTGGTTGTTTTTGCTCCGTTTATATGCTCGTTAATAAAGCCCGTTATGGCTGAGTTGTGGTGGCGTACATCACGGTTTGCTGCCATAAGCCTGGGTCTGAACCAAAGGGAGGCCAGCACTGCGAGGGGAATAACGGCGGAGACGATAAGGGCAAAACGCCAGTCAACAAAGAACATTGCCGCTATAAGGGAAATCAGATAAAAAGCCTGCCATACAAGTCCGAAAAGTGCCCAGGCTATCATGCCCGAAATATGGTTTGTATCGCTCATTACTCGGGCGAGAATGTAGCCAAGGCTGTTGCTGCTGAAATAACTGAGGGGGAGCTTTTGCAGATGGATGAAGCATGTCCGCTTAAGTTCCCGGCTGGAGTTCATTTCTATCTCCATGCTGAGTCTGGAGTATATAACCGTTGTGGCGGTTTGGAGAATAATAAGAACAAAGTAGAGCAGCACAAATCTGCCCATGCCAAGTGTGGTTTCGGCAACAACAAAGTTATTTACCGCATAACGGGTGAAAAGGGGCACAACAGCGTCAACTGCCGCGGAGAAAAGCATCATCAAAGCGATGATTAAAAATTTGTTTTTGTGGGGAGCAAAGAAGGGAACTATGCGTTTCCAAATTTTGAAATCAATGCGTTTTCGTTCATTCATCTATGCCCACCTCCTTTGATGCCATAGACTGAATGGCGCAAACGCGGCTATATAGTCCGCCTTTTGCCAGAAGCTCCTTGTGTGAGCCTTCTTCAACAATGCGTCCTTCATCAAGAACAATGATTTTATCTGCATTCATAAGGGTGTTTATTCTGTGGGAAATAAGAAAAACAGTTGAATTTGCGGTATTGCGTCGAAGACTTTCGCGAATTTTCGCATCGGTTTCCATGTCAACAGCGGAAAGAGAGTCATCGAATACCATAACGCTGCAGTGCTGCATAAGAGTGCGGGCTATGGCGATACGCTGACGCTGACCTCCGGAAAGAGTCACGCCCCGCTCGCCCACCATAGTTTCATAAGCATCGGGGAAAGAGGAAATATCGCTGTCAACGGAAGCAACGGATGCACAGGAGCGAATTTTATCCATATCCGCACCATCCGCGGCAATGGCAATGTTTTCGGCAATGGTTTTAGAGAAAAGGAAACTATCCTGAAGAACAAGGCCGATATTTTGCCTCAGATAGCTTTTTTTGAAGCTTCTGATATCTTTTCCCCCTATTGTGATTTGACCTGCAGAAGGCTCATAAAGGCGGTTCAGAAGGTATGTGAGGCTGCTTTTGCCGCTGCCGGTGGTGCCCAGAATTCCAAGGGTGCTTCCTTCCGCAACGCTAAAGCTAATATTGCTGAGAACTTCATTTTCACCGTAGGAGAAGCTGACATTATCGAAAACGATATCTCCGCCAAAGCCTTCATCAAGAGCATCAGGCTCATCTTTTTCAGGAGAAGAGGATAAAATCTCTTCAATGCGCTCAGCGGAAACACCGGCTTTACTCAGCTCGGAAAGGGATTTACCCAGACTGCGTACAGGACCCGTGAGCGCCTGTGTGTAGCTTATAAATATTAGCAGCGTACCGAGGCTGAGTTCACCTTTGGCAGCAAAAAATGCACCCGCACATATCACACTCATAATCTGAATGCAGGTTGCCAGATCTCCGATGCCCCAGAAAAATCCGAGAGTGTATCCCAAGTCGACCCAGTTTTTAACATACTTATCGCTGATGGAGTTGAATTTATCAAGCTCGTGGCGCTCCCGTCCAAAGGCTCTTACAACGCGCATACCGCTGAGATTTTCCTGAACAAGGGTCAAAAGCTCGCCCTCGGCCTCATCGGCATGACGGAACTGTCGGGATATGCGGCTATGAAACAGAAGAGAATAGATAACGATAAGGGGAACGGTTGCAAAAAATACAAGCGCAAGCTTTGTGTTCATAGAGAACATAATTGTCAGTGCGACTCCGAGAAGGATAAGGGTTTTAATAACTTCTATAAGCTGGGAAGAGATAAAGGTTCTCAGTGTCATCACATCGGCGGTGCTGCGCTGGATAATATCGCCGGTGGAATTTTCCGTATGCCACGAAAAGGGGAGAGACTCAATGTGTCTGAGAAGGGAATTGCGAAGACCCATGGTGTATTTTTCGGTTCCCCGGGTAATATTGATTCTGGAGAAGTAATTGCAGATACCTTCCATAAGGGCACAGATACCTATACCAAGGGCGCAGAATATAAGATTGTCTCTGAGGTTTTGTCTTCCGCCGCCTAAATCAAGAAGCATTTGAGCAATGTGTCCTTCGGGGGAAAGAGAACCTATAACATTATCTACGGTAACACCAACGATCTGGGGAATGAGAAATTTGAAAAGAGTGTAAAAAAGGGTGCAGAATATCGCGGGCACAAAGTATCTCATTGTACCCTTCAAAGGTTTAATTACATTTTTGTTTTTCATGTTTCGCACATCCCCTTTTATACATGTCTATAGTGCCATATCAGCGGAAAATATGCAATAAAAAACGCCCTGCAGAAAGCAGGGCGTTTGATTTTATGTATTTAGAAATATCTCTTGATACGATCGGGAACGCTTTCTGCGTCATCAGTGACGGTGATGGTGAAGCAGATGTTGTTCTCTTTGCCGAAATCATACATCCAGTCAAGGAGGTCAGCAACAGCGTCATAGGACGCATCGTCAAGGATCTTGTAGAAGTTATCAATGAAAACATGAGTTATATCATAGTTTCCTGCATGGAGACCGCAGATAAATCCACGGAGAAGTGCATTGGAATTTATATCATACTCGCTGGCGTTGATAAGACGAGCGGTATAAGGAATATCATAAGTGAGTTTCTTGTCCTTCTCGATGCAGACAACATCTCCGTTTTCTTCGGAGACTGCCTTTACAACGAGATCAACGAGAGTTTTGGTTTTGCCGGAGCCCTTAAGACCCATAATAAGCTTAACCATGTTAACCACGCTCCTTTTGTATAGTTAAATGCTTTTTAGTGATACAGCCTTGGCTGTGGATATATAATAACATTATTTTACGCTAAGTTCAATGCAAAAAACAGAAAAATCAAGCTAATTCCTTGAGCATGCGGAACATATTCTTCTTATACTCTTCAACACCGGGCTGATTGAAGGGGTTGACACCCATCATATAAGCGGAAATGCCGCAGGCAACTTCGAAGAAACAAACCAAAGCAGCAAAGCCGGCCTCGTCTCTGGAAGGTACGGAAACACCGATATTGGGAACGCCGCCGGAAATATGGGCAGCTTTAACAGCGTCAACAACGGTGGACATTATGTCGGAGAAATTGCGTCCGGCAAGATAGTTCAAACCGTCGGGGTCACCCATCTCAAAGGGAACCTTATAGTCGGCGCGGGGAGCATCAAAAGTGACAACGGTCTCCATAAGAGTGCGGGGACCGTCCTGAACATACTGACCCATGGAGTGGAGGTCGGCAGTGTATTCAACGGATGCGGGATAAATGCCGATGGAGTTCTTTCCTTCGCTTTCGCCGTAAAGCTGCTTCCACCATTCTGCAAAGAAGCGGAAGGAGGGCTCATAGCCGGCAAGAATTTCAATGTTCTTGCCCTTGCGGTAGAGATGCTGTCTTGCTGCGGCATACTGCCAGGCGGGGTTTTCGGGAGAGGAAAGAGAAAGGGCGCGCATTTCCTCAAGGGCACAGTTGAGAACGGTTACGATGTCAATTCCTGCAACCGCCATAGGAAGAAGACCGACTGCAGAAAGGACGCTGTAGCGGCCACCGACATCGTCGGGAACTACGAACATGTCGTAGCCTTCGTTCTTCGCAATGTTGTAGAGAGTGCCCTTGGCGCCGTCGGTGGTGGCGTAAATGCGCTTTTTGGCAGCTGTGCGTCCGTACTTGCGCTCCAGAAGAGCCTTTGCAACGCGGAAACCGAGAGCGGGCTCAAGGGTGCCGCCGGACTTGCTTATAACGTTAACGGAGAAGTCTCTGTCGCCGAGAACGGCGATGAGCTCGTTTATTGCATCGGGAGAAACGGTATTGCCCATAAAATAGACCTCGGTTTCCCCGCTGATGCGGTTATGGCTGGGAGTCTGGAGCAGCTCGATGGCAGCGCGTGCGCCGAGGTAGCTTCCGCCAATGCCAACAACAAGAAGAACATCGGACTGCTTTTTAATTTTATCTGCAGCGGCAAGAATAGCCTTAAGCTCGGTATCGATGATGCGCTGAGGAAGAGTCAGCCAGCCGAGAAAGTCGTTTCCGGCACCGGTACCGTTGAAAAGAGTGCGGTGGGCTTCTGCTGCAGCTGCATAGTCAGGACCGGATGCATCAAAAAAATCTTTAGCACCGCTGAGATCAACTTTAACCATAGTATCGTCTCCAATCTAAGATTATGTATTATCGAATGTTTGATTCTATATTCTATCTTATAAGATTACTATATTTTGGACTATATTACAAGAAAATTTTGTAGAGAGGCAAGAAAGGAGCGGAAAATATCCCAATAGGCCATGGAATCTATTGATTCGGATGCAAGAAGCTCAAGCTCCTTCAAAAGTGTGTCTCCGGACATTATCTGCAGCGTCCCAAGTTTTTGCCCTTCTGAAACGGGAGCGTGTATCTCGTCCGGAAGAAGGGGAGTGCAAGTAATGGAGTC
Source organism: Oscillospiraceae bacterium (assembly GCA_045595025.1). Taxonomy (GTDB): domain Bacteria; phylum Bacillota; class Clostridia; order Oscillospirales; family Oscillospiraceae; genus SIG459. The sequence goes on along the minus strand of JAZNZR010000108.1, from coordinate 43,026 downwards.
CTTAAATTCCTTTTTTATCAAAATGTACCTATCTGAAACTTCTGCATTGAGGCAGTCCTTTTTCCCGACTTTTACATTTACCGGAGGCAGTGCGCACAGATTTTCGGTAGAGATGAGAGTGTAGTTAGAAAATCCGTAGCTGAGAAGACTTTTTGCTCCTTCAAAGCGAGCGGAAGAGCTTTCGGCTCCTAGCACAACTGCTATGAATTCTGTACCGTCACGCATTGCGCTGGCGGCGAGACAGTGACCGGCTTTATTGGTGAAGCCCGTTTTCAGCCCGGTTGATCCCGGGAAATGATATATCAGTTTGTTTGTGTTGTTGAGTATAAACTCGCCGCCGCGTATGCTGTCTGTCCATGTTGTGGTGTACTTTCGGATGAAATCATACTTAAGCAGCTCTCTGCTTATTATTGCCAGATCGTAAACACAGCTATAATGCTCATCGCTGTCGCTCAGACCGCTGCAGCATACGAAATTGCTGTTTTCGAGCCCCAATGCAGCTGACCTTTCGTTCATTTTCTCGACAAATGCTTCCTCGCTTCCTGCCAGATGCTCGGCAATCGCAACGCAGCAGTCATTGGCGGAAACTACGGCTATACATTTGAGCATCTCCCCAAAACTCATAGTCTCGCCCTCTTCAAGCCATATCTGGCTTCCGCCCATTCCGGCTGCCCGTGCGGAGGCTGTTACTGTATCGTCAAGCGCTGCAATGCCTTTTTCCACTGCCTCGGCTGCAAGGAGCATGGTCATGATTTTCGTGACAGATGCGGGAGCTCTTCGGCTGTATGCATCCTTCTGAAAAATAATCTCACCCGTACCAGCCTCCATTAAAATTGCGGACGGCACCTTGTCGCCAACAATATCAATTCCCTCATCGGCAGCATATACCGCAGGAAATATGTTCAGTAATATCATAAATAAAAATATGACTGCTTTTATTCTTTTCATAGTGCCCCTCCATCAAAGTATAATCATAGAAATTTCTCATTTGAAAATATGTCCGGCTGTTCGGGCATATTCATATCTTTTAATTAGATACGTTGCGGTTTTACATAATTGATTTCATAAATTATTTAATCTGTGAATATTATTTGAATTATCTATTTAGCTTATTAACTTGTATGGTTAGAAAAGCATTGTAAATCAAGGTTTTTAACATTTTCAACAGATTTATCAACAAGTAAAAATCCAATTTTTATTATTAAAATATTCATAAATAGTTAACATAATATTATTAATATCATTAAAATCCCCGTTTAGACGGTTTACGACAGCAAAATTTTTGAGCCGAAAAACAGTTTTCAACATAGGAATTGTTAAGAAATTGAAAAATCTATCAATATTGATTTATTAACAGTTGACGCTTAAGAGGCAAAATAGTAAACTTATAACAGGAAATCTTTATTATGGATGGTATTAGTTAATGAAAAGATTCAGATGGGACAAAAAGTATCTCTACTGGGGAATGACAGCCTTCCTGGTCATTGTCGCTTCGGTATTGTTTTATTTCATTGTCTCTAAATTTTCTGTAATTGGCGGGGCAATAAGCAGGATTGTCACTATACTCAGTCCTTTTATATGGGGTCTTGTTATTTCTTATCTCCTTTGTCCCTTGACCAACATCTATGAGCGCAATGTATTCGGTCCTTTCATTTTATTTTTGAATAAAAAGCTCAGACCGGGGAAGGAACTCAAGCATAAGAATACCCATAGAGGGCTTGCGGTTCTCTTTTCTATGCTGACTTTGATTGCACTTATATCTGCCTTTATCTGGCTTGTTGCTCCTCAGCTTGTAATAAGCCTTCAGAGCATAGTGCTCAACAGCGGAGACTATATAAACTCCGTTTATGCGTGGATAGAAAAATTCTTTGCCGATTACCCTGAAATTGCATCCACCCTTGGAATATCCATAGGAAATATATCCGAATCCATTTTGGGCTGGATTGAGGCCATTATTCCGGAGCTGGCAGGATTCGTGACCAATATCACAAGCGGTGTGCTTACCGTTTTGAAGGGTGTATACAACATCATCATCGGTATGGTTGCGTCTATTTATGTTCTCTATAACCGCAATGCCTTTGGCGCATATATGAAGAAGCTTGTTTATTGCGTTTTCTCTGTAGAAGCTGCAGAAAAGGTTTTGATGGGTGTTGGTTTTGCAGACCGCGTTTTTAACGGATTTATTTCCGGCAGAATTCTTGACAGCGCTATTATAGGCGTACTGTGCTATATTGGCTGCGCAATACTGGGAATGCCTTATTCCATGCTCATTGCGGTAATTGTCGGTATTACGAATGTAATTCCTTTCTTTGGTCCTTTTATTGGCGCCATACCCTCTATCATGATTATTTTCATGGTTTCTCCCGTGAAGGCGTTGATCTTTACCGTGTTTATTATTCTGCTGCAGCAGTTTGACGGCAACTTCCTGGGACCCAAGATTCTCGGTAATATCGTCGGCATCAACGGCTTCTGGATTATGTTCGCCATTATTGTCGGCTCCGGTCTTTTCGGATTTATGGGTATGCTCCTGGGTGTTCCCGTATTTGTTCTTATCTACACCCTTATTTCCAACCTTGTTAACCGCAAGCTTAAGCGGAGCGGACTTCCCACAGACGGTGATGTGTATAAGAACATAAGCTACATTGATCCTAAAACCGGACAGCCTCTCCAGCGAGATCCTGAGAGAGACAGAGCGGATAAAAAGGAGTTCAGAGCCTCTAAATCCGACAAGAAATCAAATCTCTGGAAGCGTTTTGTAGAGGTTAAAAATAAGCATAAGGCCGCGGAAGCAGAGAGCACCGCAGAAAACAACGAAAATTCTAAAAGCACTGAAGAATAAAAAATGCCCCCGAGTTTTATGAACTCGGGGGATTTTGTTTATGCTTAGCGTCTGACTGATGCACGAAGACTTTGATGGGCATCTCTCAAAGCATCGCAGAGAGCATCAACCTCTTCCAATGTAGTATAGCGGCAAAAGCTGACGCGTATTGCTCCGTCCATGACCTCGGGCGGAAGCTTCATCGCTTCAAGAACCTGGCTGCGGCGACCCTTTTTGCAGGCAGAACCCTTGGAAACATATATTTCACGTGCCTCCAGGAAGTTCATAATAACCTCACTGCGGTAACCGGGAAGAGCCACGGAAAGGAGCTGGGGAGCGCCGCCGCCTATGATGACAACATCCTCAATCTCCTTTTCAAGTCTTTCCACCGCGTGGGCGCGGAGATCCTTAAGGCGCTGATGATATTCGCCAAAGCAAATCCGTGCGCTTTCGCAGGCTTCACCAAATGCCAGAATCTGGGGCATTGCCTCGGTACCTGCACGCTTGCCGCCTTCCTGACCTGCGCCTGTGATATAGGACGGGAGATTGAGTCCCTTTTTGATATACAGCGCACCGATACCCTTGGGGGCATGAACCTTGTGTCCGCTGACGGCCAGAAGATCAACTCCGAGCTTTGAGGCGTTGAAGGGGATTTTCAGAAATGCCTGAACCGCATCGCTGTGAATAAGTGTATTGGGATTTTTTGCTTTGACAGCTTTTGCGATGCCTGCAATATCTGTGATAGCGCCAACTTCGTTATTTACGAGCATAAGGCTGATAAAGCAGGTGTCGGGGCGAAGTGCGGCTAGAACCGCATCTTTAGAGATGCTTCCGTCCTTTTCGGGGGAGAGAAGGGTAATTTCAAAGCCTTCTTTTTCCAGAACCTCAAGGCTTTTCTTAACGGCTGAGTGTTCGACGGCGGAAGAGATTATGTGTTTTCCTTTTCTTCCCGCATAGCGGGCACCCTGAATGATTGCCCAGTTATCTCCCTCGCTTCCGCAGGAGGTAAAGTAAACCTCGTCGGAAGTGCAGCCGAGAGCTTTGGCTACCTTTGCTCTTGCGTCATCAAGGAGCTTTTTGGCGTTTCTTCCCATTTTGTGGGTAGAGCTTGGGTTTGCGTATTCCTCCGTCATCGCTTTAAGTGCGGCAGCCGCAGCCTCGGGACAGACTCTGGTGGTTGCCGCATTGTCCAGATATATTGACATGACTTTCAACTCCGTGTAAAATTTCCATTATTATATATCATCTTAAATTTTATTACAAGGTAAGCTTATGAAATATATTATCATAACTTTGGGCTGCAAGGTCAATCAGTTTGAAACTGCGGCAATTGAAAAAATGCTCTCCTCAAGAGGTCATAGTCCTGCCTGCAGCGGCGAAGCGGATGTTGTTATTGTAAATAGCTGCGCCGTGACTGCTGAGAGCGGACGCAAATCCCGTCAGGCGATAAGAAGACTTATGGCGGATAATCCCGGGGCTCTGAGTGCTCTTTGCGGCTGCTATAGTCAGGTGAGCGCAGCTGAGGCCGAGGCAATAGGTGTTGATGTAATCTTCGGCAGCGGAGAGCGAGCCGCCTTTGTCGAAGCCATTGAAAAGGCTTATGCCGAAAAAGAGCGGCATTTCAATGTTGATGATCCCTTCAGCAGAAAGTGCATCGAAAGGCTTCCCGGCGGAGCTATGGACGGCCGCACAAGAGCACATATGAAAATTGTCGACGGCTGCGATAATTATTGTTCTTACTGCATTATCCCCTATGCAAGAGGACATGTGAGAAGCATGCCACTGGAGGAATGCGCGGCGGAGGCGAAAAGACTTGCGGCAGAAGGCTATAAGGAGATAGTGGTAACGGGAATAGAAATCAGCTCCTACGGTATTGATCTTCCCGAGAAGCCCAGTCTTGCAATGCTGATAAACTCTGTCGCATCTGCTGCGCCCGAAGCCAGAATTCATATAGGTTCTCTGGAGCCAACGGTTATTGACGAGGACTTTTGCATTATGCTTAAGGAGCTTGGAAATGTATGTCCCCATTTCCATATTGCACTTCAAAGCGGCTGCGACAGAACGCTGCAGAATATGAACAGAAAGTATGATACTGCCCGCTTTTATGCCGCAACCGAGCTGCTGCGGAAACATTTTCCCTCTTGCGCCATAAGCGCCGATCTTATAACCGGCTTTCCCGGTGAAAGCGAGCAGGATCATGCGGATACCCTTGCTTTTATAGAAAAATGCCGTTTTTCCTCAATGCATATATTCCCTTATTCCATAAGACCCGGCACCGCTGCAGCTTCCATGGACGGTCAGCTTGAAAAATCTGTTAAAAACACAAGAGCCCGGCAGGCTCAGACTATCGCAAAAAAGATGCAGAAAAAATATCTTGAAAGTATGATCGGTCAAACTCTGAGAGTGCTTTTTGAAACAGAAAAAGACGGCGCATGGAGAGGCCACTCGGATAATTACTGCGAGGTATGCGCCGAGGGCTCTAAGCTCCACGGAGTTTTTGCGGATGTTCTCATAAAAGAACTTAAAAATGAGATTCTTTACGGAATTATTATTTGACTTTTTTCAATAAAAGCTTATATTATAATATAATTACACTTATTTCATTAAAGTGCTAAATTGAAAAAGGGGGATTGAACCGTGACAAGAGAAAAGACCTTTAATTTCTCCGCAGGTCCTTCCGTGCTTCCCGAAGAAGTGCTGGAAACCGCAGCGGGGGAGATGCTTAATTTCCGTTCAAGCGGAATGAGTGTAATGGAAATGAGCCACCGTTCATCCGTCTATATGGATATTTTTGCCGAGACCAAGGCAAATCTGAAGCGCATAATGAATGTTCCAGATACCCACGAGATACTTTTCCTTCAGGGCGGTGCATCAACCCAGTTTTCAATGGTTCCCTTGAACCTTATGGGTGAAAACGGACTTGCCGATTATGCCGTAACCGGTAATTTTGCGTCCTCCGCCGCCAAGGAGGCAGCAAAATACGGAAAGGTTAATATTTCGGCCGACACATCATCCGACGGGCATACCCGGATTCCCGCACAGTCTGAGCTTAGGCTCAGCGCCGATGCAAAATACTTTTATTATTGCGCCAACAACACGATTTACGGCACGGAGTGGCATTATGTGCCCGAAACGGGCAATGTGCCCCTTGTTTCAGATATGTCCTCCAATATCCTCAGCGAGGAGATAGATGTTTCAAAGTTCGGAGTTATCTTTGCCGGAGCCCAGAAAAATATGGCCCCTGCCGGTGTCACCCTTGTGGTTATAGATAAGTCTCTTGCTGGATACGAGCTTCCCATAACGCCTCTTATGCTCAGCTACAAACGGATGATAGATAAAGACTCCATGTATAATACTCCTCCTTGCTACAGCATATATATGCTTGGTCTTGTGCTGAAGTGGCTGGATAAGCAGGGCGGCATAAAGGCTATGGCTGAACTTAAAAAAGAAAAGAGCGCGCTGCTATATGATTTTCTCGATGAAAGCCGTCTTTTCAAGGGCTGCGCTCAGCCTGAGGCCCGCTCTTATATGAATGTAACATTCACTACGGGAGACAAGGAAATGGACGCCCTTTTCGCAAAGGAAGCAGCAGCTTCCGGATTTTTGAATGTAAAGGGTCACCGCTCGGTAGGCGGTATGCGGGCATCCATATATAATGCGCAGAGCCTTGAAGCTGTAAGGGCGCTGCGTGAGTTTATGAAAGAATTTGAGGTAAAAAATCATGGCTGATATAAAGATAATCAATAATCTTTCCGAAAACGGACTTGATGTGCTGAGAAATGCAGGCTTTAAGATTTCCGAGGAAGAGGAAAACCCCATCGGCATTTTGATGCGCAGCAAAATTATTCACGACTATGTTTTCAACCCTGAGCTTCTTGCCATCTCCCGCAGCGGCGTTGGCGTTAACAATATCCCCGTTGACCGCTGCACTCAGGAGGGTATTGCCGTTTTCAATACTCCCGGCGCCAACTCCAACTCCGTAAAGGAGCTTACCATAAGCCTTATGGTGCTTATCGCCAGAAGCGTTGTAGACTCTATGCGCTGGATCGATACACTCAAGGGTCTTGGTGATGATGCCATCAAGGAAGAAGTTGAAAGAGGCAAGAAGGATTTCGTAGGTCCTGAGCTGGAGGGAAAAACTCTCGGCGTAATCGGTCTTGGAGCCGTTGGCAGCAAGGTTGCCAACGCTGCACTGGATCTGGGTATGAGCGTATACGGATATGACCCCTATCTTTCTGTTGATGCGGCATGGAAGGTAAGCAAGAATGTTCAGCGCATTGAAAGCCTTGATGAGCTTTATCCTCTTTGCGACTATATCACCCTCCATCCTCCTCTCACTCCCGAAACCAAGGCCATGATCGATGAAAAGGCCATAGCAAAAATGCGCGACGGTGTACGTCTTATAAACTGCGCCCGCGGCGGCATTGTCAATGAAGAGGCTGTTCTGGCAGCTCTCGACAGCGGCAAGATTGCTTATTTCGCTTCCGATTTCCCCTCTGAGGCTACTATAGGACATAAGAACGTTATTCTCACTCCTCATCTTGGCGGCTCCTCCGAGGAGAGTGAGGTAAACTGCGCCGTTATGGCGGCTCAGGAGCTTGTTGAATACCTCAAAACAGGTAATGTAAAAAACAGCGTTAACCTGCCTACAGTCAGCCTTGAGCGCATAGGTGAGGCGCGCCTTTGCGTCATACATAAAAATGTGCCCCGTATGATCAACCGCTTCCTTGATCTTATCGGTGATGAGAATATCAACGTTGAGCATATGATCAATAAGCCCAGTGGAGATATTGCCTACACCATAATCGATACCGGCAGTGACATAAGCGCCCACATTGAGGAGCAGATATCTGCAATGGATGAAGTTATGCGGGTACGTATAATCCGATAAGAGTGTATGGAAATACTGAAAAGCTCTATTAAATTCTGGGATCAAGACGGCAGCGTCCGTCTTGATGCCTTTTTGCCCTCGGAGGGCGAAAATCTTCCCGCACTTTTGATTTTGCCGGGGGGAGCATATTTCGCCTTAAGCGACAGAGAAGGCGCGTCTGTGGCCGAATATTTCGCAGGAAGGGGATTTGCGTCCTTTGTCCTTCGCTACAGCACTCTGCATCCCTCCTTTGATAAGGCGGATACACCTATAAATCCTCATACACGCTTTCCTGAGCCATTGCAGCAGACGGCTTTTGCCATAAAACTTCTTCGCGACGGAGCCGATCGCTTCCGACTGAATAAAAACAGGATATCCTTAATGGGGTTTTCTGCAGGAGGGCATCTTGCGGCAAACTACTGCAACTATTGGACAAGGGAAGAAATATGGGGGAGCGTATGCAGTGACAGGGAAGAGGTTCGTCCCAATGCTTCCATTCTCTGCTATCCCGCAGTTAATCTCAGCAGCACCTCCGCCACCATGAATCTTGCCGTTTTCGGTCCGATGGAGTCCTATCCCGCCTATCTTCTGGAACCATACTGCGCAGCTAAAAATATTGACCGCTGCACACCGCCAACCTTTATCTGGCATAATGCGACGGATAAAATGGTTAATGTTTCCCAAAGCTACGAAATGGCCTGCGCTCTTGCGGAGGAGGGGATTATTCACGAATTGCATGTTTTCTCCGAAGGAGACCATGCAACTGGTCTTTCCGAGGGGCTCCCCGCCCGGATATGGAAAGAGCTTGCTATAAGCTTTATTGAAAGAAATACATAAAATTATTCGGCATATGTTGTCCTGGCTAAGTATAATAACTTATGGGTAAGACATGGCGAGAAAAAAGAGAGAAGCTTTTGCTTCTCTCTTTTTTGATTTAATTTGTAGTGTCATCAACCTTTTGATTTGATCGTTTTAGGATTATCGAGAATCATTACAAGAATGGGAATCAAAACTATTTGGACAATGATTCCGGGAATTGCATTGGTGAATGCACCGGCGATGAAAGCAGCAAAAGTAAAACTGCCGCCTTTTATTCCCATAAACACAAGCATTGCAATGCCCCAAACGAGTCTTCCGAAAATCATTGCAGTAAGCAGGGAAATATAAATATACGCTTTTTTGCGAGGTAGAATTTTATGCATCAAACCTGCAACAGCACCATAAGCGGCAAGCTCAAACGCCATACATACTGCCGTGGGGAAAGGAGGAGGCATGCCAAGCGTGAGAGAGCGAAATAACGGGGCAATAAATCCAACGACAAGTCCCCATGGCCATCCGCAAATGAAGCCGCAAAGCAGAACCGGAATATGCAGCGGACAAAGCATAGAACCGATTTCAGGAATTTGACCTGTCAAAAATGGCATTACATATGCAAGTGCCAAGAATAGTGCGGCAAGGATCATTTTCAATATACTATTATGCTTCTTCATCATTAAATTCCTTTCATAACGCAGAAAAGGCGTTACTATCTCTACAGAGATAATAACGCCTTCATAGCATTATTTATTACGCTTAAATATAAAGTGATAAAATTCAAATAATAAGGAAACTTCTGTTTCCGCGTTATTCTTCAGAACAACACAGGCATCATATCATTAATGGTGTAATTAATCAAGTATTTTGGGAGAGGATAATGCTGCTTAATTTTGCGATGGCATCGGAAATTAAGGCTGCGGTGTTTATGGCAGGCACACCGGCAACCAGGTTTTCGCATTTATTCAAAGGGATAAGAATACGAACTGCATTGGCTCTGGAGATTGCAAGAGCCATCTTTTCCGTTATCTCTCCAAGCAATGAGTCAGCAATAACGATACCAATAGGCCCCATGATAACATCTGCTTTGCGGCAGGCAACAATGACAGGGTTTTCACCTGAAGCAGCATTCTTGGCACCCGCTTTCAACATTGCCGACGTGGCAATGGTATTTGTGCCGATTGCAGTCAGGTTAATATTTTCAAATCGAGCAGATATTTCCTTGACGAGCTGAGCACCAAGCTGTCCTCCTTGCCCGTCAATAATTACAACGTTCATAATCCACCTCAATAATTGATTTTTAATAATTATATCACAAATTAGAGTAATAATCTACAAAATAATACAGATTACAACTTATTACATAACAGTATTTTTGCATGATTATACCGCTCGGGCTAATCAAAGCGAAACGGTGCAATCTTCGGAGATTGCACCGTTCCAGCATATTTGTTTGAAATTTTCACACATCGAAAACGCCCATAATGACAATACCGATGATAACAAGAAGCACCATTGCGTAATGCTTCCAGCTGAGCTTCTCCTTAAGGAAGATACGGCTCCAGACAACACTGGCAACGCAGTAGGAGGAGATGATGGGTGCGCTCATGGCAAGATGCTCTGAGTCGGCTATTGCATATATGTAGGCAAACTGACCGGCGGTTTCAAAAATGGCGCCCACATACTTGGGAGCTTCCATTTTGGGAATAAGCTTCTGCTTCTTGATAATGATAGTATAGATGAAGCATATAACGCCTGCAGCAAGGAAGGTCAGCTCATAGGCAACATTGGCGCTGTCCTCGTTGAGGGTTTCAAGAACAATGTTATCGGCAAAGGTTCCGGCAGCATCAAGGAGACAGTAAGCAATGGGAAGAGCCAGTGCAAGCCAGCTTTTTGCATACTTATAATTGCCCTTTTCCTGTCTTGCGGCGCGAAGCTCCTCATCCTCACGGGATTCAACAATTCCCAGACCGATAACACCAATGCAGACGATTGCAATGGCGACAAGAACAAGAGGAGGATAGCTCTCTCCGCCTGTAAGAATAGCGCAAACGGCAACGAGAGCGCCGGAGGCATTGCAGATGGGAGAGGAGATGCTGAGCTCAATATAGCGCAGTCCAAGATAACCCATTGCCATGGAGAGGATGTAGAGAAGGGATACGGGGAGATAGGTGATAATTACATTCCAGCTTATCTCTGTACCGCCAATGAAAATCTCATATGCTGCGTGGAGACCCATTACGATACCCACAGCCATAACCATTTTCAGGTGGGAGTATTTGTCTTTTGAATCGGCGCAGCCGATTTTAGAGAAAAGGTCACTTCCGCTCCAGCAGAGCAGAGTTATAATTGCAAGCCAAAACCACATATTTACTTCCTCCTTATTTAATGTCTACAAGTCCGGCTTCATACATCTTCTGCAGGCTCATCATAATACCGAGCTTTGCGTGATACCATGTAAGACCGCCCTGGAAGTATACGGAATAGGGTTCGCGGATGGGACCGTCGGCGGAAAGCTCGATGGAAGATCCTTGAACGAAGGCACCCGCCGCCATAATAACATCGGCATTATAGCCGGGCATGACATAAGAAATAAAAGTGAGGTAGCTGTCCACGGGGGCGGCTGCCTGAATTCCCTTGCAGAAGGCGATCATTCTTTCGGGTGAGCCCAGCTCAACGGCCTGAATTATGTCATGGCGGCTTTCGTTGCCGTCGGGAAGAACGCGGAAGCCAAGGGACTCATAAAGCCTTGCGGCGAAGATGGCACCCTTGAGAGCACCGGCAACAACGGTGGGAGCCATAAAGAAGCCCTGATAAAGACTGGTCTTAACATCAAGGCTTGCACCAACTTCCTGACCGAGACCGGGAGCGGAGAGACGGAAGGCGCAGCGGTCAACACATTCCTTGCTGCCGCAGATGTAGCCGCCGATGGGGGCAAGACCGCCGCCGGGATTTTTGATAAGAGAGCCGACTATCATATCCGCGCCGACATTGCTGGGCTCGATAACCTCAACAAACTCGCCGTAGCAGTTATCAACCATGCATTTCACATCGGGCTTAACGCTCTTGCAGAACGCGATAAGCTCACCGATCTGACTTACGGAAAAGGTGCGGCGCATAGCGTAGCCCTTGCTGCGCTGGATGGTAATAAGCTTGGTGCGCTCATTTATTGCCTTGCGAATTCCCTCGTAGTCAAAGCCGCCGTCGGGGAGAAGCTCAACTTCGTTATAGGTGACTCCGTACTCGGCAAGGGAGCAGGGAGAGGGGCGAATGCCGATAACCTCTTCAAGAGTATCGTAAGGTCTGCCAACGGGGGAGAGGAGCTCATCCCCGGGAAGGAGGTTAGCGGAAAGGGCTATGGCCAGAGCGTGGGTACCGCAGGTTATCTGGGGGCGGACGAGAGCGCTCTCTGTACCAAAGGCGTGGGCATAAACCTGCTCAAGAGTGTCGCGTCCTGCATCGTTATAGCCATAACCGGTACTGCCGGCAAAGCACTGGGCATCCACGCGGTTATCCTGCATTGCCTTGATGACCTTTGCCTGATTATATTCGGCAACAGCGTCAATCTCCTCAAAGCGGGGCTTCAGTTCTTTGATTATCTTTTCGGAATAATCCAGTATTTTTTCATCAATACCAAATTTTGCGTATATGTTTTCCATAGTCTTTACTTACCCTCTTCAATATTTTCAAATACTTTTTTTGCCGCCTCGTTGATAACATCGGGGCGTGTGACGATTATGCCGTTTTTCTCGTCACCGAGAATCAACAGCGTATCGCCCGGCGCGATGCCGAAAATTTCGCGGGCATCCTTCGGGATAACAATCTGTCCCTTTTCACCCACTTTTACGGTGCCGAAGATGTGTTTTCCTCCGTTAATACCGTATAAATGCTTGCCTTTAGCCAAGGATTTTGCTCTCCTTCCAATGCATAATCGGTATGAAAGTCATACAAGTAGGAATATTATACACCGCAGATGAGCAATATACAAGCGTTGTAACAGTTTTCGACATAGAAAAATTTACATTTAGTTTATTGACTTTAGTGCGATATGCTGACATACTGATAACAATTTAGTAAATATACTCGTTTGCGGAGTGTGCTATGAGAGAAAAGTTTGCAAGGTTTATGTATGGCCGCAACGGAGCGGATCATCTTGGCCGATTTATAAGCTATCTTGTGCTTATTTTTATACTGATAGATGTTTTTGTTAAGGGCAGTATCTTCTACAGTATTGCCTTTATTTTGCTCGTCTTTAACATCTTTCGTATGTTTTCCAAGAATCTTAATAAGCGCAGAGCAGAGAATGCCCGTTATCTTCGGTTTAGAAATAAGTTTGTATACGCATTCAAGAACTGGAATGAGCGCAGAAAACAAAGCAAGGACTATGCTTTTTTCCGCTGCCCATCATGCAAGGCTATGCTTCGCGTTCCCAGAGGCAAGGGAAAAATCCGAGTAACCTGCCGCAAATGCGGAAGAGCCTTTGAGCGCAGGACTTAAGCTATGTTCGGATATATAGAAGCCAATGCCGCTCTTTTAAATGAAGAGCAGCTTTCAAGATATAAAGGCTGCTACTGCGGTCTTTGCCGCTCCCTGAAGGAGCGCCACGGTCAGCTCAGCAGAGTTACCCTCAGCTTTGATATGACCTTCCTCATAATGTTTCTTAGCAGTATGTATGAGCCGGAAGAAAAATCGGGAGAGGGAGGGTGCATAGTTCATCCCTTCAAAAAGAGAGGCTACTGGTCCGACCGCTTTACCGACTATGCGGCGGATATGAACCTAGCCCTTGCATATTATAACTGTCTCGATGACTGGAAGGACGAACATAACGCTCTTCGCTTTGCTCAGGCAAAAGCCTTTGAGGGCAGATATAAGAAAATCAAAGAGCTTTGGCCCCGACAGTGTGAAGCCATCGAGGGCTGCATAGACGCTCTTTCTAAGATTGAAAAAGAGCCCGACATCGAAGTGGACGATGCGGCAAACTGTTTTGCCGAGCTGATGGGTGAGCTTTTTGTATGCGAGGAGGACAGCGTCTGGTCTCCACGCATTCGTAATTTCGGTCAGGCACTGGGCAGGTTTATCTATATGATGGATGCCTGCGTAGACCTTGAAAAGGACAAAAAACATTCTCGCTTCAATCCTTTTATCAGAGAAGGCGGCGAGAGCATTTCGGAAGATGACAGACTTCTGATTTTAAAAATGCTTGCAGGTGAGTGCACCCGTATTTTTGAGATGCTGCCTCTTCTGCAGGATGTGGATATAATGCGCAATGTTCTATTCAGCGGTGTGTGGCATCAGTATGCTATGGCCATAAGAAAAAACAAGGAGGACGCACAAGTTGATAAGTGATCCCTATAAAGTGCTTGGTGTATCCCCCGATGCCAGCGACGAGGAGATAAAAGCAGCGTATAGAAAGCTTGCAAAAAAGTATCATCCCGATCTTAATCCGGGTGATGCCTATGCGGCTCAGAAGATGAACGAGATAAATGCTGCCTACGATCAGATTAAGAATCCTCAGAGCCAGCAGGATGGCTTTGGCGGCTACGGATACAGCGGCTACGGTTACGGCGGATACAGCTACGGCGGACAGGGAAGCGGTGAACGCAGTGAAATTCAGGCCGCCAGAAACTATTTAAGAGCCCGCCATTTCCGCGAAGCTCTTACCGCACTTTCCGGAGTTCCCGTTTCCGAGCGAGACGGAGAGTGGTATTATCTCCATGCTATTGCAAACTATAATGTGGGCAATCGTGTTGCCGCACTGGAGGATGCACGTACAGCCTGCCGACTGAGTCCCGGTAATATGCAGTATCGCCAGCTTCTTGATCAGATAGAATCCGGCGCTCAGGTTTATGAGGATGCAGGTCAGGGCTTCGGCTTCCGAGGCGTGCAAAATATGGAGGGCGGCAATTTCTGTTTGAAGCTTTGCCTTGCAAACCTTATTTGCAATCTTTGCTGCGGCGCAAGAATGTATTATTGCTGCTGAGAAAGGTATTTTATGACCAATATTACTGAACATATCCGCAATAGAAGAAGCGTCCGCAGTTATGACGGACGCCAGCTGGAAGATAATATAATTGAACAGCTTTTCTCCTTCAGAGAGAATCTTGATAATCCCTTCGGTCTTGATGTTGATATCAAATTTCTTAATGCAAAGAAGAATGGTCTTGTTTGCCCTATGGCAAACGGTACAGAGACCTTTGTGGGCGGTAAAATCAAGAATGTTCCCATGGCAAATGTGGCCTTTGGCTATTCCTTTGAAAAGTTCATTCTCTTTGCTCAGTCTCTTGGTGTGGGCACTGTGTGGCTTGGCGGCACTATGAATCGTCCTGCTTTTGAGGAAGCAATGGATATGGCTGAGGATGAGATAATGCCTTGTGCAAGTCCCCTTGGCTATGCTGCAAAGAAGATGTCCATTAAAGAGCTTATGATGCGAAAGGCAATAAAAGCCGATGAGCGAATGGACTTTGAAGAGCTATTTTTCGATGGAGATATTGATAAGCCTCTTACCAGAGAAAGAGCAGGGCGGTATGCAGATTTGCTTGATATGGTGCGCCTTGCCCCTTCTGCTGTCAATAAACAGCCTTGGCGTGTTGTATTGTCTGATAATGCTGTTCATTTCTATCTCAAGCGCAGCAAGGGCTTTGGGCATGAAAGCAAATTGGATATGCAGCAGATAGATATGGGCATAGCACTTTGCCATTTTGCCCTTACTGCCGAGGAAAAGGGTTATAATATACAGTTTCTGTTGAAAAATCCAAAGCTTGCAGGCGATTCCGGTCTTGAATATATAGCCTCTTATGTATTGGTGTAATATAACTAAAAAAGCTCCATCCGATTTTCGGATGGAGCTTTGAATTTTTTAACTTACAGAAGGTTCAGAACGAGGGTCAGAACAACGAAAGCAAGAGCGATCCACTTGGTCATCTTGGTGAGCTTTGCATCGAGAGTCTTTGCCTTAGCCTTGAAAGAGTAGCTGTCGTTGCCGCCGCCGATAGCGCCGCTGAGACCGGAGCCCTTACCGGACTGGAGCATGATGATGACGATAAGACCGAGGCCTGCAATAAGCTGAATGATGGTGAGTATGAGTTTGACGGTTTCCATTAATGTTTCATCCTTTCAATGTCAAATGGGCAATGCCCATACTTGTCGATAGTCACGCAGAACATAGTAACATATATAAAATGTTATTTCAAGTATTTTTTTGTATTTATGAGTAAATACTGTCAATTCGTTGGGGTTTGATGATAAGGAAATTGCCTATATCTTATACCAAACCGATTACAAACTGAAAGTGCAAAAATCCTGACCCGGATTTATCGGAAAGATATGTGGCGTTTATGTAAATAACGCTGTCATCATTCAGGTAAACACAATAGCTGACATTTTCCTGTCTGATTTTTCCGGTGGTGCCGGTACTGGTTTGAATGTTAATGCTTAAAGGAACAATAGATGTTGCTTCGCGCCCGTCTAGATAGTCACATAGCTGTGAAATGGCATCGTCCGAGTCCTTTTCCACATCGGGGTGAAGTAAAGCCTTTGCGTCGGCGTTGCGATAATTCGTAAGCGCGTTCATCATCTCGTCAACCTTTGGTGAAGCTTCGGACTTATTCTCCAAACTCTCTGTAAGATTTTCTAATAGGCCGCAGCCTGTTAAGCAGCCAAGAAGAAGCACGATAACCAAAAAGATACAAAATGACTTTTTCATAAGCTAACCCCTTTTCAAATTATCTCTTTATCCATTTTTCAGGCAAACAACGCTTTCCAAGGTTGCCCTTTTAGGCAGGGAGTCTACCTAGATGTTTATTATATTGGAATTTACACGATTCCCATTTGGACCAAACTTATCCAAATCAATACGCCGCCTATAACAAACGATAAAATAGAAACAAGGTGTCCTAAATGCTGCTTGATAATAATGGCAACAAAATTAAAAAAGCCTATTCCAACAATAAAAGCACCAACCCAGCCCAGCATCATCCAAGCGCTATTGATATCATAAGGAATTACAAAAACCAGATATAGTATAACAGGAAGCATCAAGGCAACAATAGCAAGCAACACTAGAAAACCATAGCCGATAGGATGTTTCTCTTTGAATTCATAATCGGATGCGGCAGAAAAATATGCAGAAGATCCCTTTGGCGGTATCCACTTGCTGCTTTTTTTGCGGTTCCTTTTCTTGTTTTTCTTTCCCACTCCTGTGTCCCTCCTAGAAGACTCTTTCTTTATCAGTCAGTTCGCTTTTGATTGCAAACCCTTGGTATGAACAGAAATACGGATATAATTGTCGGCCTTTTCCCTACTCAAAAGAACAACTGTCTCCACATGATGGGTTCTCGGGAACATATCCACAGCTGTGGCTTTGCTTGCTAAATAACCTTTTTCGGCAAATATTTTCAAATCTCTGGCCTGAGTAGAAACATCGCAGGAAACATATACGACTCTCTCGGGCTCCATACCGCATATTGCGTCAATAACCTCGGGTGAGAGGCCCTTTCGGGGAGGATCAACAACAACGGCATCGGGCTTAGTGCCTCTTCGAAGAAGCTCTGCGGCGGCTTCGCCGGCATCCGCGCAGATGAACTCAGCGTTTTGTATGCCGTTTCTGGTGGCGTTCATCTTTGCGTTTTCAACAGCCTCGGGGACGATTTCCGCGCCGATGACCTTTTCACAGCCTTGGGCAAGACAGAGAGAAATTGTACCCGCTCCGCAATAGAGGTCGAGAATAAGGCCTTTTCCGTCGGGAGAGGCGTATTCAAGTGCCTTGTAGTATAGCTTTTCTGCCTGCGTGGGATTAATCTGATAAAAGGAGCGGGGAGAAAGTTCAAATTCCAGACCGCAAAGAGTGTCGCTGATAGTATCCTTGCCCCAGAGGGTATAGAACTCTCCTGCAAGGACAGTATTGCCTTTGCTGCGGTTAACATTGAGAACAATGCTTACGCACTGGGGACAAGCCTCGCGGATGGCCTCGGTGAGAGCAGTGGTTTTGCTGCCAAACCCGCCGGCGGCAACCACAGTTACCTGAAGTTCTCCGGATGTGCGTCCGTAGCGGGTGAAAACATGGCGGACAAGCCCCTTGCCGCTGAGTTCGTCATAGGCGGGGACAGCATATTCTGCCATAAAATCACATACCGCTTTTGCGGCACGGTTGGAGGCCTCGTCCTGAATGATGCAGTCATCCACGGGTATGATGTCATGGCTTCGGGGGCGGAAGAAACCTTTAACGGGTCCTTCGCCGATTGCATAAATACCCTTGTTGCGGTAGCGCTCGGTTTCCTCTCCGCCGATTATTTCATCGGCAATCAAATCAAGTCCGCCTATTCGCTTATATGCCTCGTTTACTCTCTCCAGCTTAAAATCAAGCTCGGCATCATAACTGATATGTCTCAGGGCGCAGCCACCGCATTTCTTGAAATAGGGGCAGTCGGGGCTGACGCGCTTGGGGGAGGGGGAAAGGAGCTTTTCACCCTTTCCATAAATTGCGGTTTTCGAAACCTTGAGAATGCGAACTTCCCACCTTTCACCGGGTATCGCACCGGGAACAAACACCGCTCTGCCATTAATGCGGCAGACTCCGCCTCCGTCACTGGACCAGGAGACTATATCAGCATCATATATTTGGTTTTTCTTAAACTCAATAACGTTATCCATGAAATAAATTTTATCATAGTGCGTACCGAATAACAACTTTCTTTTTTTCGAAACAGGTGATATGATGTAGTAAATATAGGGAGGTGGAAGCTTGAACAAATATCTGGATGTATTTATTACCTTTGCAAAGGTTGGAGTTATGACCTTTGGAGGAGGCTATGCAATGCTTCCCATTCTGCAGCGAGAGGTTGTTGAAAACAAAGGCTGGGCAACGGAGGAGGAGCTCTCCGATTATTTCGCTATCGGTCAGTGCACACCCGGTGTTATAGCTGTCAATACCGCAACCTTCATTGGCAAAAAGCTTCTGGGGTTTTGGGGCAGCCTTGCTGCAACAGCAGGTGTTGTATTTCCTTCTGTTGTTATAATCACAGTGATTGCTGCGCTTATAAGCAATTTTGCTGATATTCCCGCTGTTATACATATTTTCGGAGGGATCCGAGTCTGCGTATGTGTGCTTATTCTCAATGCAGTTGTCAAGCTTTGGAAGAAAACCGTTGTGGACAGGATAACCCTTGCGATTTTTATTGTTGTCTTTATTCTCGCTGTATTTATAGATATTACACCCGTTGTTTTTGTCCTTATGGCTGCGGTTGCCGGCCTTATTATCGGAAGTATAAAAGCAAAGGGGGCTGAGAAGAAATGATTTATATTCAGCTCTTCATTGAATTCTTTCTGACTGGTCTTTTTTCCGTAGGCGGTGGAATGGCAACCATTCCCTTCCTTGAGGATATTTCCGCACGCACAGGCTGGTTCACTCATGCTCAGCTTGCGGATATGGTGGCGGTAAGCGAATCAACCCCCGGTCCCATAGGCGTAAATATGGCAACTTATGTGGGTTATCTCACCGCTGGTATACCCGGAAGCGTTATAGCAACCTTGGGTCTTGTTCTCCCTTCCTTCATTGTTATTTTGATAGTGGCCGCTTTTCTGAAGGCATTTAGAAATAGCAAGTATGTTGACCGGGTGTTTTACGGAATCAGACCTGCCTCAACAGCATTGATAGCCGCTGCGGGAGTCAGCGTTCTTATGCTGTGCATTGTGGATATACCCGCATTTAAGCTAAGTGGAAAGATATTTGATCTTGTTGACCCAAAAGCGATAATACTCTTTGCTGTAATATGGGTATTCACTAACCTTGTTAAGAAAACAAAAAAATTCCATCCTTTAGTGTTTATTGCATTCTCCGCAGTTGCGGGGCTTGTATTCAAATTTTGATAATTCCGTAAAAAACATGTATAAGAAGAGCTGAAAGGGCTCCGTGTAAAATGCGTCCGACAAAATGTCGGGCGCATTTTATATTCGCGTCACTAACAACCGCCAGAGTCTGACAGTGCACGGAGAGACTTCCGAATCCAAGAATAAATGCGGCAAGGGCAAGGCTGCGTCGGCTTAATTCCATCCCAGTCATGGAAGCAATTCCGCCGCCAAGCTCCGTTATTCCTGCTATGAGACTTTTGCATACTCCTATTTCAAGACCAAGAATTCTGTTTACGGACAGAGCCAAGGCTGTTATTATTCCAAGTTCGGTGAGAATCTCTCTCAAAACAGCAAAGAAAATAACAAAGCCGCAGATCGAAAGGCATTTATTCAAAGTGCTCTTTATACATTCAGGCAAAAGAGTGCTGAACTTGGGACAGTGCTGTTCCCTTTCAACAAATGAAGAATTCATTTTTGAAACTGCAGGCAGGAATATAAGCGCAAGTATCAATGCTGCTGCAATGTGGCAGAGGTAAAGAAGCAATCCGGCCTTGCCCGAAGCGAAAATACCGCTTCCGACGGCGCCGATTATAAATGCAGGCCCGGTATTGTTGCAGAAGGGGAGGAGCTTTTCAGCCTGCTTTGGGCTGATGCAATCTCTTTTAACTAATTCAGCGATGGATATAGCTCCGACAGGATAACCGCCTAGAATGCTGAGTATAAAGGGGGTGCAGGCGTATGCGGCTGGGGCGGACATGTTTTTTAAGGACGTTCGCAACGCTTTCGATATGTCCTCGGCAAAACCCATGGAGGATATAAGAGCGGAAATGAAAAAGAAGGGCATAAGGGAGGGGACTATGATTCCCGCACAAATCTTCAGCGACTCTCTGACAGCGTCGGAAGCCGCGCCCGGCTGCAAAACAAGAACACACAGGGAAATGATTATTATGCCTGCACTGAAATAACGAAACAGAGCTTTTTTGATTTTCAACACCCCCTCGGCATAATACTATGATTCATTGGGGCTAAAGTTGTCCCTAAAAGCATACATTTTCAAAAAGGGGTGATAAAGCTGGGAGTTATTGAAAACGTTCTTGAAAAATATTCCTTTCCCGTTGAAGCGGTCCGTGAGTGCAGAATTTGCATATCGGGTATGCATCGTATGAGCATAGAAAACTGCAGAGGGCTTTTGGAATACAGCAGCGATTGCATCGTTGTGGACTGCAGGAAGGAGAGACTCAGAATAGGTGGAGAAAATCTCGTTATCATCGCTATGAAAAAGGAGGGGCTCATTATAGGCGGAAAGATAATTAGCCTTGAGCTGGGGTGAGAATATGTCTGCAATTATTAGCTTTATTTCCGGAATGGCCTTAGTGAGAATAAAGGGCCTGATGCCGGAAAGCTTTCTCAATGGCTGCGCCAATGGAGGAATAGAGCTTGCCAACCTGAAGAGAATAGACAGCTTTACCCTTGAGTTGAGAATGCATAGCGCTGCGATTTCTCGGGGAGCGGAAATTGCGAAGGGCTGTTCCTGCGATTTTGAATTGGTGAAAAGCGGGCGGGAATGGCTTCGCCTGTTCAGAAGTAAAATTTTACCCTTATCCCTAATGCTTGTTATGACAGCTCTAGTTTTCTGGTCGAAGTTTTATGTATGGGAGATTGAACTTAAAGGCAACGAGAATATAAGCGACGGGGAGATTCTGGGAGCGCTTGCTCAATGCGGAGTTGAAAGCGGTGCATTCTGGCCGACTTTTTCAGCAGACAGTATAAGAAGTCAGGTGCTTTACCGCATACCTGAGCTAAGCTGGATAACTGTTAATATGCATGGAAGCCTGGCGGAGGTAATAGTGGTCGAAAGAAATTCTCCGCCGGAGATGATATATGAAGGGGAATGCTCAAATATTGTCTCGGATAAAGACGCCTTTATAATTGAGGTCAAGGCTCTTGAAGGAAAGAGCCTTGTAAAGGCGGGGGATGCAGTTAAAAGGGGAGATATTTTAATATCGGGCATAGTTGAAAGCAGCTTCTCTCCGCCCCGTTTTCTTCACTGCCTCGGCAGTGTTAAGGCAGAAACAAACAGCTCGTTAACCGCTGTAAGACCCTCGGCGGTAGAGAAAAAAGTTCCGACAGGGGAAAAATCACGAAAATATGCCCTTATAATAGGGAATAAACGAATAAATTTTTATTCCGGCAGTAGCATTTCATATAGCTTTTGTGATAAAATCATATCTGTGTGGAGTCCTGAGATAAAAGGCGTTCTGGCTCTTCCAATAAGTATAGTGAAGGAAACAAGCTATTTTTACACAATGGAAGAGGCTGAAGAGGATTATTATGCGGTGTCAAGGGAACTTGAGTATTCTCTGAGAGAAAATCTTTCCCGGGAAATAGCTGATGGGGAAGTTATCAGCGAGAGGCTGAACTTCAGCCAAAATAAGAATCTTATTATTTCCACACTCAGAGTGCGCTGCATAGAGAATATCGGAAGGACTGTGGCTGTAAGCGAAGAAGAAATCGCCCAAAGCAGATTTAAGTTCAGTCAGAAAGCGGATGAGGAATAAATGGCAGAGAAAAGGATAGAAGTGGATAGAATTGAAAACATAGTT
Organism: Oscillospiraceae bacterium; assembly: GCA_045595025.1. GTDB lineage: Bacteria > Bacillota > Clostridia > Oscillospirales > Oscillospiraceae > SIG459. The sequence continues at coordinate 21,077 of JAZNZR010000108.1, read as the reverse complement.
AATGTTTTCGGCTCTTTCGACCAGAATATAAGAATTATTGAAACAGAGCTGGATGTGGCAGTAACGGACAGAGACAGCAGCCTTCGCATAAGCGGAAGCGAGGAAAATGTTGCTCTTGCGGAAAAAACCATCGAAGGTCTTATTTCCCTTGCCGCAAGGGGCGAGAATATTGATGCCCAGAATGTTCGCTATATTCTGAAGCTTGTCCGTGAGGGTAAAGAGACCAAAATATCCGCCATAGCCGGAGATACTGTTTGCGTTAGCAGTAAGGGCAAAGCTATCAAAGCCAAAACTCTTGGTCAGCGTGCCTACTGCGAGGCCATTAAAAATAATACCATCACCCTGGGCATAGGGCCTGCTGGAACTGGCAAGACATATCTTGCCGTTGCTGCGGCAGTTGCTGCCTTCCGTGCCAAGGAAGTAAACCGAATAATCCTTACAAGACCCGCGGTTGAAGCAGGTGAGAGATTGGGATTTTTGCCCGGAGATCTGCAGAGCAAGGTAGACCCCTACCTTCGCCCACTGTATGACGCTCTCTTTGATATATTCGGAGCGGAGACCTACAACAGTTATCTTGAAAAGGGCAATATTGAAGTCGCCCCTCTTGCATATATGCGCGGACGCACTCTTGACGATAGCTTTATTATTCTTGATGAGGCACAGAATACCTGCCGGGAACAGATGAAGATGTTTCTTACCCGTATGGGCTTCGGCTCAAAAATGGTTATCACCGGCGACGTTACCCAGATAGACCTGCCCAGCGATAAGCCCAGCGGTCTGAAAGAGGCGATGCGGGTTCTGGACGGCATTGAGGATATTGCCATTTGCCGACTGACAAGCGCCGACGTTGTTCGCCATGTGCTTGTCCAGCGGATAATAGAGGCATACGAAAAAAAGGCTCTTCCCGACAAAACACCTGCAAAGACAATGCCCGGGAAATATAAGAGAAAATAATCGCGCTGAAAAAGGAAAATCAGACTATGCATAAGATACAGGTATACAGAGAAAAACCCGGTCTCGGACATTTTGGAGTTGCCCGGCTGCTTAGACGGGCTGCATCCGCAGCGCTGATGGCAGAAGGTATAGACGAGAACTGCCATATAAGCATTATGTTAACCGATGATGAGGGTATACACGCTATAAATCTGGAGCAAAGGGAGATTGACCGCCCCACGGATGTGCTGTCTTTTCCCATGAATGAGCTTGTTCCCGGCGCATTTTCATCAGAAGAATGTGAATATGACCATGAAAAGGGAAGAATAGTTCTGGGTGATATGGTTTTGTCTCTGGAAAGATGCAGTGCCCAGGCTGAGGAATACGGTCATAGTTTCGCGCGGGAGGTAAGCTATCTTTGCGTTCATTCCGTTTTGCATCTTCTGGGCTATGACCATCTTGATGAGGCGGAGCAGAAAGCTCAGATGCGCTCCAGAGAAGACGCAATTATGAAAATTATAGGTTTATAAAGAAGGTCAAATGTCCTTTACCTTCTAAAATATTAAGGAGATTACACATGATAAACAAAACTGCAATGATAACCATCTGCGGCAGACCCAATGTAGGAAAATCCACTCTCACCAACTCTCTTGTGGGTGAGAAAATTGCCATTGTTTCAAACAAGCCCCAGACTACCAGAAACCGCATCACCGCTGTTATCAACAGGGGAGAAACCCAGCTCGTGCTTATGGATACTCCGGGCTTCCACAAGCCCCGCACAAAGTTGGGAGACTATATGGTGAATGTGGTAAATGAGTCCATTCCCGATGTTGACCTTATTCTTCTTGTTGTTGAGCCCATTGCCAATATCGGCTCTCAGGAGGAGGCTCTCATTGCCCGCATCAGACAGAGTGGATGCCCCGCGATATTGATCATCAATAAGATCGATACCGTCGAAAAAGAGGCTCTTCTGGCTGTTATCGCCTGCTATGCTGAAGCTTTCGACTGGAAAGCCATTGTCCCTGTTTCCGCAATGCGCAAAAATGGCACCGAGCAGCTCCTTGAGATGATGGAAGATTACGCCGTTGACTCTCCCGCTCTTTTCCCTGAGGATATGGTTACCGACCAGCCCGACAAGCATGTCTGCGCAGAGATAGTCCGGGAAAAGCTGCTTCGCTGCCTCGATAAGGAGATTCCTCACGGAACCGCCGTTGAGGTTACCCGTTTCACGGAGCGTGAAAACGAGATAATTGACCTTGATGTAACCATTTATTGTGAGAAGGCAAGCCATAAAGGCATTATTATCGGCAAGCAGGGCGCCATGCTCAAGAAGATAGGAGAGCAAGCCCGCCGGGATATCGAACGCTTTATGGGTACAAAGGTATATCTTCAGACCTGGGTTAAGGTCAAGGAAAACTGGCGCGACAGCGATGTGCTCCTTCGCAACTTCGGATTCAGCGAATAAAAAATTTACCTTTCATATTTTCCCCTTGAAGCGAAAGGCTAATAATATGGAGGCGGAAATATGAAGTGTAATTATTGGAGCGTATTCAAAGAAACCGGCGAGCCAATGTGCTTCCTTCTGCTGAAGGCGGAGGAAAAATGCCGCTCAAAGGACAAAACACGATAGTATTTAAGTGGGGCGTTTTTCGCCCCACCAAAGTATTCATTTGAGGTTTACATAATATGTATCTAAATACCAAAGCTCTTGTGCTTCGGGAAACAAAATATAAAGATGCGGATAAAATACTTACGGTTTTGACTGCTGACGAAGGGAAGTTGACGGTGAAGGCCAGAGGTGCCCTTCGAAAAAGCTGCAGATATGCTGCTGCTTCTCAGATTCTTTGCTTTAGCGATATGACTCTTTTCGGCAACAAGGGTAAGTGGAGCCTTAATGAAGCTCAGACAATTGAGCAGTTTCTTCCCTTGAGGGAGGATATTGAATATCTGGCATTGGCAAATTATTTTGCAGATGTTCTTGATGCCGTAAGCGATGAAGACAGTCCCAATCCTGAGGTGCTTCAGCTTGGTCTCAATTCGCTTTTTGCTTTGAGCCGAAAACTTTATTCACCGGAGCACATCAAGGCTGTTTTCGAAATTAGACTTATGTGTCTCTCGGGCTTCGAGCCGGATCTTTACGGCTGTGTATCCTGTGGAGATGAGATGCCGGAGGATACTCTTTTCTCTCTGAAGGGCGGAGTTATGCACTGCCGGGGCTGCGCACCGGGCGCTCCCGGAATAAGTATGCCTCTTTCGAAAGAAACTCTTGAGGCAATGAGATATATATGCCTTGCCGAGCCAAAGAAGATTTTTTCTTTCAGCATACCCCAAACGGCTGAAAAACAGCTTTTTGATATTGCGGAGGCCTATGTTGCCTCCCAGCTGGAAAGAGGGTTCTCTTCTTTGGATTATTGGAAAGGTGTAAGTTACAAAGGATAGATTATATGGAACTATATGAAAAATCCATGATAACACTGGAGCTTCCTGCGGTGCTGGAAATGCTTGCAAAAGAGGCTGTCAGTGAGGCCGCAAAGGAAAAATGTCTTGAAATCCGCCCCAGTGCCCACCGCGCTGAGGTTCAGCGTCTTATGGGACAAACAAGCGCCGCCAAGGAAATGATGGTGACAAGAGGCACTCCCGGCTTCAGCGGCGTTAAGGATGTCCGCAATGCTCTTGCCAGAGCCGATATGGGCGGAGTTCTCAACACCCGGGAGCTGCTTAATATTGCTGCTGTGCTCCAGTGCGCTCGCCTTGCCAAGGCTTATGGCAGCGGTGATGCAGCAGGAAGAAGTGATATTAATTATCTCTTCCTCTCTCTTCATGCCAACAAGTATCTTGAGGAAAAGATTTTCACTTCCATTACCGGCGAGGATGAAATCGCGGATCTTGCCAGCAAGGAGCTCGCGGATATACGCAGAAAAATACGCGCGGCAGCGTCGAGGGTAAGGGAAGTTCTTCAGAAGATTATTTCTTCCCCCAGCTATTCCAAGGCTTTGCAGGAATGCATTATTACCACCCGCTCCGACAGATATGTTGTTCCCGTCCGTGCCGACCATAAAAACGCAATTCCCGGACTTATTCACGATATTTCCTCTTCCGGCGCCACAGTGTTTGTAGAGCCTATGGCTGCTGTGAAGGCAAATAATGAGATAAGAGAGCTTCGAATTCAGGAGAAGAAGGAAATTGAACGCATACTTATGGAGCTTAGCGCCGAGTGCGCATCCTTCCGTGACGATATTTCATCTGACTGTATTCTTCTTATTGAACTGGACCTTATATTCGCGAAGGCAAAGCTGAGCTATAAGCTTGATTGCGGTGAGCCCATAATCAGCAGCGGGGAGATTAATCTTAAGCGCGCACGGCATCCTCTTCTGCCGAAGGGAAGTGCGGTGCCTATTGATGTTCGCCTTGGCGGTGAATTTGATACCATTGTTATCACCGGTCCCAATACGGGCGGCAAAACGGTATCTATAAAAACAATGGGACTGCTCTCTCTGATGGCAGCCTGCGGCCTTCATATTCCCGCATCTGACGGCAGCGCAATTCCTGTTTTTGACAAGGTGCTTGCGGATATAGGCGATGAGCAGAGCATAGAGCAAAGTCTCTCCACATTTTCCGCCCATATGACAAATATCGTGGGAATATTGGAAGAGTGCGGCGAAAATACCCTCCTTCTCTTTGATGAGCTTGGAGCGGGCACAGATCCGACTGAGGGCGCTGCTCTTGCAATTTCCATAATTGAGAGCGCAAGAAAGGCCGGGGCACTTGTGGCGGCAACCACCCATTATGCAGAGCTTAAGGTTTATGCAACGACCCAGAAAGGTGTACAAAACGCCTCCTGCGAATTTGATGTTGAAACCCTGAAACCCACATACCGCCTTCTTATCGGAATTCCGGGAAAATCCAATGCTTTTGCCATATCCAAGCGCCTCGGCCTTCCCGAGTTCATTATAGAAGATGCCAAAAGCCGTGTTGGCACCGAGAGTGCCAGTATGGAAGAGGTTTTGGAAAAGCTTGAATATCAGCGTCAGCTTATGGAAAAGGACAAGGATGAAATTGCCCGCAAGCTCCGTGATGCCGAGGAAAACGCTAAAAAAAGCTCTCAGCTGAGGGCAGAGCTGGAAGTGCGTCTTGAAAAGGCTGAAATCAAGGCTAAGCGCGAGGCTCAGATTATTCTGGATGATGCCCGCCGTCAGGCAGAGTATGTATTTGAAGAACTTGACCGCATAAGAAAGCTTGAAAAAGGGGAGCGTGACCATCTTGCTGTTAATGAGGCAAGAGCAGCTCTTCGCCGCAGTATGAATGAGGCAGAGGATGCACTGTCTGCAAGCATGGAAAAGCCGGAAGAGCGCAAGGAATCCGCCCGTGAAATCCGGGTTGGAGATACCGTTGAAATTCGCTCCATGGGTATAAAGGCGGATGTCGTTTCCATTGGTGCTGACAGAGTATTGCAGCTTCAGGCAGGCATTATGAAAGTCAGCGCAAGGGAAGACGAGGTTCTTCTTATCGATAAGCCCAAAGTTAATAAAAAGAGCGTTGCGGAAAAAAGCAATGCAGCCCTCAGGAATATGAGCGTTTCACCGGAAGTTGACCTTCGCGGAATGATGGTTGATGAAGCCCTTTTGGCTATGGAGCGTTATCTTGACAGCGCTGTTATGGGAAAACTGAAAACAGTAACTATTATTCACGGTAAAGGCACAGGTGCTCTTCGTCAGGCTGTACAGAATGAGCTGAAACGCAACCGTTATGTTAAAAGCTACAGACTTGGCCGTTACGGCGAGGGCGAGATGGGCGTGACTGTTGTTGAACTGAAGTGACATTTAATTTAATAATGATGTTATAAAAGCCCAATAATCATATTGACGCGAAAAAGAACTTTTGTTAGAATATAAAGGTAGATTTTCCGATGAGGAGTAGCTGATATGGTAATTAAAACTGTTTCTATCAATAACAATTTCGGACTTTATGCAAAGCCTGCAACCTTCTTCATCCAGAAGGCCAATGAATTCAAGTGCAGCATCTGGGTTGAAAAGAACGACCGCAAGGTAAACGCAAAGAGCCTCCTTGGCGTCCTCACCCTCTGCATCTCTGCCGATGACACCATCAATATTATTGCTGATGGCATTGATGAGGCAAAGGCTGTTGAAACTCTTGCTGAGTTTGTTTCTGTCAAGTTCGAGGAATAATAATTAAGCATACTTTTAAGGGGCGTGTTGCGTACACGCCCCTTAAGTTTAATAGTGATTTATATGATTGAAAAACTTCGTGAAAAAGCGAATAAGCTTCCTCTTTTGCCCGGTGTATACATTATGAAAGATTCCTTCGGGAAGGTTATATATGTCGGTAAGGCAAAGAAACTGAAAAACAGGGTAACAAGCTATTTCCGCGGTGAGCATCTTCCAAAGGTTGAAGCCATGGTGGGGAAGGTTTCGGATTTTGAGGTTATAGTTGTCAATTCCGAGTTTGAGGCTCTTGTGCTTGAAAATTCTCTTATCAAGCGGCATATGCCTCATTATAATATCCTTCTAAGGGACGACAAGGGATACCCCTTTATTCGCATTGATGCGAAAAGCGAGTATCCGCGAATCAGTATAGTAAACCGTATCAGTGATGACGGGGCAAAATATTTCGGCCCTTTTGGAAGCAGAGGAACAAGCTTCGGTATTATTTCAGCGCTGAAGAAAGCGCTTCTTCTGCCTGATTGCAGCAGAAAATTTCCGAGAGACATCGGAAAAGAGCGCCCCTGCCTGAATTATCAGATGGGACTTTGCAGCGGATTTTGCCGCGGTGAGCCCGATGCTAAAGAATTTCGCGCCCGCATTGGACAGGCGGAAATGGTACTTTCCGGAAAAAGCGAGCAGCTTCTTGAGTCTTTGCGCAGCGAAATGGAAACGGCTGCGGAGCAGCTTCGTTTTGAAGCCGCTGCGGAACTTCGTGACCGTATGCGCGCCATTGAAAGCCTGAACAACAGGCAAAAGGTTATCGCAACAGCTTTTGCGGATACTGATGTTATAGGTTTTTTCCGCGGTGCCAAAACGGCATTTACTGTTTTGCATTTTAACGGCGGAAACATGGCGGGCAAGGATTTTGAGCTCATGGATGAGCCTCTTGAGGCGGACAGCGAAGTGCTTGGCCAGCTATTGATTCAGTATTATTCCATCAAGGGGAATTTACCGAAAAATATTCTTCTGCCATTTGAAATTGAGGATATGGAAGAAGTTAAAAATCTTCTTCGTGAAAAATCGGGAAGAGCAGTTAATATTTCCGTTCCTCAAAGGGGAGAAAAAGCAGAGCTTGTAAAGTCTGCTCTCTTAAATGCCCGGGAAGAGGTTATGAGAGCCACCACTCAGTCCCAGCGCAGCAATAAAACCCTTGAGTGGCTCCAAAAGACCCTCGCACTTCCTTCGTTCCCCAACAGAATTGAAGCTTTTGACATTTCCAACACCGGCTCATTCGGAATAGTCGCCGCAATGGTGGTGTTTGTTAACGCCAAGCCCCTGAAGCGCGAGTACAGAAAGTTCAGAATTAAAGAGACCGATAAGCAGGATGACTATGCCAGTATGTACGAAGCCCTTTACCGCCGCTTTAAGCGCTGCCTCGAAGGTGATGAGAAGTTTGCCGATGTTCCCGATTTGCTTCTCATCGATGGCGGAGAAACCCATGCCGCTGTTGCGGAACGCGCACTTGCGGATCTGGGCTTGATACTGCCGGTTTTTGGCATGGTGAAGGATGACCGCCACCGCACAAGAGCCCTTGTAAACAGCAGCGGGGAAGAGATAGGCATTGTTGGCAATCAGGCTGTGTTTTCCTTCGTGGGAACGGTGCAGGAGGAAGTTCACCGCTTTGCCATAGAATATCACCGTTTGCTGAGGAGCGAAACCATTGCATCTGAGCTGGACAGAATTCCCGGCGTTGGAGAAAAGCGGAAAGCGCTGCTTTTGAAAGAATTTAAGACAATAAAAGCAATAAGCCAAACCGATTTGCAGACTTTGGCACAGGTAGTGCCTTCTAATACTGCCAAGGCGGTTTATGAATATTTCCATCAGAAGGAGAATAATACATGAGAGTAATTACCGGCACTGCCAGAGGAAGAAAGCTTAAAACTCCCAGCGGTTACGATGTCCGTCCTACCAGCGACCAGGTTAAGGAGGCCATTTTCAATATAGTTCAGTTTGATGTTGAGGGCCGCAGAGTTCTCGACCTTTTCGGCGGCACGGGCCAACTTGGCATTGAGGCGAAAAGCAGGGGAGCGTGCGAAGTGGTAATCGTTGATCTCGCAAGAGACAGCGTTAAGCTTATTAAGGAAAATGTTGAATACTGCAAGCTTGACTGCAGGGTTGTTCAGGCGGATGCCATAAGCTATCTCCATGGCTGCGGCAGTTTTGACCTTATTTTTATTGATCCGCCCTATGACTCGGACCTTGCCGAAAAAGCTCTGAATACCATTAAAGAAATTGACATCTTGTCAGAAGGTGGTATAATCGTCTGTGAGACTAGGAAGGAAACTCCCACCCCGGAGCTGGAAGCGCCCTATAAAAAGCGCAGGGAGTATACCTACGGAAAGATTAAACTGAGCGTTTATACAAAGGAAAGCTAAGCTAATGAGTACTGCTATTTATCCCGGCAGCTTTGATCCCATTACTTTGGGACATCTCAATATTATTCGCCGCGCCAGCAAGATTTTCGATAAGGTTGTTGTCTGCGTAATGGTCAACAGCAGTAAGACGCCTATGTTTACTCTTGATGAGAGAGTTGAACTTATAAAGCGGGTTGTAAAGCGTTTTCCTAATGTTGAAGTTGATACCAGCAGCATACTTCTTGCCGAATATGTTAAGAGGCATAAGGGGGCTGTTCTGGTTAAGGGTCTTCGCGCGGTGAGCGACTTTGAGTCTGAGTTCCAGATGGCGATAATCAACAAAAAGCTCAATCCCAATCTTGAAACCGTTTTTCTGACCAGCAGTGAGAAATATACTTATATAAGCTCCTCGGTTGTAAAGGAAATGGCGAAGTACGGAGCTGACCTTCGCGAGCTTGTTCCGTCTGAAATCCTGAAGGATGTTATTGAGCGCAGCAAAACGTATAAAAGATAATTTGAAATAGGGAGGCATACGCAATGGAGAACAGTATACTTGATATGCTTGAAATGCTTTACACTATGGTGAGCGAAGCATGGGGAGTCCCCCTCGGAAATGATAAGTGCATCATTGAAAGAGACAAATTTATGAATATTCTGGACGAGATAAAGGCACAGCTTCCTGTTGAAGTGGCTGAGGCAAAGCGTCTTGTCACCGCAAGAGATGAGTTTATCGGCTCTGCAAAACGCGAAGCAGAATCTATTCGCAAGTCCGCCGAAGAGCGGGCAAGAGAGCTCACCGACGAGCAGGAGATTGTGAAAGCCGCAGCTCTTCGCAGCAATGAGCTTATTGCCAATGCCGAAGGACGCACCCGCGAGCTTTACCGTGTTGCAAACGGCTATGTCGACGATGCTCTTCGCCGCACCGAGGAAGCTATCGCAGCCGCCCTTAATGAGGTGAGAAACTCCAGAAATGAGTTCCGCTCCGCAGCTGCCTCCAGCCAGAGAAACACCCTTGACTAAAATTTTTTAAGAAAAAAATATTTTTTTAGAAAGCTCCTCCACAAGGTTTTGTGGGGGAGCTTTACATATAAAACAACATAGTTTGTTTTAAGGCAGAAATTGGGAGTTTTAAGCTGATGTTTGCCATAAAATGGTAAAAATTTATGCTTGCATTTTTTATGTCTACCTCTTATAATTAATTTTGCGGTGGGGAGAAGTGGTGAAAAATGTGTCACTTTCCCATAAAAACACCAAACTTTTACTGATTATTACAAAAATTAAGGGGGTGAAGAGTCAATGACAGGTGAATATCAGCACAATCTGGATTCAAAAGGAAGACTTTTCATTCCTGCAAGACTTAGGGAAGAGCTTGGCGATGTTTTCTATGTGACCCTTTCCATGGATAAGTGTCTTTCAGCATATTCTGCCGAGAGCTGGAGAGATTTTTCTGACAAGGTAAATGCAATGCCCTATGTGAAGCAGCGGAAGATGCGTCCGCTTTTCGCATATGCTGCAAAATGTGAGCTTGATGCACAGGGAAGAATACTTCTTCCGCAAAATCTCCGTAACTATGCAGGTCTCAGCAAAAACGTGACTGTTGTAGGATGCAATAATCATGCCGAGCTTTGGGACAGCGCCGTATGGAGCGAAATAAACGCTTTTGAAACAACACCGGAGAACATCTCTGCGGTAATGGAGGAGCTGGAGTTTTAATGGAATTTAAGCATTATTCTGTTCTCCTTGATGAATGCATTGAGGCTTTGAATATAAAACCCAACGGAATATATGTTGACGGAACCCTTGGCATGGGGGGCCACAGCGGTCAGATAGCAGCCCGCCTTACAACGGGAAGGCTTATAAGCATTGACCGCGATGAGCGCGCCATTACCCGTGCCGGTGAGCGACTGAAGGAATATTCCGATAAGATTACATATGTCCACGGAAATTTCCGTGATCTTAATAATATTCTTAATGACCTTGGAATTGACAAGGTAGACGGTATGCTTTTCGATCTTGGAGTTTCCTCTCCTCAGCTTGATGAAGCTGAAAGAGGTTTTTCCTATATGTCCGATGCACCTCTGGATATGCGAATGGATGAAACGGAGAGCTTTTCTGCCTGGTTTGTTGTCAATAAATGGCCTGAAGAGAAACTCAAGAGAATACTTTACGATTTCGGTGAAGAACGTTATGCACCGAGAATTGCATCTGCAATCGTTGAGAAAAGAAAGAGCAAAAGCATCGATACAACCCTGGAGCTTGTTGATGTAATCAAGAGCGCAATGCCTGCAGCTGCGCTGAGAGAGAAGCAGCATCCTGCAAAAAGAAGCTTTCAGGCAATAAGAATTGCAGTTAACGATGAGCTTGAGGCAATAAGTGAACTTATGTCCTGCGCCGCTGACCGCCTTGGAAAAGGCGGCCGTCTGGCGGTAATAAGCTTCCATAGTCTCGAAGACAGAATTATTAAAAATTCTATCCAGTCCCGTGAAAAGGGCTGCACCTGTCCGAGAGAGTTTCCCGTATGCACCTGCGGCTTCGTTCAGACTCTGAGAAGCGTCAGCAGAAAACCTATTCTTCCCTCTGAAAAGGAACTGGATGAAAATCCCCGCTCCCGCAGCGCGAAGCTGCGAGTGGCCGAAAGGGTATAAAGGGAAGGTATAGTTATGCTTAAACGCGGGAATTATTCACCTTCAAGTTATGGCTCTCTTGCATATAATTTTCAGCCTTCCGGTAATGAATGCCCAAGGCTGTACGGAATGCTCCCGCAAAAAAAGAAGAAGCAAATTTCAATGCCGGCAAGAAATTCTTCGCCGGCATTGTTTGTCGGTCTTGCGCTTTGCGTTATATTTCTATTTACCGCTTTGCTGCTCAGGGCTTCCCTTGTGCTTGTTTCCGAGGAAACTCTTCTTCTGGAGAGTAGGATAAGCGAACTGAGAGAGCAGCAAACCGACCTTAAGATAAGTCATGCTGAGGTTTTTTCTCTGGAGGAGACAGAGCGCTATGCCGTTGAAGTACTTGGAATGAAAAAGCCGGGCATGGATCAGATAAGATACTTGGATTTTCCGATTGAAATGGAACTGGATCAATCGGAAAAAGAAAATGTGGACAGGGATATTTTGACCTTGCTGAAAGAATATTTTCCGGGATAAAGACAGTATAATCCTATTGGACGTGTCTGAATTTTTATTACTGTTTCCGGAGGAATATAATGATAAATCGAAAAAGCTCTGATAAAGGCGTCAGACCGCCGGACAGAAAAATGCTCAGCCGCACACTTCTGCTAATGGCAGTGTGCGGCATTGCTGCCTTTTTGGTATTGATAGGAAGACTGTTTTATTTGCAGATAATAAAACATGATGAACTTGAATCAGCCGCTATTGAACAGCAGCTTCGGGAAACATCTCTTGAAGGAAACAGAGGCACTATTTATGACCGCAACATGAATGTTCTGGCAATAAGTGCAGATGCAGAAACGATATATTTAAGTCCTGCCGAAATTGCTATGTACGGGGAGGATGTTGAACTTATTGCCGCAGGAATGTCTGAAATATTGGGAACCGACAGAGAGAAGATCCTGAATATGGCTCAAGACAGGGCATCTTGGTATAAAACCCTTGCAAGAAAAGTTAATGCGGAGACGGCCGAAAAGGTTCGTGAGTTTAAGAACATCCATAATCTCAACGGAATAAAGATAGAGCCGGATACAAAGCGCTATTATCCTTACGGCAGTTTGGCATCCCATGTTATAGGCTATACGGGCTATGAAAATATCGGACTTTCCGGGATGGAGCTTAGCCTTGATAAAAACCTCAGTGGAGTTGAAGGACGAATTGTCCGCGTAAAAAATGCCTACGGAAGCGATATGCTCTATACCAAATTTGAAGATTACATAGCAGGTCAAGAGGGTATGGATGCTGTCTTGACAATAGACAGCAGCATTCAGTACTATGTTGAGAAGCATCTAAAGCAGGCGGTAGAAGACTATGATATTCAAAACGGAGCTGCCGCAATTGCCATGAATGTAAATACAGGCGAAATTCTCGCAATGGCCTCTCTCGAAAATTTTGATTTGAATGACTATCAGAATGTGGGAGATGAGCTCAAGCAAATTATAAGTGAGGCTCCCGAGAATGAGCGCAGTGCCTTGCTTTCCTCCTATCAGCAAAAAATGTGGCGAAACAAGGCTCTTTCCGATACATATGAACCGGGCTCAACATTTAAGATTATTACCCTGGCAATGGCTCTGGAAGAAAATACCGTTAAAACTACGGAACACTTTTATTGCGGAGGGAGTATCTCCGTTATCGGTGACGGCGCAGGCAGAGGGAGAAAATGCTGGAAAACAACGGGGCACGGAGACCAGACTCTTACACAATGCATGCAGCATTCCTGCAATGTTGCTCTTATACGCATAGGTCAGCGCGTTGGCGCCGATAAATTTTATGAATACATAGATTCCTTCGGTTTTTTTGACACAACGGGAATTGAGCTTGGAGGAGAGGCAAAGGGGCTTTGGTGGAGCGAAAAGGTATTCTGTGATGCAGAAAACCTGACTCAGCTTGCAGCTGCTTCCTTCGGACAGACTTTTACAATTACACCTTTGCAGCTTATCCGTGCTGTCAGCGCCTGTGTTAACGGAGGATATCTGGTTCAGCCACATCTTGTGGACAAAATAATAGACGGAAAGGGCAACATAGTATCTGAAAATGATCCCGAACCCATTCGGCAGGTGATAAGTGAAGAAACAAGCGCTGAAATCCGCAGTATTTTGGAGCAGGTTGTATGTGATACCAAAGAAGGCACGGGTAAAAATGCCTATGTTGCGGGCTATAAAATAGGGGGTAAAACGGGAACCAGTACGAAAACTGTTCTGGAAGCCGGTGGAGTTAAGGAATATATAGTTTCTTTTATAGGCTTTGCACCTGCCGATAAGCCTGAAATATGCATTCTTGTTCTTCTTGATAATCCAAGCAGCTCCACTGGGCAATACATATCTGGCGGAAATATGGCTGCCCCAACGGTAGGAAAAATGTTTGCGGATATCCTTCCATATATGGGGATTACGCCTGTTTATACGGAGGAGGAAAAAGCCCTTATGGATAGAGCAGTTCCTCATCTTGAAGGATTAACTGTGGAAGAAGCACAAAAGCGTCTCAGCGAGGTTGGACTGGATAGCAGTATAATAGGCGAAGGAAGCCTTGTTTCGGAAACGCTTCCAAATGCTGGAACAATGGTTGCTCCGCAAAGCAAGATAATGCTCTACACTGAGCCTCTTGATAATATCGGTGAAAGCTATGTTCCGGAGCTTGTGGGAATGAGTTATACTCAGGCCAGAGATGTTCTTGAAGCCAGAGGCTTATATATTTCCTGCATAAGTCCGAGACCGGCAAACAGTGATACTATGCTTATTTCAAGTCAGAATATTGAATTTGGAAGTCTTGTGCCCAAAGGAATTTGCATAAATGTTGAATTAAGCGATAAAGATGAGAGCATTTATGGCATATATTGATTTGATATTTCCAAAGTTTTGATATATAATAAATTGTTCAAACAGAAAATGCCCAAAGGAGGGTATAAACTTGAAACTAAAAGAGCTTCTTGTCGGCGTGGAAGTTATTGAATTTAATGCCGATGAGGAAATGGAGATAAGCGGAATTTGCTACGATTCCCGTCAGGCTGCTCCCGGTCAGCTTTTCACTGCAGTCACCGGTTTCGCCAGTGACGGACATAGGTTTATTCCCATGGCTGTTAACAAAGGCGCAGCTGCCGTTTTGTGCGAAAGAGCTCCCGAAACGGATGTGCCCTATATACTTGTTGCCAATACCCGGTACTCTCTTGCTATCGTTTCCGGTAATTTTTACGGCAATCCAGCAAAAAAAATGAAGATGATAGGCATTACCGGCACAAACGGCAAGACCACCAGCACATATCTTATCAAGCATATGCTTGAGCAGTGCATTGGCGCCAAGGTCGGTCTTATTGGCACCAATGCCAATATGATAGGCGACACTGAGCTTCATACGGAGAGAACCACTCCCGAAAGCCTTGAGCTTCATAAGCTTTTTGCGGATATGTATGATGCGGGCTGCACCCATGTTGTTATGGAGGTATCCAGCCACGCGCTGGTGCTTGATAGAGTTGCGGGAATTAAGTTTGATGTTGCGTCATTTTCCAACCTCACTCAGGACCACCTTGATTTCCATAAGGACATGGATGACTATGCCTGCGCAAAGGCCATGCTTTTCACTCGCAGCCTGTCCGGCTCTGTAAATGTGGATGACCCATATTCTTCCGTGATGATGTCGGCCGCGACATGCCCTGTATTGACTTATTCCATTGATAATAAGGCGGATCTGAAAGCTGAAGATATAGTTCTTGAGCCTTCTGGAATTCATTTCAAGGCCTGCTTTAAGGGAGAAACAAGAAACATATATCTGGGAATTCCCGGGAGATTTTCCGTTTATAATGCTCTGTGCGTGATTTCCTGCGGCCTGCAGCTGGGCATCAGCCTTGAGCGCTGTGCAGAGGCGCTTGCTTCGGCTAAGGGTGTTAAGGGACGTGTGGAAACCGTTCCCACCGATGGTGATTACACCGTTATAATTGATTATTCTCACACCCCCGATTCTCTTGAAAATGTTCTGAAAACCGTCCGTGAGGCCACAAAGGGCCGCGTTGTAGCCCTTTTCGGCTGCGGAGGAGACAGAGATAAAGCCAAGAGACCCATAATGGGACGCATAGGAACCGAACTTTCCGATTTTGCCATTATTACCAGCGATAATCCCCGCACGGAGGACCCCGACGAGATAATCGCTGAGATTCTTGCAGGTGTATCTGTTCCTTCTGAGCGCTATGTTGCAGTTACTGACCGCATTGAGGCAATCAGATACGCCATCAACAATCATTTGCCCGGAGATATCATTGTTCTCGCGGGCAAGGGACACGAGACCTATCAGGAGATCAATCATCATAAGATACATATGGATGAGCGTGAGATCGTGGCCGACATATTAAAGGAGAGAGAAAGAAAATGACACTTCAGATAATTCTTGCTTTTGTTATAGCATTTTTGGTTGCATCCGCTTTTGGTGCTTGGCTGGTGCCTTTCCTCAGAAAAATCAAGGCAGGACAGTTTATTCGTGAAGACGGTCCCACATGGCATAACAGCAAGGCAGGCACTCCTGCTATGGGCGGACTTATGTTCATCCTTGCTGCCATTATCGTTTGCCTTACTGTGGGCTTCAAAAATATGCTTGAGGGCGATTATACCCATATAATCGTTCTTGTGTTTGCTCTCGTCTTCGGAGCTATCGGTTTCCTTGATGACTATGAAAAGCTCCGCAAAAAGCAGAATATGGGTCTCACCGCTAAGCAGAAGTTCCTGCTTCAGCTTGTTGTTGCAATTGCATTTATTTATCTTCTCCGTCTTTGTGGAATTATTGAAGTAAGCAGCACCAAGCCTCATTGCATTGATCTTTATGTTCCTTTCTTTAATGTCACCTTTGCAATTCACGAGATTATCTATGTGATCTTTGCAGCGTTTGTCATTGTAGGCTGCGTTAATGCCGTTAACATCACTGACGGTGTCGACGGTCTTTCCAGCGGCAGCAGCATACCTGTTTTCGTGTTTTATACCGCTCTTTGCTTCTACTGGGGCAAGGAGTATCTTGGCCTTGGAATCTTCTCTGCCGCAATTACCGGCGGTCTTATGGGATTCCTTATCTATAACTTCAACCCTGCGAAAATCTTCATGGGCGACACCGGCAGCCTCTTCCTTGGAGGTGCTGTTGCAGCCTGTGCATTCGCATATGATATGCCTCTTATTCTTATAACTCTCGGAATTGTTTATATTATCGAGACTATGTCCGACATTATTCAGGTTATTTATTTCAAGGCAACTCACGGCAAGCGTTTCTTTAAGATGGCTCCCTTCCATCATCATCTGGAGATGGGCGGCTGGACAGGAAAGAAATGGAAGGAGAGAGAGCTCTTTGTTCTCTTCACCGGTGTTTCCCTTGTTTTTGCCATCATTAGTTTCCTTGGAGTCAGCGCCAGATTCTAATTTGCTTTTGGGGAGGGAAGCATGGAATATTCCGACAGGCAAATTATCAACTTCAGCAATGCTGACCGAACCAAACGGGGGAGAGTGGATGCTCCCTTTGCGATACTTACGCTGCTTCTTTTGCTTGTTGGCGTTATGATGGTGCTTTCCGCGTCTTTTGCGAGAGCATATTATGACCCGGATAAGGAAGCAACCTACTATTTTGTCCGTCAGAGCTTTTTCGCTTTGAGCGGATGCGCAATAATGTATATTGCGTCTAGAATTCCTCTTGATTTTTATAAGCGCTATTCGCTGCCATTGTTTGCGGTTTCTTTGGTTTTGCTCCTTCTGGTCCTTGTTGCCGGAACTGCTGCCAATGGGGCAAAGCGGTGGTTTTCTGTGGGCGGAATAACATTTCAGCCTTCTGAAATTGCGAAAATTGCGGTTATAGTTTTTGATGCACGTATAATATGCGCATACAGAGGGAAGATGCATTCTTTCAGATATGGAGTTTTGCCTTTTGCTCTTGTTGCGCTTGCTGTTGTTGGACTTCTTGTGCTTGAGCCGCATCTTTCCGCCTCTATAATTATTCTTGGAATTACTGCCGCCATGATGTTCATGGGCGGTACCTCTTTGAAATGGTTTTTCATTTTGGGGGCTGCAGCTTTGACGGCACTGGGGATTATGGCCTTTGGAATGGACTATTCTTCCGACCGTATATCCGCATGGCTGGATCCCTTTGCCGATTCTTCCGACACCGGATACCAGATTGTGCAGTCACTGTACTCGATTGGCAGCGGTGGCCTCAGCGGTCTTGGCCTTGGTCAAAGCAGACAAAAAAATCTGTATCTTCCGGAGGAGCATAACGACTTTATTTTTGCAGTTGTATGCGAAGAGCTGGGTTTTATAGGCGCAGCAGCAACTTTGTGCTTATTTGCTATGCTTATCATCCGGGGATTCTGGCTCGCCTTGCATTGCCGAGACAGATACAGTTTCCTGGTGTGCGCGGGAATAAGTTCTCTCTTGGCATTTCAGGTTATTTTGAATGTTGCCGTTGTCAGCAATTTGATTCCCTGTACCGGGATATCGCTGCCATTTTTTAGCTATGGCGGAACGGCTCTTTGGCTTCAGCTTGGTGAGATGGGAATAATCCTTTCAGCTTCCCGCTCCATTCCTGAAAAAAGCTACGCTGCGCCGAGATACAAAAAAGCAATATCTACTACATAAGGGAGTAAAGATATATGAAATTTCTGTTTGCGTGCGGAGGCACTGCAGGTCATATTAACCCCGCCATTGGTGTGGCAGGAAAACTGAAGCAGCTTGACAGCGATGCTCAGATTCTTTTTATAGGCGCTGAAGGTATGATGGAGACTTCTCTTGTGCCCAGAGAAGGCTATGAGATAAAAACCCTTAAGATTTCAAATCTCAGCCGCAGCCTTTCCATAAGCGGAATAAAGCATAATATAGCAACGGTTAAAAATGTTGTTGCAAGCATTTCCCGCGCCAAGAAGATTGTCCGCGAATTTGCCCCTGATGTTGTAATCGGTACCGGCGGGTATGTATGCTATCCCGTGCTGAAGGCTGCACACTCTCTCAAAATTCCCACAGTAGTCCATGAATCCAATGCTGTTCCCGGACTTACCACTAAAATGCTTGCAGGTATTGCCGACTGCATTATGGTTGGCTTTGAAAAAGCAAAGGAGAATTATAAAGCGGGAAGAAATGTTGTATATACCGGCACTCCTGTAAGAAGTGAATTTTTCAGCTATGACAAGGCAAAGGCCAAGGAAGAGCTCGGTATTCCCGCCGATAAAAAGCTTGTTGTATCTGTATGGGGCAGCCTTGGCAGCGGACATATGAATACTGTTATGGAAAGCTTTGCTCCCATTGCTTCGGAAAGAGGGGAGTTCATTCTCATTCATTCTGCCGGAAAAGGCGGATATCCCAAGCTTGAAAAGTCCTTGGATCAGAGCTGTCCCAACAGACTTGCCTCAGGGGTTGATATTCGTCCCTATATCTATGATATGCCCAGAGTTATGGCCGCCGCAGACCTTATAATGTGCAGAAGCGGCGCATCCACTCTTGCAGAGCTTGCAGCCATGGCTAAGCCTGCGCTTTTAGTTCCATCTCCAAATGTTACCAATAATCATCAGGAAAAAAATGCCCGTGTATTGGAAGAGCTTGGAGGGGCAAGAGTTCATCTTGAAGGTGAGTTCACTGCGGAAAGCCTCTATGATGAAATATGCTCAATGATAGGCGATACCGAAACTCTTGATAAAATGGGTGCTGCCATGAATAAGGCAGCCGTATATGATTCTCTTGATATAATCACAAATATCGTTCTTGGATATGTTAAATAAAACATCGTAAATAATGGCATAAATCTCCTTTTTGGCATAGTATGGCATAAAAACTGTGCTTTCGGAGGGAGAATATGCCCACTTGGATCGTACGGGGCGGTAAGAAGCTCAACGGAAAACTAAAGATTCAGGGAGCTAAAAATGCCGTGCTTCCCATAATGGCTGCATGCATACTTGGGGGAGGCACCACGCGGCTCACTAATTGTCCCCAGCTTTCAGATATAAATGCGTCCATTGATATTCTTCGCCATTTGGGCTGCGGAGTCAGCTGCGGCGATAATGAGATTATCATCAATTCGGACAATGTTAGTAAAAGCCATATTCCTCATGAGCTTATGCTGAAAATGCGTTCTTCCGTAATGTATATGGGAGCAATTTTGGCGCGTACGGGTGAGGTAAGTCTATCAAAACCCGGAGGGTGTGAGCTTGGAAGCAGACCCATAAACCTTCATCTGAAGGCTCTCAAAGCTCTTGGCGCGGAAATAAGTGAAGAGTGCGGCGAAGTGTTCTGCCGGGCAAAACATCTGCGGGGAGCCCATGTTCACCTTGATTTCCCCAGTGTAGGCGCAACTGAAAACGCAATGCTTGCAGCATGTGCTGCGGAAGGCGAGAGCGTTATAAGCAACGCAGCATGCGAGCCGGAAATAGTTGATCTTCAGAATTTTCTCAGAAGCAAAGGTGCGCAGATCAGCGGTGCGGGAAGCTCAATTATAAGAATTTCCGGCTTCAAGGCCAGAGAATTCACATGCCACCGCATTATTCCCGATAGAATTGTGGCGTCTACATATCTTTGCGCGGCTGCATCGAGCGGTGGGGACGTATTTCTGGAAGATGCAATTGCGAATCATTTTCATAGTGTTATTACTTCCCTAAGATCTATGGGCTGTGATATAATATGCGGGAACACTTTTGTCCGCATTAAAAGCTCCGGAATTCTCAGAGCCGGAAGACCGGTTGTCACAAAGCCTTATCCCGGTTTTCCAACCGATTCTCAGTCACTTATGATGGCTGCCTGTCTTAAAGCTGAAGGCACCAGTGTTTTTGTTGAGAATATTTTTGAAAACCGCTTCAGACATGTAGGGGAAATGCGAAGACTCGGTGCCGATATCCGCACAGAAGGACGCGTTGCAATGGTAAGCGGAGTGAAAAGGCTCTCGGGAGCTCCCCTAAATGCAACTGACCTCCGCGGCGGTGCAGCTCTTGTGCTTGCGGGTCTTATAGCCGACGGGGAAACCCGGGTTTATGATTCAGGACATATTGACCGTGGTTATGAAACTTTTGACCGCGCTTTGAATCTTCTCGGAGCAGAGGTTAAAAAATGTTAAAAGAATTTCTTATGTATTATTTAATGCAGTAAGATACAACTAATTTACGAAAGAGGGATAAAATTGCCTTCAAACAACAAGAAAAACAGACATAGTGTCGTTTTCTGGCCTTTGGCCTTTGCGCTTGTGTGTGCGGCGCTGATATTTGTTCTCGGTGTTTTCTTTCAGGTAAGAAATATTGAGGTAAACGGCAATAAATTTTATACTGATGATGAGATATCCGTGGCATCCAGTGTTGCAGAAGGCGATAACCTTTTCTTCATTAACCGTTTCTCTGTGGCCAGCAGGATATTTGCCAAGCTGCCTTATGTTGAGGAGGTTTCAATTGACAGAAAGCTGCCCAACAGCATCATTATTCAGGTTGTTGAAAGCGAGGCCATCGCGTGCATTGAAACCGATAACGGCCTTTGGTCGATTGACAAAAGCTGCAAACTTCTCTCCAAGGTAAGTACTGCTGATGCTGCAGCTCTTGTGCGTGTTGAGGGATTTACCGCCGTATCACCTGCGGAAGGAGAACCTCTTGTTTCTCCGGATGTTGGTGAGGATGCCGTAAATTATCTTTCCGATATGCTCAAGCAGATCTCTGCGTTGAATCTACGACAGAGCATAGAAGTGCTTGATATGAGCGATCCCAATAATCCCGAGTTTGATTATGTCGGAAGATTTACGGTCAAAATGGGCAGATATGAAAATGTGGGATATAAATTTCAGCTTTTGATTGCAACAGTTCAGGCGCTGCAGAGCGGAGACTGCGGAACCCTTGACTTATCTATTGATTCCGCTGCGCACCTTACATACGATTAATTTGTAAAAAGGTATACATAATATTTCTAAAAAGCATTGACCTG
>JAZNZR010000107.1:0-14584 GCA_045595025.1 Oscillospiraceae bacterium | reverse complement strand
GCGATGCTCAGTGGGAACTGAGTGCTGACGGAAGCTATTATCAGCTTCAGGGCGTGGCTTTCTGTACCAATGTTGTGGAAGAAAAGTACCAGACCATGAATATCTATGCCCCTGCTGCCTACTTTGAAGGTGGGGAAGTCTGCGGATACACCGCCGAGACAGCTCCCATCGTGCTGCAGAATAACTGTTCCGGTTGGCGCAGCGGCAGTGCAGGACCTGTGGACAAGACCATGATAGAAAACGGTTTTGTATTTGTAAACTGCGGTGCACGCTCCCGCGATGCGGGCGGATACGGCAAAGCGCCCACGCCTGTTGTGGATTTGAAGAGTGCGGTGCGCACCCTGCGGCTTAATGGGGACATTATCCCCGGCGATGAGGAGAAGATCATCTCCATAGGCACCTCCGGCGGCGGTCAGATGAGCTCCATTCTCGGAGCATCCGGCAACATGGAGGAATACTACTCGTATCTCTATGAAAATGGCGCGCCCGGTCTCCTATATGATGAGGCCAACGATGCCTATATATCCATAATAGACGATGATGTTTTCGGCTGCATGTGCTATTGTCCCATTGCCGACATCGAAAACGCCGACCTTGCCTATGCGTGGTGGCGCTATGACTCCGGCGCTACCAGCTTTTCCGGAATGTTTGGTGGCGGCGGCGGTGATTTCAGTGAGTTCCAGCTGGCTCTTAGCTGAGTGGTATTTCAATAAACTAACCTTACGATCTGCAATTAATAATGAAGCATCGAAACGGACGACAAAGATACAGATGAAAGTGAGATTAGATGTGAAAGGATGGGTTGAAATTTAGATGTTGCTGTCTTTGCTGATGAAGTTGAGATTCGTTTGTAGTTACAGACAGCTCGACATCGCATGATGTCGGATGATCATTGCATATTATTTTTTGACGCGGCTATTCAGCCGGGTTTATCCATAACAAACAGCATCACGACGAAAGCAGGGAAGCTTGCTACGGGATAATACTGCAAGAATTGACACAGTTCAATTTAAGGGAACACGAATCATACCGTATAAAACTATTTTAATACTTGGCTATATTAACAAGGAGAAAGCCCCTGCACGATGAAATCGAGCAGGGGCCCCATTTATTTCCCAACACTTTGTTCAATTTTTCGAACTTTTTTTCGAAGCGCCTTGGTGTTTTTCCTGTTCTCCTTGATAAGAGACCGTATGTGTTGTTCACGTTCAAGAGCATTAATATACTTTTGATAATATTCGCCGTACTTCTCCCAACCCTTTGGCCAAACTCCGAGGGTCTTTTTAGTCAGATGAGCTGTGCTTGCATAAAGATAAGTGCGCCTTCGTGCGGCCTTTTCGCAGTTAGTGACAATTTCATCGAGCTTTCTGCGATTGGCACGAATGTACTTCAGCTGGTGTTTCAACTTGTTATTGCGTATTTTGCTCCAGGCATAGTTGTTCATTGTTTTGTCAATTTCATTGGCGTTTTTCCACTTAATTGAAGTCCTTTGAAGTATGGCGAGCATTTCACCGACTCGCTCAAGCTGACATATTGCAGCCTCACGTCCTGAGATTAGTTCAGAGAATTCCTGCTCGCTGTTGCAGTCGCAGCCACACCATTCCACATAACCTCTGTGCCATTCGCGTTCCTTATCAGAAAGGGTGGCATCTCTATATTTGCGCCAGCGATTGAGAAGCCTATCCATTTTCTCTATCTCTATTTGTAACTCTGCTCGCACTGCGGTTACCTGTCTGAGCAGGAATCGGAGATCAGAATAATTATCTCGATTAAAGATATCGGGATCATTATTTTCCAAGAATCTATCGTAGGCAATTATTGAATTTGATGCACGCGAAAGATTGATGATTCTGCGTTCTTTGATCCACTCAAAGTAGGTTTTGCTTTCCGGAGATGTTATTTCGAAACCGTCCGGGAAAAGCAGACACAGAGTTTTCAAGCGCACAGGTTTTTGAGAGTGTGGATGCTGAAGACTTACGGTTGAACCGCGCACAATTAGCTTAACCCCGTAATTGTTATACAGAAGATCTTTAAGAGTTGCCATGTCATGGCAGGAGTGAACGCATTTTGAAAATGCGTAACGCAGATAATCATTTTTACTTTTATGACGGATTTCCTTCCGCTCATCGGCAATGCGATTATTGTCTTCAAGCGACAAACCCAATTCCGCACAACGGGCAAGAATCCAGTCATTGCGTGCCCGCTTGAGGGCATTTGAATCCTGGAACTTACATCCAGCGACCATTTCACAGCTTAAGATATCTCCTGTGTCAGGATTTTTTGTCATCCACTCCTCGGCGGGGCGATTGATTGATCGGACGCTGTTGATAGTTACGTGAATGTGTGGATGCGGAGTATCTCTGTGGATAGAGTACAGTGCTTGGTGGCCTTGACAAAAGTGATTTATATACTCCCGTGCAATTTGCTCCATGTTTTCCCAGGAAATAAGGTCAGAGTCTTCTTCCCTAAATGAAATTATAAACTCATGAGTTTTGATTTCAGATCTTGTGTTGTTCTTCGCGTAATATCGGTTGGTGCGGTAACAATCCGTTGCCCAATTTTCAAGTGGAGCTTCCTTCCCATAGGCATTTATGTACGTTGTTTTGCAGTTGAAGCGTTCTTGTCTTAAGCCAAAGTCGTCCAGTACAGGCTCATATTTGTGCGTTTCTGGGTTGAAATTATGGACCTGCGTGTAGTATTCAACAGCACGGAATGCGTCAGAGCCTTTATGGGAAACATGCTTAATTATTGCCATTTAGTTTCACCTCAATGGCCTGGAGATGCTGTTTGTAGCTTTGCATTGCCAGTGACGCTTCCCGAAGCCATGTTATAAAGCTTTCATTTATGGTGCTTTGACCTTCACAGGCATTTCGTATCATTTTTAGGAGACCGCCCAACCGCCCTGTTATGCTTCTGAGAGATGCAATTTCGTCCATAAGGAAATCATCGCAATCTGGAATTTTGCGTGAAATAACCTTTCCGGAAAGAGCCATGCTACGAATATACTCCCCCTGCGGAAGACCGCTTGCATCAATTCTTTTTTGCAAAAGTTGGTGTTCCTTTGGCGTGAAACGAACAGATACCTGTATATTACGCGGTGATTTAGTGGCGCCTTGGGGTGGTGACTCAGGGATTTGTGGCATTGCGTTTGCAGCGAAACTTGCGAGAATTGATGTTGCTTCATCGATTTGGGCTTGTTTGAGTTTGAATTCCGCCTCTGATTGCTCGGCGCGAACTGCTGCACTGGAAATTTGAGTATTCAATGAAATTTTATCTTTTGAATCCATGTCTTCTCCTTTCAATTCGGGGTGTGGGGAGTCCCCACAATGGTATCGGGTAGCAATTTGATACCCAATACGGAACCAGTCCTACATTTCAAAATGATATGGGTTTATTGTGGACGTGTAAGATCTTCCACTGCAGAGCATATTGTGCTGATGTCCTCATCGGTGATAGTGTGATAGCATTCTACAGCCGTGGAGTAGTCCTCGTGGCCAAGTATGGTCATTGCAATTTCTGGGGAGATATTTTTCCTGCGAATTAAATCTGCGTATGTATGCCTGCATGAATATGGCACATGTCCTGCGAGACCGAGCTCATCCAGAAGCCCGTTGAAGCAACGTGGACGCCAATTATCCAGGCGGTAATGCTTGCCGTTAGGCGTTGCAATGAGAGGGCCGCTCGTGCGTTCGGAAATAAGAATATCAGTGATGGAGTGGATGATAGAGGGGAGGGGAATAATACGGTTTCGTCCCGCCTCTGTTTTGCTTCCGGTTTGGATGTAGCGGACATCACCAATATGGTGTATATGCTCCTCAATTTTAACGTTCAAAAGTTCGCTAGGACGCATGCCAGTATAGCAGAGCATCAAAACGGTCATGGCGTCCTTGTTGCCGGTGTCCGCAGCATCCCAAATTATACGAAGCTCGGATGATGAAAATGGAGTAGGATGAGATGTATCATCGCGAGGCAGCTGGACAAGCTGGGCATAATTAACAGTCATTATTCCGAGCCCCATTGCCTCTTTGCAAAGAAGACTTGCAAGATTTCTGATTTTGGCGAGGGTACCTCTCTTTAGACCTTCGCTGGATAATGTATCTATCGGGCGCTGAAATGTTTCTTTGTTGATGCAACTAACTCTGATATTGGCACAAGATGCAAGATGTTTCCATGCAACTTTGTGGGACCCTTGTGCACTTACACTCAGCTGATCGAAGTAGTTGCCACTAATAAAGCGTTCATATAAGTCTTTAAGAGTGAGCTCGTCGGGATTGTTTGAAGGTAGATACATAGCTTTAGCCAGTGCCTCCGCAGCTTCTGCATAGGTCGCAAATGTACCCACCGATACCCGGATTGCCTTGCCCGACTCATACGAGGCAGGGAGCCTAGCCCAGTATGGCTTGCGGCGACCAGTAAGTAGTGTGATCGTGCCTTGACTTGTTGGACGGCGGAGATGACGCCTTCCGTCCTGCAGCGATTGTTGTTTCCGACCGCAATTGCTGCAATACTTGGCGGTCTTTGGCAGCTTGGTCCCACAATATGCACATAACATCAGGCGTCACCTCCTTTTGTTAATTGTATTTTTGAGCGCGTGGGCGGTGGATTAGGGAGCGAGATTGTTGGCGAGCCAGTCCTCCAATGACATCTTGGGGGTGCCATTGGTTTTGCAGTTTCGGCAATATGTGGCATATTTTGCCTTGTGAACTTTTGAACAGTAGGCCTCAGCATCTCTGTCAATGCGCGGAGCTATCAAGGCCCAAAGGGCTGCTAATGTGCCATCGAAGTTTGGAACGACACCATTTCGGCCATACTCCAAAATGGCCGAGAAAAGTTGACCTTTTTCTGCGTCAGAAAGCCACTCCAAGGCGGGGAGAACCTCAAAATAGAGCATGATTCCCGGGGGATTCATTCGTCGCTTCCTCCTTCCAAAAAACGGAGAAATGGAATGCGTGGAATGCGGACTCGTCTGCCACAGATGGTGACCGGGAATCCGAGCGTGAGGGGATCGCAATGCGCCTGCACCCGAAGCATATGCGCGTCGCAGTGAAGAACCTTAGCTGCATCTGCAGCCGTGATGCACACTGCATTGCTTTGTCTTAAATCGTCAATTGTCATGTGAATGACCTCCTATTTTGCTGTGTCAGGAACAGTGGCCACAAGTCACCTGCAAAATTAGCTTAGCATACATTGACAGAGCTGCGCAATATGTGTAAAATAAAGTGCATGTATAATCAATTATACACGATGTGTAACGCCGTGAGGACATTGGAGGGAATAATAATGCCACTTTCTTGCAGACATTATCATATGGCTTTAAGTGATAACATTGAAATTCATGATACAAAATATGGAGTATATGAAAGAAAAATAGGAAGTTTGTTGAGCGCATTTCTCAATGTGGAATGGAAGGTATTATGTGATGAGTGTGATATCTTTTCTGACTACTATCCGCAAGGGAATCAACTGGAAGATTTTGTTGAGTGGTATAAAAAAATAGAAGCAATGTTATCCGATATGAATCCTGCATTTCTTACATTAGTCTCGGACCAGTTTATTAACGTAATTAGAAATGTTTTGGGCGACTACGGCTTAGAAATGCAATTTAACAATATTGATGATATTTTTCGTTATTTGAGTCATGATATTTCTGAAGTGCATATAAGAACATTTGCAAAAGATATAGCTAAAAGATTAAGCAACTTAGCTAATTTTAAGAATGAATTTATAAATTTAGTTGAAGATGTGCTCGATTGTACTAAAACACAAGAGGATATATTAACACGCTATATAAGAATTCGAGAACAGACACGGTACCAGAGTCTGTCAAATAAATATTATCCTTTGCTTATATTGGATTTTTCGCTTGATAGTGGTAATCTTGGGAAAAAACATCGATCAAACTCTATACCAGGAACTCAAAACTCCATCTTGAAAAGCTATTTTTCCACGGAAGATATTGCGGCGCTGGTACTTTGGGAGTTTGACTATATGGCAGCGAACAATATCGCGGTAAAAAAATGTGAATATTGTGGAAGATACTTTCGGCCATTTTCGAAAAACACTTTATTTTGTGACAACTTGGTGGACGGCACTAAAAAAACGTGCAAAGAAGTTGGAGCAATGACAAAATATCAACGCAGTATTGAGTCAAAAGATGCGAAAAAATTATACAACCGCGTCAACAATCGCTTGAGCATGTTCGCAAAAAGAAGCGAATCACATGGTTATGTTGAAGGAAACTATGATAGTTGGAAACGCATGGCAAAAGCTTTCCTTGAGCTTGTCGAAAATGAGGAAATGACATACGACGAGTTTGAAAAAAGTATTAACATTAAATCGAACGACTTACGCAAAAAGCTAGAATAATGGTGACAAAATGGTTACAAGGGAGGCCAAAGCCTTGCAAATACAAGACTTTCACCTCCCTTGGTAAGGATGAGGTCGGCGGTTCGAATCCGCCCAGCAGCTCCAGAAAATCCGTATCCCATCGGGATGCGGATTTTTTGTTTTTTTCTATTTCACGATTCGAGTATAAAAAATCTCCCCTTGGGAAAGGGGAGATTTTTATTTTCAGAACTGGATGTTCTCCAGAGGAACAAGATACTGCTCCTTGCGGTTGCGCAGCTCTGCCAGATAGCTTGTATCGGAAGTGGTGTTATGAAGCTCCTGAATGTAGGCGTGGTAGTTATCCATAACCCTGTCGTTGTTCTTGCCGATGATGAGAAGAGCGATGTTGCTGCACTGGTCGGCGGCACGCTCAAGATGGGTGAGGGCATCCATGTAAACAAGACCGGAGGAAATGTTACATTTGCCCTGACGGAGACGGTCGGTATGACGGGTGCGGAGCATAAGCACCATATCGTCGATAACTTCCTCAAGGGGCTCAATGCGGCGGGCGGTGCGCTCGCTGTCGGACTCAAGAGATTCAATCATAAGGCGAAGGATCTCCTGAACAGAGGAGCCGATGATTTCGAACTCGCGCTTTGCGGATTCGGAGAAACGGAGGCTGCCTTCGTGCATCTTGAGAGCCATCTCGTCGAAGTTGGTGGCATAGTCACCAATACGCTCAATATTGGGAATGCACTGCATAAGGAGGTTTATCTCGCGGCTGTCGCGCTCGGTATCCACATGGTGGCTCAACTCGATAAGGAAGGTGGAGGCATGGTCGGCGAACTGGTCAAGACGGTCCTCATATTCCTCGATTTCGTTGTAGCGTTCGGTGTCGTAGCCTTCAAATTGACGGAGAGAGAGGGCAACATTGTCTCTGGCGGCCTTTGCCATAGTGATAATGGCATTTCTCAAAACGCCGAGGGCAACGGTGGGAGAATGCATAAGCTTTTCGTCCAGAGCGGCAAGTTCGGGATACTTGTCCTCTTTAGCCGGGTCATCCTTAACGATGGCGCAGCTGAGTTTGACAAGGAGACCGGAAAAGGGAACGAGAACGATTGCGGTTGCCAGATTGAAAATGGTCTGGAAGCTTGCGATGGAGACAGAGTCGGCAACGCTGGTCCAAAGGTTGGGGAAGCCGCCGCTAGCCTTTATGACGGTCATAACAATCATAAAGAGAACAGTGCCAATGGTGTTGAAAACGATATGGACAATGCCGGTGCGCTTTGCGTCTTTGCTGGAGCCGATGGAGCAGACAAGGGCGGTGGTGACGCAGGTACCCAGATTGATACCCATGATCATGGGGTAGACAAGGTTGAAATCCATTGCACCGGTGGAGGAGAGAGCCTGAAGAATACCGACCATTGCGGAGGAACTCTGGACAATAACGGTGAGGACAAGGCCGGTGAAGATGCCGAGAAGGGGCATGTCGCTGAAGAAGCCGAGAACATTGATGAAGGCGTCGGACTCGCTGAGAGGTTCAACGGCGTCGGTCATCAGCATAAGACCGGTGAAGAGAATACCAAAGCCGAGAGCTATGAGGGATGCGCTCTTGGAGGTTTTGCCCTTGATGAACATAAAGAGGATAATGCCGATGATAAGGGCGATAGGAGCGAGGTTGTCGGGCTTGAAGAGGGAAAGCAATCCGCCGCTTGCCTCGATATCCATAAGAGTGACTATCCAGGCGGTGACGGTGGTGCCGATGTTGGCACCCATAACAATGCTGACACCCTGACGGAGGTTCAGAATACCTGCGCCAATAAGACCCACGGTGAGGACGATGGTTGCGGTGGAACTCTGAATGATGGCGGTGACCAGCAGGCCGGTAAGAAGACCGGTGACAACATTGCCGGTGAGCTTGCCAAGGAAGTTTTTGAGGGCGTTACCGGAGCCCTGCTTAAGGCCGTCACCCATGATTTCCATACCGTAGAGGAACATGGCAAGACCGCCGAGAAGTTTAACAATTGTCAATACAGTTGTCATTTTTGTTTCTCCATTTTACAGATTAATTATCTAAATTTATTGATTTCAAAATTACTGCATACGCAATAAATTATATTATAAGCTTGGAAATATGACAAGAGTTTAGCTGTTAATTTTCTGAAAATTTGCCCTGATTGCTTGCCAAAAAAATAACTTAACGAAAACTTTAATTTAATTTAATGAAAACACTTGAAAAAAATAAAAAACCGTGGATAATGAATGCGAACGCGTTCGCTTTGGAAGGAGATGGACCTGATGGCGGCTCAAATAATTGCTGTTATCATTTTCGTATTTATGTTCGTGATGCTGGTTTTGGAGATAATCGAGCGTCATACTGTAACGCTGCTCTGCGGCGCTATGACATTGGTAATAGTTTTCATTATATGTATGGGTGACCTGAGAGCGGCTTGGGATGTTATCAATCTGGAAAGCTTCACCAAGCTGGGCTTCTGGTATACCACCGGCCATGCGGAGGCTTCCGCAGGCATCAACTGGGAGACTGTCTGTTTTATCGCAGGTATGATGGTTATGGTTGAGGGCATGGCGGACAGCGGCTTTTTCCGCTGGCTTTGCATGCTCATTGCCAAGGCGGTCAAATACCGTCCTGCTCCTATCTTTATGATTTTTATGGTTCTCAGTGCTGTGCTGAGTATGTTCATCGACTCCATAACCGTTATAATGTTCCTTGCTGCCGTTACCGCGGAGCTGGCAAGACTTATCAGAACAAATCCCGTGCCTATGATTCTGGCAGAGGTTTTCTGTGCCAATCTTGGCGGCTCGGCCACAATGTGCGGAGATCCTCCGAATATAATCATTGGAACATCTCTTGGCTATACCTTTGCTGATTTTATAAGCAATACAGGCCTTATTGCTCTTGTTAGCATTGTTGTGATCCTGCCTTATTTCTACATAGTAATGGGCAGAAAGATAAAGGCAGGAGCGGTTGTGGATGCCTCCACGGCTCCTGCGCCCTCCAGCGCCATAACAAGCAAAAGCGGATTCGCTATGAGCTGCATTATCTTCCTGCTGGCCGTTGTGCTGCTTATCACCCATGCGGCAACGGGACTCACCGTAAGCACCATAGGAATTTTTATTGCTCTGCTCACCCTGGTCTGCTCGGGAAAGAAGGCACTGCACCTGCTTAAGAAGGTGGACTACAAGACGATTTTGTTCTTTGTGGGTCTTTTCGTAGCGGTCAGCGGTCTTGAATGCACCGGCGTTCTTGAAATCCTCGCGGGCTTAATTGAAAAACTCAGCGGCGGCAATTCCATCGTTATAATTGCGATTATTATTTGGGGCGGAGCTATAGCCAGCGCCTTTGTTGACAATATTCCCTTCGCGGCGACTATGATACCCGTAATCAAAGCCCTTGCGGCAACTCAGGGGATGGAACTGAGCACTCTGGCATGGGCCCTGAGTATGGGCACCGATATCGGCGGCAGCGCAACTCCCATCGGTGCCAGCGCAAATGTTGTGGGTACCGCCATTGCGGCCAAGAACGGTTATCCTATCGGCTGGGGCCAGTACTGCAAGGTGCAGGCTCCCGCAACAGTTATTGTTATTGCAATTTCAACAATCTATATGATAGTATTTTATCTGTAAGGGGGATTAAGATATTATGGATAAACAGGTTATTATTACAATTGGACGGGAAACCGGCAGCGGCGGCTATGAGATAGCAAGGCATCTCGGCGCAAAACTTGGCATCACCGTATATGACAAAAACATATTTGAGGGTATAGGTGAGCAATTCAATATCGATACCTCTGCTCTTGAAAAGTTTGATGAAAAGCCCAGAAAAATGGGCATCACCCGCAAGGTGAACGGATATTCCAATTCCCCCGAGGAGCAGGTTGTTGAGCTTCAGCGCAAGTTCCTCAGAGAAAAGGCCGAAATGGGCGAGAGCTTTATCATTATGGGAAGAGCGGGCATTAAAACCCTTCTGGATTTCCCCTGCCTCCTTGTCCGTATATTTATCACCGGTGACGAGGAGTTCAAAATTGAAAGACTCTGCAAGCAGAGCGGTTACAGCAGACTTCAGGCTCAGCGCTATATGGTATGGAACGACTCCAAGCGCAAAAGTTATCATAACCAGTTCTGCCATGTAAAGTGGGGCGACCCCGCAAGCTATGATCTTATTGTCAAGGGCAATAAGATGGGTCTCGAGGCCACTGCCGATATGCTGGCCGAATATGTGCGCAGGCGTATGGAGCAGGTCTGAGAGCAGAATATAAGAAGATAAAAAGAGCAGGGGAGAGAAGCTCCTTTGCTCTTTTTGCTTTGAATGGGATTGACGGCAGGGAGAAAGCTGGCTATATTAAGATATGTAAATTCGGAAGGCTTCCTCTGCCGCGGCAGGGTGAAGCAGACATAGGAGACCTATATAATTTTATTGGGAGGATAAGACTACTATGAAAAGAAGCAGCGGCATTCTTATGCCCATATCGTCCCTGCCTTCCCCCTGCGGAATAGGCACTTTGGGCAAAGCAGCCTATGATTTCGCGGATTTTCTGGCTGAAGCAGGTCAGAGCTGGTGGCAGGTTTTGCCTCTTGGCCCCACGAGTATGGGCGATTCCCCTTATCAGAGCTTTTCGTCTTACGCCGGAAACCCCTATTTTATAGACCTTGAAATGCTGGTTGAGGACGCTCTTCTTGAAAAAGAGGAGATTGAGAGCATAAATTGGGGCGATGATCCCCTTAAGGTGGATTACGGTAAGGTTTATGAGAACCGCTTTAGAATCCTTGCCCTTGCCAAGGCCAGAGGCTGGGAGCGGGATGCAGAAGAGCTTGCCCTGTTCGTTGAGGAAAATGAGAGCTGGCTTCCCGATTATGCTCTTTTCATGGCCTGCAAGCGCCATTTCGGCATGGCTGGCTGGACACAGTGGCAGGATGAGGATATCCGCCTTCACAAGGCGGAGGCTATTGAGAAATACCGCAGCCTCCTTCGGGAGGATGTGGAGCTTTTCACCTATATCCAGTTCCTTTTCTCCCGCCAGTGGCACGCCCTGAGAAGCTATATCCACAGCAAGGGTATCGGTGTTATCGGAGATATGCCCATCTATGTTGCTATGGACTCTGCCGAGGTTTGGGCTGAGCCTCTCAGCTTCCTGCTGGACGAGAAGAACCTGCCCAAGGATGTTTCCGGTGTGCCCCCCGATTATTTCAGCGAGGACGGACAGCTTTGGGGCAATCCCCTTTACCGTTGGGGTGCAATGGCTGAAAATGGCTACGAATGGTGGATGCGCCGTGTGAAGGGCGCAGGAAAGCTCTATGATGTTATCCGTATCGACCATTTCCGCGCTTTCGAGGCCTACTGGGCTGTGCCTTACGGAGAGGCAACCGCCAAAAACGGCAAATGGGTAAAGGGACCCGGAATGAACTTTATCGGCGCTCTCAAGGAGCGTTTTCCCGAGCTCATGTTCATTGCCGAGGATCTGGGCTATCTTACCGACGGCGTGAGAGAGCTGCTCCGTGACTCCGGTTTCCCCGGAATGAAGGTTCTGGAGTTCGCCTTTGCTCCCCACGAGCCCAGCGACTATCTGCCCTATAAATACCCCCATAACTGCGTATGCTATGCCGGCACTCACGATAACTCCACCCTTAAGGGCTGGGAAAAAATCGCGGGAGAGCCCACCCTTGCCTTTGCCCGGGAATATCTGGGTATAGGCGAAGAGGATGATCTTTGCGAGGCGATTATTCGCAGCGGCATGGCCTCTGTGGCTGACCTTTTTGTGGCTCAGATGCAGGATTACCTTGGGCTGGATGACAGCGCAAGAATGAATACCCCCGGTATCCCTTCCGGCAACTGGTGCTGGAGAATGAGCGCAGATGCCATTACTCCTACCCTTACGAAAAGAATAGGCCGCCTCAGCAAGCTCTACGGCCGCTGCGGCGAGGATGTAAAATCTGTATAAGGAAAACTCCCCAATGCCATTGAGCGTTGGGGAGTTTCTTGCAGGTTGGGCAGATGCCGGGGAATTATTTATATAATTGACACTTTTCTGCCTATGATATAAAATAACCAGATAGGAAAAGAACGATCAAAGATCCTGCAAAGGAGATAAATTATATGAAGAGAAAAATCCTGACGGCTGTTATAGGCCTTGCTGCGATAGCTTTTATTTATTTTCTGCAAACCGGAAACAGCAGCAGCTACGATCCCAAGTATGTGCCCGAGGACTTTAAGTATGAGATAAGCGCCGAGGAAGCCGCTGCCGCGGTTACTCCTCCCCCGACCCCCACTCCTACTCCAACCCCCACTCCCGAGCCTAGCCCGGAGGCAAGTCCTGAGGCAAGCCCCGAGATAAGCCCTGAAGTGACTCCCGAACCTACCCCCGAGCCCACTCCCGAAGAGCAGGAAAGCTGGACTCTTTCTTTCGTCGGCGGTGTCACCGTTGGCACTCTCAAAGACTGGCAGGGCGCGGCAGGCAAGCACAATATGCTCTATGTTATCGGCGACAACTATGAGTATCCCTTCAAAAATGTTGCGGAGATTTTCAAGGCCGACAGCCTTACAATGGGCAACTTCCGAAGCGTTTTCACCAACTCCAACGATGCTAGACCCAAGCTCTTCAACCTGAAGGCTTCTCCCGAATATGCTGAGTGCCTCTCCCTCGGCGGCTTTGATATAGTGAGCCTTGCCAATGACTATACTCTGGACTATAAAGAGGGCGGCTATAAGGACACAATAGCTGCGCTCAACGAACAGAATATGGGCTATACCGATGCCAAAACCCCCTATATTGCCGATCTGGGCGGTGAGCTTAAGCTGGGTGTCATCAGCTACAGCACTGTTGACGGCAGCAACATAAAGGGCAATGTTGGCAAGTATATGGACGCAATAAAGCCTCTTTATGAGGAATGCATCAATGAAGGCTGTGATTTTGTCGTGCTCTATATACACTGGGATTGGGACGGCAATGAGGTGCCCGGCTGGGCAAAGGAATTTGCCGCAAAGCTGGCTGAAACCGGCTTTGATGCCGTCATAGGCAGCCGCAAGCATGTCCTCGAGAAGATGGAGTATGTGGACGGAATGCCCGTGTTCTATTCTCTCGGAAACTTCTGCTACGGCGCAAACTCCAACCCCGATGATAAGGACAGCGCTATAGTTCAGCTGCTGCTTAGCCGCGGGGAGGACGAAGAGATTAAGCTTGATGTTAAGGTAATTCCCTGCGCCCTGAGCAGTCAGGAAAACATCAACGATTTCTGCCCCATTATCTATGAAGAGGGCAGCGCCGCTTATAAGCGGGTCATAGAAAAGATGAGCTTTGTTCCTCCTGTAATTGAAGATGAGGAAAGCGAAGAAACAGCTGAAAGCGAAGAGACAGCCGAAACCGAGGAAACAGCCGAAACCGAGGAAACTCCCGAGGCTGAAGACGCTGTGGGCGAATAAAAGGCAAAAGAAAAAGCGTCCCCCTTCAAAAAAGGGTGTCCGTAAAACAGTTCCAGTCCCGGCAGGCAATCCTGCCGGGACTGTTCTTGTATATATTGCAGCCGCATGATAAAATAACTCATATGAACCGATAAATAAGAATTTGACTGAGGTAAGATAGCAAATGAAAATTGAGAACAACATCCTAAAACATTATCTCAAAAATGTGTATTTCATTACAGGCACAGCCTATGCAGGAAAGTCGACCACAGTAAAAATGCTTGCTGACCGATATGGCATGATTTTCTGCGGAGAAAACTATCACTCTAAGGTGTCGGATATTGTAGCAACGCCAGATGCTCAACCTGATATTTGCTTTATGAAAACTCTAACCGATTGGAAGGAGTTTGTTACTCGGGCACCTGAGGAGTATGAGCGTTGGATTTATGGCACAGCAAGAGAAGCGGCAGAGTTTGAAGTTGCAGAACTCATTTCGATATCTCAGAACAGAAGAGTTATTGTTGATACTAATATTTCTGTTGATATACTAAAAGAAATATCAGATTACAATCATGTGGTTGTTATGCTTTCGCCCCAATCTATGAGTGTTGAGCGCTTCTTTGACCGAAGCGACCCAGAAAAGCAATTTCTTCTCAATGTAATTAAGAGTTGTGAAGATTCCGAAACTGTTATGGAAAATTACAGGCAAGGGCTGGCACTTATCAATAGTCAAAAGCACTATGATGAATATGTCAATAGTGGTTTCTTTACGGTAGTCCGACAAGATACACAAGAAGATACAAGAGAAGAAGTCTGTAATATAATTGCCAAGCACTTTAGCTT
>JAZNZR010000106.1:0-36450 GCA_045595025.1 Oscillospiraceae bacterium | reverse complement strand
CACATGGTGACGAGCCGATTTTCAACGCAGAGCAAATGTTGAATATTGATATTCCGGAGCATTCTCGTATCAACACGCAGGATTGGACAAAAGGAACACAGTCTGTTCCTCGCGGATATATTTATTCAACGAGCGATATTTACTTTGACGATACCGTCGTGGAACAATTTGAAAAAAATCTTTCAAGTGATACAAAGTGGATATCAGATATTCCCAACGATATGGTTGGTATTACCTCGTATTTTTGCGATATTCAAACAAGTGATTACTACATCATATACAACAAGAACACGAATGAGTTCAACAAATTGCCGAGCGAAAGCGGAACGTATGTGTTTATCAATGTTCTTTACAATGCCGAGAGCAATACTATGAAATTGGTGGAATACAAAATAGAGTACACTAAATAATTACGGCATCTAATTGGCTGTACACCACAAAAAAGATTCCATAGTCGATACAATTTCGGCTATGGAATTTTGCTTTCTATACGGAAAATGCCCTATTTTTGCCCTTTTACCGCTCATTTCGGCGGTTTTGAGGGCGTTTTTTCTTTTATAAACGATAAATCCGCCATACTCTGCCCCGTGGGAACTGAAGTGGCGGATTTTGTGTCGTTCAAGTGTTCAATCGTTCAAGAAATGAATTTGCAAAAAATATTGTTTTTTCTTTTATATCAACTTGACAAGTGATATCTTTTTCGGTGCGACGAGCCATAAAAAACCAGTAATCCCATCGGGATTGCTGGTTTTTTCTTGTTTCAGGAAGTCGGCGTTTTTAGTCGCTGTCTTCTTTATTTTTTATCCTAATTCAAATCATTCGCTTCATAAAGGCGATGCGCTGTTCCATGGCGGCAAGTGAGGTGGGGGCTTTTGTGGCGATATCAAAGCCGTGCATCGTCCCTTTGGTCTCGTTCAGGGTGACCTCAATGCCGGCATCCCGGAGGAGTTGGGCATAAAGTATGCCGTCATCGTGGAGACAGTCAAACTCCGCTGTCTCGATATAGGCGGGAGGCAGACCTTCAAAACTTGCCGCTTCCACGGGAGAATACCAGACATAATGTGGGTCATTCCTATCCACCTTCGTCATAGGACCGATACGGTCCGACAGGGAAGAATTCCACATAGGCGTATCGGTAAAGCGCTTGGCGGAGGGGCTAGCGTTGCGGGCATCCAGAAATGGGTAGGGGAGCATCTGGAAGCGGAATTTTACCGGATGAAGGCGCTCTTTTGCCATCATGCATATACCCACTGCAAGGGTAGAGCCCGCGCTGTCGCCGCCGATGCCAATATGCTCTGTATCAATACCCAGCTCTTCGGCATTGTCATACGCCCAGCAAAAAGCGGCATAGCAGTCCTCATAGAACGCAGGGAAGGGGTGCTCCGGCGCAAGGCGATAGTTGACAAACACTACCTTGCAGCCGAGTTCTTTGGCGTAGTGCATAGCGTTTTTATAGTGATAGCCTGCAGCGCTGAGTACAAAACCGCCGCCGTGAATGTAAATAAGGCACGGAGAGTTATCCTTGGCCGCTTTCGGAGTCATCAGGAAACATTCGATTTTTTCGCCGTCATAACTTTTGATTTTATAAGGGCGCACGTCAAGATTTTTGTCCTTATAGATCCATTTCGGCACTTTCATATTGGGTACAGCCACTTTGAGAAACTTCTTGCTTATGGGTGGCGTGAAAAGCGAAAATGGGAAAAATTCCTTGCTGATGGGATATCTGCTCATATTTTTCACTCCGTCAAACTTTCTGTTTCTGCTGGGTAAAATATGCACGCAAATAAATGCTGTTTTTTCATTTGAATGGACATCTCACACCGATGCACTGATTATTCTGAGAGGAGTGGACGCATTTGATTTCGCCAAGCTCCATCTCAACGCCGAGCTTCTCTTTGGCAAATTCCACTGCTTTGGTAATTGCAAGGTAAGAATCCCGTTTGCAGCAACGGGGACCGCCCACCTCGCCAATGGCGCCCAGTGCGGCAGAAGTCATTTTATTGGAGAGCCCCCAGCTCTCGTATGCAAGGGGAGTTGATCCGGTTACAATGGAAATAAACATACCCGTGCTGACACCTGCACCGCAAGCACCCCAAAATCCGCAAGCACCGCCGGGAACTTTTTTGCCGCGGAACTGCATTTCGATAAGGGCTTTTTCGAGATCAATTTTGCCGCCTGCGTTTTTGTATGCAGTAAGCAATGCTGAGCCTACCATAATGTGATGCTCGGGCCCGTGCATATGGCAAAAGTCAAGCGCCATCATCTTCTGGATGATTTCTACGGGGCTTTTTGAGGTCAGAGTAAGACATAGCCCGATAATACTGTCTATTCCCTGGGTATGACAATCGCTGCATACATAATGACCCTTTTCACAAATGGTTTTGCTTCTTTCCTTCTTGTGGCAAAGAGCGCATTCCATCTCCGTGTCGGCCTCTGAATATTTCAGCAGGGCACCGCAAATCAAGCATTCGTCTTTCATAAATTCTCCTTAAAACTTAAAACAAAAATCGCAAATTCGATGCCGGCATTATATCATAAACCAAGAGAAAAATAAACAGCCTCAGCCGCTGGAAACATACATTTAATATGTTGATATTTGCGCTGCGCTTTTGTACAATAAATTTAGAGGCTTTACAATGCCGCGTATCAACCTGCGAATCTGAAATCGGAGGCCAATATCATGAAAAAAGTAAACCCCGCCGGCTGGCGAACAGCCAAAAAAGAGCGCGTAGCTTACGGCAGCTACTTCCTCGGTCAGAATATGATCTA
This sequence comes from Oscillospiraceae bacterium, assembly GCA_045595025.1. Lineage (GTDB taxonomy): Bacteria > Bacillota > Clostridia > Oscillospirales > Oscillospiraceae > SIG459. The sequence continues at coordinate 33,681 of JAZNZR010000106.1, read as the reverse complement.
TACATTCCCCTTCATGTTCCTGACAACCTATCTGCTGATGAGTGGAATCTCCCCTGCAAAGACAGCGGGAATTTTGATACTTCTGAAGGTGTGGGATGCTGTCAATGACGCATTGTTTGGCGGACTTATCGACGGAATTCGCTTCAAAAAGGGCAAATTCATCCCCTGGCTCCGCATATCCCTGCCCATAATCCTTATTTCCACCCTGGCGCTTTTCAATATTCCGGCTTCCTTCTCCGAAAACGGAAAGCTGATTTGGTTTGCCGTGGCATATCTCATCTGGGATACCAGCTACACCCTCTGCGACGTGCCCATTTTCGGTCTCATCACCACTATGACCGATGTTCAGGAGGAACGCACCTCCCTGATGACAACCGGCAGAATTTTTGCCAATATCGGCGTTATCATCGCAATGATATGCGGTTATGTTCTGCCCACTGAGACGCTGGGAATTTCCTTCTCCGCAACCGCTGTCATCATCGTTGTTCTGGCTCTGGTAAACATGATCTTTATCTGCGTTTCCGGCAAAGAGCATTCTATCAAATCCGCCCAAAGCGAGGAGAGCTTCAGCCTGCGCAGAATGTTCTCCTATCTGATACATAACAAATTCCTGCTTGTCTATTTCCTCGGCATGTTCCTTTACAGCGGCCTTAATACCGCTGCAGCGGTGCTCCAGTTTGCCTGCTTCTATCTGTTTAATAATGCCATGATAGCAACCTTGGTGGGTGCCCTCTCCTTTGCTCCCGCGGTGCTTATCTCCTTCATTATGCCCAAGCTCTTGAAGAGCTTCGATAAATATAAGCTCTTTATGGTGGGAGCTGTGTCCTATGCGGCGCTGTCCCTGATTTCCTACTTTGTAGGCCCCGTGCTTGTTCCTCAGATCGTACTCTTCGTGCTGAGGGGCGTTTCCATCGGCATTATGTCCGTCCTCCAGTTTATGTTTACACCCGACTGCGCCGAATACGGCCAGTATAAAACCGGAATCGAAGCAAAGGGCATCACTTTTGCGGTGCAGACCTTCACCCAGAAGATCATCAGCGCGGTTTCCTCCGCCCTCGGCGTGGCGATCCTCGGCCTCTTCGGATGGGTTACCGTTGAAGCGGAAAGCTTCGCTGAGCTTCAGGCTCTCAATATCGCCCAGCCTCCCGAGGCACTGGGCGCCCTGTGGGCTGTGTTTGCCTTGATTCCTGCGATAGGCGGAATTGCAGCGGTGGTCGTATGGAGCTTCTACCGGCTGAAGAGTGGCGATGTGGCGCTGATGGCCAAGTATAATAACGGCGAGATCACAAAGGAAGAGTGCGACAGTGCCCTTTCCCGAAAATACTGAGCGGGAGGACAGAGATATGAAAAAGCAAAATGATTGGTATAAAGACATAGTTTTTTATCAGATTTGGCCCCGCTCATTCAAGGACGGAAACGGCGACGGAATGGGCGACCTTTTGGGCGTTTATGAAAAGCTGGACTATATCAAGTCTCTGGGCTGCGGCGGCATATGGTTTTCTCCGCTGTATCCCTCTCCCGGCGTGGACTGCGGCTATGACATCTCGGATTACTATGACATTGCAGCGGAATTCGGCGGATTGGAGGCTTTCAAAAAGGTTCTCGACGGTGCCCATGAGCGCGGCATGAAGGTTATTATGGACCTTGTGGTCAACCACACCTCCACCGAGCACGAATGGTTCAAAAAGAGCAAAGAGCGCATCGAGCCCTACACCGATTACTATATTTGGAGACCTGCCAAATCCAACGGCAAACTTCCCAACAACTGGGACTCCGTCTTTGAGGGAAAAGCCTGGGCGTGGGACGAAGTAAGAAAAGAATACTATATGCATATCTTTGCGGTGGAGCAGGCAGATCTGAACATGGATAACCCCTTGGTTCGGGAAGAGGTCAAAAATATCCTGCGTTTCTGGCTGGATATGGGCGTGGACGGCTTTCGTGAGGATGTAATCACCTTCATTTCCAAAAAAGAAGGTCTGCCGGATGACCGCATTATGCCCGCCTCCAAGGGTATCCTCTATTATAACCACGGACCCCACCTCCATGAATATCTTGAGGAATTCCACCGGGATGTGTTCAGCCATTATGACTGCATGGTGCTGGCGGAAGCTCCCATGATAAAGCCGAAAAAGGCTCTGGAGTATATTGACGAGAATAATAATCCTGTGCTGGATATGATGATCCAGTTTGATACTCAGGAAGCGGACTGCCTTTTCATGGACTTCAACCACATTCCCTTCAGCCTGCGGAAGCTGAAGCGGGCATACTCCAACTGGCAGAACGGCTTGGAAGGCCGGGGCTGGAATATGCTATATATTGAAAACCACGACCACCCCCGAATGGTATCCCGCTACGGAAGCGAAAAGTTCCGCAAGGAAAGCGCCAAGATGCTGGCGGTGTCCTATCTGTTCCTTAAGGGAACCCCCTTCGTCTATCAGGGACAGGAGATAGGCATGAGCAACTGGTATCCCGATGATCCGGAGATGTATGAGGATGTGCAGACCCGCTGGCAGTATTTTAATGTGGGCACAAAGCGCTCCCCGGAAAAGAGGCTGCAGCGGCTGTGGTATGGCTCCCGAGACTCCGCAAGAACTCCCGTGCAGTGGAGCGATGAAGCCAATGCCGGCTTCTCAACGGGTAAGCCATGGTTCTATGTAAACGAAAACTATGTTGATGTGAATGTGGCATTTCAGGAGCAGGAAGAGGATTCCGTTTTGAATTTTTACCGCAAAGCCATTGCTCTGCGAAAGTCACTTTCCTGCGTTCGCCACGGCGATTATAAGGAATACAATAAGCTCTCCTCTTCCCTTTATACCTACTCACGGGAGGACGAAAAGCAGAAGATTCTGGTGGTTTGCTCTTATACGGAAAAAGAAGTCCCCTTCAAAGCGCCCAAGGGCTTTGACCTTGCTTCCGGGCAGCTGATGCTGCAAAACTATGAGAGCGTGAACCCTGCGCTCATTAAGCCCTATGAAGTCAGAGTTTATTTGTGGAACAAATAAAGCGCAAAGGGCAAGGCGTATAGCTCATCGCATCGATATCCAAAAAGTAGTCATAGCCTCTTGGCTATGACTACTTTTTGGCTTTTTGAAAGCCTACAGAGTAAAGAAACCGCAAAGGAACGGGCACCGTTTCCCCCGGGGCTTGCCGTTTCGACAAAAATGTGCTATTGTGTTTATAATTTATCATTCCATTGAAAGGAGAAAAACGTGACAAAAACTGCTGTTTCTTCATTTGACACGCCGACTCCCGTGGGATATGCCCGCAAAAAGTGGTTTACGGCGGTGAAAGCGATTGTAAGGTGCTTTGTGAAAAAACCGGAGTTTGTTTTTCTGGGAGAAGCTCCCGGACCCGGCTGCATCATTTTGAGCAACCATGAGGGTGCCTCGGGCCCGCTGACCATGGAGCTTTACAGCAAACTGCCCGTCCGTTTCTGGGGCACTTATGAAATGAATACCGATTTCAAAACGGCCTATCGCTATCAGACCCATATCTATTACCACCAGAAAAAGAAGTGGAACCTTAATCTGGCCCGCCTTTTCTGCCTGCTGGCCACACCTCTGACCAGAATGTTTTATATCGGTCTGGATCTGATCTCCTCTTACGGCGATGTCCGATTGAGGAATACCTTCCGCCAGAGCATCGATGTTCTGAAAAAGAACCATACACTGGTGATTTTCCCCGAGGTTTCGGATAACGGCTACTTCAAGGAGCTGACGGGTTTTTACCCGGGCGCTTCTATGATGTTTGAGCAATGCCGCCGCAACGGCTTGAATAGACCCGTATATGTGGCGTACCTGAATAAGGAAAGTCATAAATACATATTCGATGCACCCAAAAGCGTTAACGAACTGCTGGATGAAGGACTTTCCAGAACGGCTCTTGCGGAAAAGCTCTGCAATCGCTGCAACGAACTTGGAAAAATGCAGCTGCCGGTGTAAGCGGTGGGAACTTATTCCAGCAAAAAAACAATAATCCACAAATAACAAAAAAGCATCCCAAGCCATCAGGCTTGGGATGCTTTTTCGTTCAGACTTTGGCGGTGCTGCTGAGGGCGTGGAAGCTTTTGAGAAGATTGATGAATTTCATAACAAGGCGCCCGTCCTCCAGAATGCAGCGATAGATTTTACTGCCGTGCTGCACCTCCAGATATTTACCGGGGCTGAAGGGCAGGGAGGGGATATTTTTAATAGGTACAAGAATATCCGCGAATTCCCCGTCTATTTCGCCCTCAATACGAAAACCCTGAGAGTTGAGACTGAGAGTGCCGCTGCCAACCGGACGGAAACGGTGTTTTCCCTCCTCCAGAGAGCAGAAAACGGAGGGACTGCTTATGGAAGTAAGCTCACCCTTTTCCACGGAGGAGAGAACTTTATTGAATATGAGACGGCTCCAGTCGGAAACATAGCGCAGCTCCTCTCCGTGAACCGAGCATTTATGGAGCATAGCGTAATCATCGCTTTGCTGGGCGTAGCCGCATTTTTCGCACTGGAGTATGTTTTTGCATTTCAGGCGTATTGAAAATTCCTCGCCGCAATGGGGGCAGATATACAAAACATCTTCAAGGCCGGCAATGTTTCTGCAGCCGCTGAAGCGCACCCGATAACCCTCCTGCTCCCGGTAAGCATCGAAAAGGAGTGCTTTTTCGGTGCGGAGACGGATGCTCTCCTCGTCCATAGCGGCAAGCTCCTGTGCGGAAAAAAGCTTGTATATATCTATGTAAGTGCGTCCGGGTCGAAGGACGGAGGACCATTTTGGAAGCACGAAATATGAACCGTAGGAGCGGGCGACGTAAACATCGGTGCCCAGCCACTTGAGGAATTTGTAGGTGGCTTCGGGAATGGGGGTGGAAAGACCGTCTTCGCACATTAACCCAGCGGGATAAATAGCCAGCCTTCCGCCGGAGGCTACAACGCTCTTCATCTTTTTCAGATCGCTGACCTCGGTTTGAAACTGCTGCTTGGGAATAAGACCCAGCTTGCTGAGAAAGCCCTGCAGGGGGAGAGTGCCGAATATGGAGCGGCTTACCACAAAATTCATCGGTTTTTTGCAGGCGCCGATAAGGTTAACAAAGTCAAGGGCGGTCTGGTGGTTGGCTATAACAACAAAGGGACCCGGGGCATTTTTTATCTCGTTTCTGAGAAACCTTCTGCGGAAAAGCAGGCGGGCTGCCAGATTGGAAACTACCCGGGCAATTCCGTAGAAAAAGGTGTTAGGTGCTGTATGACGCATAGGCTCATCCTCTTCTCTCTGTCTGAATGAGGTGTTTATGGAAAATTATAACATATATTGTGCTTTCGGGCAAGCGGCGCTTGATTAATCCCCGCATGGTGTTATAATTATAACAATCATAAACAAAGGAGTGTTACTATGAGCAGTTTTGAAAACCTTCGCATAGTGGATAATTTCTATCAAACATCTCTTTTCTTCCCCATGCCCACCGTTATAATCAGCACTCTCTGCGAGAACGGAAGCACCACGCTGGGACCCTATTCTCTGGTTCAGCCCTACTATGTGGCGGGAAAGGATTATTACGCAATGCTCCTCTGCTGCCGCAATTCCTCCAACACCGCCCAGAATATTCTCCGCAACGGGAAATGCGCCATCAATTTTATAGACGATAAGCCCTCCACCTTTAAGGAGGCGGTGAAACTTTCCTGGCCGGGAGATAAGCCCGAGGAGAAAATGCCCAAGTGCAAGTTCAAGCTTGAAAAGAGCCTCCTTGAGGAGGAAAGCGGAGAGCTGCGCCCTCAGGTGCTCAGCGATGCAATTCAGGTTATAGAATGCACATGGGTACGGGAGCTGGACGGAGCGGATAAGGATGCTGCAGGCGAGCTCAACGGCTATGAAGGCCCTTATCACGATTTCAACGGCATTACCAGCAAGTTTGGCGCCCACTTCATTCTCCGTGTAGATAAAATACTGATGAAGAAGAAATATGCCGATGCCATAATAAACGGCGTTCGCTCCAAAGACTTCCCTCCTCTCCCTGTGGATTACGGCTACCGCGACAGCAAGAACTTCTGGTTCCACAGAAAGAGAAGAGTGCGCGCCGAGCTTCTGCAAATGCGTGAGGCAAGCCTTGAATCCGTGCGCTATGCCGCAGATAGGGCAGATGACAAGGTGAAGTTCACCGATGAAGCTCTGAAAACCGTCCTTGCCGTGCCCAGAGTGTTCCTGCCTCTGGTGCTCAAGGGCTGCGTGGACTGGGCAAAGGAAAATGGCGTTGAGCTTGTAACCGAAGAGCATATGAAGATAATTCAGGATAAGCGCGCCAAAGAAAAGGCGGAAAAGAAAAAATAAAAGAAAAAAGGACACCTTCGTGTCCTTTTTCTTTTCGTTGAAATAAACGCAATTTGTGATATACTGAAAAAGAAAAAGAAAAACGGAGGGAATAGAATGAAAATTGCTGTTTCCGATACTGTAAAATATGTTGGTGTAAATGACCGTGAAATTGATCTTTTTGAAGGACAGTATATAGTCCCCAATGGCATGGCCTATAACTCCTATGTGGTCTTTGACGAGAAAATTGCCGTAATTGACTCTGTGGATGCCCGCTTTTCCGGAATTTGGCTGGAGAATATCGCGGAAGAGTTGAAGGGTGCTTCTCCCGATTATCTGGTAGTGCACCATATGGAGCCTGACCATTCCGGAAGCATCAGTGCGTTCATGTCCGCATATCCTCAGGCAAAAATCGTTGCATCCTCCAGAGCCTTCGTCATGATGAAAAATTTCTACGGCGAGGATTATTCCTCCCGCCGCGTTGTTGTTGGCGACGGTGACAGCCTCTCTCTGGGCGGACGCAGTCTCAGCTTTTTCACTGCGCCCATGGTACATTGGCCCGAGGTTATCATCAGCTATGACAGTGCCGAGGGTATACTTTTTTCTGCTGACGCATTCGGCAAGTTTGGCGCGCTGGATGCGGATGAGGACTGGGCCTGCGAGGCCAGACGCTATTATATCGGCATTGTGGGGAAGTACGGCGGAGCGGTCCAAGGTGTTCTCGCAAAGCTTGGTGGTTTGGATATCCGCAAAATATGCCCTCTTCACGGACCTGTGCTCACAGAAAATCTTGAGTATTATTTCCGACTCTATAACATTTGGTCCAGCTATGCTGTTGAGGAAGACGGCATAGTTATTGCCTATACTTCCGTTTACGGCAACACCAAAAAAGCGGTTGAGCTGCTGGCCGAGGAGCTTGAAAAAAACGGCTGCCGCAAGGTAGTGGTCAATGACCTTGCCAGATGTGATATGGCAGAAGCGGAGGAGGATGCCTTCCGCTACGGCAAGCTGGTACTGGCAACAACAACTTATAATGGCGGCATTTTCCCCTATATGAGGGAGTTTATAGAACATCTCACCGAACGTAATTTCAGCAACAGAGAGGTTGCATTTATTGAAAACGGCTCATGGGCTCCCACCGCAGCGCGGATAATGAAGTCCATGCTGGAAAAGAGCAAGAACCTCAGTTATACTGCCGGGGGAGTAAGGATAATTTCCGCATTGAACGAGGAAAGCACCGCTCAGCTTATGGCCTTGGCAGCAGAGCTGAACAGAGAGTGCCCTGCTGAGCTGCCCGAGGAGGCTGCAGACAAGAAGTTTATCTGCAAAATATGCGGATATATACACGAGGGGGAGGAGCTCCCTTCCGATTTTGAGTGCCCCATCTGCAGACAGAGCGCCGAATACTTTGAGGAAGTGAAGTAAGGCAGGTGGCATTATGAAAAGCTTTGTAACCGAAACCGATATTGAATATGTAAAAAAGCAGTCCTACAAGGTGATGGGAGTAATCTTTGTCATTTTGTCTCTTCTGGCGCTGCTGGTTCTCCTCATTTCCGTGAGGATATATGCCTGCGTGGAGATAATTATTATTCTGGGCTGCCTTATGGGCGTGTTTTCCAAGAAATATGCAGCCCATGATTATGTGCTGCGCTTTGAAGACCGGGATCTGATCGTTCGCAACAGAGCGGGAACCGAGGGCTTCCGCCTTGAAGAGCTTTCCATAGGGGATTTCACCTTCAAGCAGTCTGCAAGGGAGAAAAAACTCAATTACTGCACAGTGCTTATCAATGGCTCCGCCATCGCCTTCGGCGGTATCAAAAACTGCAAAGAGATGAAAACCTATATAAACGCAAATTGCAAAAACAGCTATCATAAATAAGAAAAATCCCGCTTCACCGAAGCGGGATTTTTTGTTCTCAGCCAAAATATATTTTGCTCTGCTTGCGGATTTCGTCCATGATGCAGTCGTTAACACCGGGGTAGATACTGCCTTCGCCGCCGTAGGTGAGGCAGGGCATAAAACAGCCGCCCTCGCTGTATTCGCGGCAGGCACGCTGAACCTCGGCGCGGACAATCTCCTCGGTCCAGTTGGGGACGTCAACAACGCTGGCTTCAATTCCGCCCATAAGCAGCAGCTTATAGTCGGTGTCCTTTTTAATCTGCTGGATATCGTTGCTGGGAAGAACGCCCTCCCAGATGTCAATGCCGATTTCAACCATATCCTTGACGATGGGCTGGCAGTAGCTGTCGGCATGATGCATGGCTATTATTCCCTCGCTCTTTATGAGACCGTAAATCTCTCTGTAGGGCTCTTTGAAGAATTCGCGCCACATATCGGGAGCCATAAAGAGGTTGGTCTTGCTGCCCCAGTCGTCGTGGAACATGAGCACATCGGGGTTTATATTTTCCTTGATAAGCTTTATCTGAGCCATCTTCATTTCCTTGATGGCGTCGATAAGCTCGTGCATAGCCTCGGGCTCTTCATAGAAGGCGCAGAGAGCGTCCTCAAAGCCCATAAGGAAATGGCAGGTTTCGAAAAGACCGGTGGGCATCCAGCACATAACGAACTTATCCTGAGCGCGGCAAAGTTCAGCCTGAGCCTTGGCATCTGTCCAGTCCAGCTCAACGGTGCTCATGTCGGGGAGCTTAACATACTTTTTCCACTCCGCAACATCGGGGCAGACAAGCTTGTCGGGGGTGGTTACGGGCATTACGCCGGGCTCATCGGCGCGCCACTCCAGAGTTATGCCATGAGGAGTAACGGCGGTGCCGCCGGGGGCAACGGGAGACATAAAGAAGAATATGGGGTCCCAAACCTGAGGGAATACCTCCCAGGAGTTAACAAAGGCATCGGGCTTGCCTCTGCGCCAGGTCTCATAAAAGTTTTCTTTGAGTGTCAGCATATATAAATCCCCTTTCATTCGGATGATCAATTATATCATGGCGCTATATGGGCGGCAAGATATATTTGACGGATGGGGAATAGAGAGATATATTATATTTATATAGCTGAAAAAAGGAGAATTTGTTATGAATAAAAACCAAAAAGATTCTCAGAATGAAGACGCCAACATCCTCACCTTTCATGATGGTGACGGCAAGGCCCATAAATTCGAATATGTTGATGTTATAGAGTATGAGGGCAAGGAGTATATTTTCCTCCTTCCCGCTGAAAGCGACAGTCTGGAGCTCATCATTATGGAGATAGAGCCAGTTGATGAGGAAAACGAAAACTATCTTCCCATTGAGGACGAAGAAGTCCTGCAGGCGGTTTATGCGCTTTTCAAGGAAAAGTATAAAGATGTTCTTAGCTTCAGCGACTGATATTGAGTAAACGGAGTGACGGTATGCAGTACAGTGAAATAGGAAAAAGCGGAATAAAAGCCTCCCGCATAGGCCTTGGTCTTATGCGCTCCAGCCTTTACGGAAGCGAAGAAATGCGCTTTCTTCTGGAAACGGCGCTGGAAGAGGGGATAAACTTTGTGGATAATGCGGATATCTACGCATGGAAAACTCCCTCCGAAATTCTCTTCGGCGAAGTAATGGACTCCGCGCCCTATCTTCGGGATAAGTTCATTATCCAGACAAAATGCGGAATTTGCCGGGGCTACTATGATAGCTCCTATGAGCACATAATCGAAAGTGCGGAGCAAAGCCTGCGCCGCATGAAGCTGGAGAGCATTGATATTCTGCTGCTCCATCGTCCCGATGCCCTCACCGAGCCCGAGGAGGTGGCAAGAGCCTTCGATGAGCTTCAAAGCAGCGGCAAGGTGCGCCATTTCGGCGTTTCCAATATGAATCCGGGACAGATCGAAAACCTCAAACGCTGTGTGAAGCAGGATATAATCACGGATCAGGTGGAGATGAGCATTGCCCATGCTCCCGCCATTGACGCGGGCATCCATGTGAATATGATGGAGGATGCTTCCCTTATGCGGGACGGCAGCCTTCTGGATTATGCCCAGTGCAAGGGTATGGGCATTCAGGCATGGTCGATTCTGCAGATCAGCCTCCACGGGGGAAGCTTCCTTGAAAACCCCGAATATCCGGAGCTTAATGCCGTCCTTGAGCGTCTCGCGGAGAAATATGGCGTTACCAAGGCCGCCGTTGCCGCCGCCTGGCTTTTGCGCCACCCCGCAAAAATTCAGGCAATAGCGGGTACCACCAATCCTCAGCACCTGCGTGAAATTGCAAAGGCAGCGGATATATGCCTCACAAGACCCGAGTGGTATGAGCTTTACCGCGCCTCGGGCAAAACCCTTCCGTAAAAATGCGAAAAGCCACCGACTTTTTTGTCGGTGGCTTTTTTAGCTGTTTTTTAGCTGTTGTAATAAAAGGCGTATTTCTCCATTGCGTCCATCAGCGCCTTCACATTTTCCAAAGGCACTCCGGGGTAGAGACCGTATATCATCATAAGGCCGCCCTCTTTGCAGCCGATTTTTTCAACTTCCTCGCGGATAAGAGCATCAATCTGCTCCGGCGTGCCGAAAGGCGTTATCTTCTGCCTGTCAATATCCAGATCTATGCAGGTCCTGCCGCGGAAACGGCCGGATATCCAGTCTATGCCGTTCACCAGATCCTGCAAATTCAGTGCGTCCACGCCGCCTTCGATTATATCGTCGCAGAGAAGGCGGATATCTCCGTCGGAGTGCATGTGTATGGGGATACCCTCTTTGCGCAGGGGAACCATAAGGCGCTGATAAGCGGGCTTTATATAGCGGCGGAAATCCTCGGGGCGGAGCATAGGTCCATGCTGCATTCCCAGATCTTCGGGGATGCGCACCATATCAACGCCTGCGCGGATAAAGTGTTTTATCTGAGCGAGGTTGAATTCCCCGAGGCGCCCTATGAGCTCATCAAGGAGAGGCTCTTCGTCAATCATATCCATCAGCAGGTTTTCATATCCACGAAGGTCACATAGCTGCAAAAAGCTGTGACCGTGGCGCAGATCGCCGTAAACCATCTCTCCCGCTGCGCGTTTTGCAGCGGCTTCCGCCTCGAAGGCGGCCCAGTCTATGGGGAAAAGACCGTCGGTTTTCTCACTGTCGGGGAAGGTGTAGCGGCTCCATTTTTCCCAGTCATCGAGGGGATGACTATGGACGGAGCCCACAATTCCGTCGGTGGAGGTTTCCCAAATGCAGCCGAAAGGGTCGGTGTAGGGCTCAGCTTGTCTGGCGTTGGGGGCGAAAACGGGCTTGAACTCCCCTTTCGGGGTCTCGAAACCGGGGAAAAGGAAGGGGTGGCTCTCCATAAGCTGCCAAAGCTCCTCATGGGGGTAGGCCTGCCAGCAGGCATCATTTATGTGGAATGTCATAGGGATATAGTCCGGCCTCTCAAAGCGCACAGCCTTGAGGATGTTGTCCTTTGTGCCGGAGGAGAGGGAAACATACATGGCGTAGCCTCCTTCAACAGGGCTTTTTGAAATAATAACATGGCAATGTGCATCTCAGCAATAATTTGTTGTGATGTGTCAGCATAGTGTGATATAATAATTACACTATAAAACCCTTGGGAGGAGATGGCATAATGAGTTTCAGCGACGATATTCGCCTCTTGCTCCGCGAGAAGGAGTTAAGCTGCGCCGCTCTCGGCGAACTGCTTTCCGTGGATGAGGGCGTGGTTTCAAGTTGGGAGCTTGGAACACAGCTGCCGGATAAGGCCGAGCTTTGCCTGCTCCGGGAGCATTTCCCGGAAGCAGAACTGCCTGCAGAGGTTTATAACTTGAAAATAGAGGAAGCAGAGGCAAAGGCGGGGTTTAAGTGCAATAGGCGGAGATGGCTGAAAAGACAGATTGTATATTGCATAATACTTCTTGTCGCTGGCATTGCGTTCAAGTGCACAGGCATTGACAGCGCGGCGACAATAGCGTTTATGATGACTTTCGTTTTTCTTGCCATTTGCCTAAGTCCCCTTGCTCCTCTCGCAAAGCAGAACAGGAAAAAACTTGAACTGTTTTCCCGAAGTCGGTTTGAATACTGCGTTTTTGAGGACAGAGTCAGCATAAGCACCTGGGAGGAGGGAAAACGGGTATCGGAGCAAAGCTACTTTTATGGTGATGCCGCATTTTGCCTTCGGACGGACAAGCTTCTGCTGCCATATTTCTATAATTCCTACCTGATAATTCCCTTGCGGGCAGTTGCAGCGGATTCAGTTCTTTTAAGTGCCTTTGATCCCAAAACGGTGAAACAGCGAGGAAACGAAAAGACAAAAGCCTCGAAGACGCTCAGAATAATATCAATAATTCTGCTTGTGATGAGCATTGTTGCTCTTCCTATTGGCGCATTGATTATTGTGGGCGCTTTGATGGAAGCTCCAACGGAAATTATATCTGTCATGATTCTGGTATGCTCTGTGCCCGTTATATCTATGGTATATGGACTGATCTTAGCGTTTTTGGGTAAAAGAGAAGGGCGAAAAAATACTCTGGTAGCTGCGGCTGTGATACTGATTCTTAGCTTAACTCTCAGCTATGGCTCAAGATATGTTCCTCAATATGAGGTGGCGGACGATGGCCCGCAGTTTGAGGTAGTCGAGGCAAAGATTGAGGCTGCTTTGGGAACGGATATTCCTCAACCCGATGCCAGCGAACTTTATTATTATAACGTAGCTTATGATGACTTCTTCGTCTATTACTACGGCTACTTATACTTCAATCAGGATGATGTTTCTGCAATCATAGAAGCTACGGATGAATTTTGGCTAGATTACGTACCCAACAGTTTGAAGGGCATATGTGAAGATACTGATATGCTCAATGCCTATGATACGTATCTGTTCTATAATATGGATAGCGGTGAACGCAACACCCTTCCGGCAGAGTCGGGCCAATATAGATTTATGGTTTTTTACTACAGGTATGAGTACAACGAGATGTATATAGCCGAATACGATCTTGATTATATGAAGTAATCTTTTTGGAGAGTCCCCATGAAGTCTTCCCTCAACAGTGCTTTTTGAAGTAATAGCACAGCAACGCATGTCTCAGTAATAACTTGTTGTGCGCCGCCATTTCCCGTGATGTAACGAATAATAATGGCAAAGGATGTATATCTATGAGCTTTAGCGACAGTCTGCGCGCTCTTCGTGAGCAAAAGGGTATGAGCATCGCCGCTATGTCCGAGAAGTTATCTCTGGGCGAGTCTGTTATAAAGGATTGGGAATCCGGTCTTTCCGTGCCGGACGCAGAAACTCTTACACGCCTTCGCAATGAACTGGACGATGGTGTCATGGGCGAAGAGCTGCCCCGCGAGACATATATGCTCACTCTCAGCGCCGAAGAAGTTCAGGAGGCCCATGCTCCCGTAAGTAGGGTCTTTATGAAGCGCCGCATTCGTGACGTAGTTATATTTGCCCTTTTGTTAGCTTGGTCTATAATCACCCGACTTGGCGATGCTGAAATCGGGTTTGCAGCTGCCTTGCTTTTCGTGTCTGTTATACTCTTAATCCGTGAAGCCCGCACCAGCAAGGCCGGCATTCAGGACGCTGTAAAGAGAATTCCCAAAGGCCGCATTGAATATTGCATATACTCAGACTTTATGCGTATCAGCACTTGGGAAGGCAGTGAGAAAATTGCGGAGACAAAGCTTTTTTATAATGAAGCTCGTAAATGCGTGAAAAACGAGAAGTATCTCCTGCCCATATTTAACTCCGGATACCGCATCATACCCCTTGGTGCTATTGCTCCCTCCTCCATTCTCCACAGAGCTTTTTCTTCAAAGTCCTCGAAGCTAAAAAACAAAGCACCCGCCAAGGCGACCAAGAGCCTTCGAACTGCTTCCATAGTGCTTCTGGTGCTGAGTTTTATCAGCCTTCCTCTGGCATCTTTAATTCATTCCCAGATATTCATGGTCTTCGCCATGGACAATATGTGGTTTCTTCTCTTGGTGGCCATCTTCCCCCTCGCTTCCCTTATATTGGGTGTGGTGATGCTCCGCAAAAGGCTGAAGCTGGGGCTGCTAAATGTCATTCTGGGAATTATAATTCTGGGCCTTCTCTACCACATGGCTCTCTCCTATTTTGACCCCCATTACTACGCTCCTTCCCATAGCGAGGAGCATTACTCCGACGGTATATATGTAGAATCTCTGGAAAATGCTGAAAAACTTCTTACTATAGACTTCCCGGAGCCTATGGAATATATCGCTGCTCAGGACGATATCTCCATCTATTACAACGATGCATATTACAGAACCTCTGTATCCTTCGGCCCCGAGGATTCCGATGCTTTTGAGGAAAATATGGATTCCCGATGGATGAGCTATGTGCCCACCGCCTTTTCCGGTTTTTGCAAAAGCAGGATCCCGATGGATGACTATGACCGCTACCTCTTCTTTAATATGGATACCGGCGAGTACAACACCCTGCCTTCCGAGGACGGTTCTTACAGCTTCCTGAGTGCCTACTATAGCAGTGAACAAAACAGTCTGGTCTTGGTTGAGCATCAGGTGGATTTCCGCCAATAAGTTTCCCGGAGAAATATAAATGAAGTCTTCTCTCAAACCCCGGCTGATGATAGCCCTCTCGATGACCGTTTTCGGCACCATTGCAATATTTGTCCGCAACATTCCCCTCACTTCCGCCCAGCTTTCTTTGAGCAGAGCGGTGATAGCGGCGGTGCTTATCGGACTTTACCTCCTTGTGGGAGGGAAAAGAATAGCCTTCCGGGGTCTTGGCCGCCAGCTGCCTGCGCTGCTTGTTTCGGGCGCGGCGCTGGGAATAAACTGGATACTGCTTTTTGAAGCCTATAAATATACCACGGTGTCCGTGGCCACTTTAAGCTATTATTTCGCTCCCGTTATAATAATTCTGGCCTGCCCTCTGCTTTTTAAGGAGAAGATGGGGGTGAAGCAGTGGCTGTGCTTTGTGATGAGCACCCTCGGCATAGTGCTTATCACCGGCCTTGGAGATATAAGCGGCGGCAGCAGCCATATAAAGGGCATCGCCTTTGGTCTTGCCGCAGCCTGCTTTTATGCCTTTGTTGTTATCAGCAATAAATTCATAAAGGGCGTGGACGGAATCCAGCGCACGTTTTTGCAGTTTGTTGCGGCTGCAATTGTGCTTGCGCCCTATGTGCTTTTAACGGAGGGCTTCAGCCTTGCCGCCATGGACGCAAAAGGCTTTGTGCTTCTGGGGGTGGTGGGCTTGATACATACGGGCGTTTGCTACTGCCTTTATTTTTCCGCCCTCAAGGATGTGAGCGGTCAGGAGGCCGCCATACTCAGCTATGCAGACCCCCTTGTGGCGGTGCTGGCATCTGTATTCGTTTTGGGCGAGGTCATAAGTCTGCCCCAGATAATAGGCGGAGCCCTCATACTGGGCTTCACCCTCTGGAACGAGCTGGGAAGCTCAAAATAAAAAATATCGCCGCGGAGATGATCCGCGGCGATATTTTTATTTGTTTTTGCGTCTGACAATAATTTCAGTAATATTGGTAAGCACGGTTTCACCTTTTCCGTTGCGGACGGAGAAAGTTATTTCAACAATGCCGTTTTTCGCGCTCCTCTCGCTTTTTCCGGTGATGAGAGCTCTGCCGAAAAGGGTATCTTCTGCAAATACCGGCTTGTGCCATTCGATTTTGGTGGATTTTCCCGCCAAAAACTCGCTGCCGAAAACATCCTGCTCCAAATATTTGTTCCAGACGGACATAAAGGTCATCACTCCGGGGGCAAGAAGTGCTCCAAAGGGGCTTGCTTTTGCGTAATCCTCGTCGGTGTGGATGGGTCTGCTGTCGTAGTCTCTGGCGAAGGAGAGCATCTTTTCCTTCTTAATTACAACAGGCTCTATTTCAATTTCCGTGTTCAGCTTTATATCTTCAAAAAACATAGCTTTCTCCCGTGGTGACATTTGCTGACAGTATAGCACCCCGTATCCAAAAATTCCATAGTCAATTTCTGCGGCAGGGCGGTTTGGTTTGTTGATATCAGGTGAAGGGCGTGATAAAATATCTGAAAAGGAAGGAGTGGGTGTATGAAAAGGATAATGTGCTTCGGCGATTCCAACACTTGGGGTTATACCGGCATCCCCTGCATAGAGGGACTCCCTCCCGCCCGTCTGGACGAAAACACAAGGTGGACTTCTCTGCTTCAGAAAAAGCTGGGAGAGGGCTACCGTGTGCTGGAGGAAGGATATAACGGCAGAACAACTGTTTACGACGACCCGATTGTCAATGGAGTAAACGGCTATGCACATCTTGAAGTGGCCTATTGCAGCTGCAGCCCCTGCGACCTTGTCATAGTGATGCTGGGTACCAACGATGTGCGCTATGCCGCCGATGCGCAGGCTGTGGGCGTGGGTATGCGATGTGTGCTTAGCCATCTCAAGGAGATCATTGCCGGCTCATTCAGCCCCGAATGCAAAATTCTTGCAGTAGCGCCGCCCAAGGCTCTGCCCGGGCTACCTCACCCGTCCTCGGAATATGCATATAAGCAGGAATGGGCTGATGAAATTGCCAAGCTGCCTGAAATTTACGAGAAAATATGCGCTCAACTGGGAATATATTTTGCCAACGGTCATAAATGGGCGGAGGCCGATGTGTCCGACGGTCTTCATCTGGGACCCGAGGGACATGCAATTTTCGCAGATAAGCTTTATAAGATCACCAAAGAAATAATAGGCTGAAAAAGTACGCCGCGGGTTATCCGCGGCGAACTTTTTTATCGGCTGAAGGCTATTGGCATAAAAGTCCCGATTATTGGACAGCGCGAGGGGTAAAATCGGAAACATAGAGACCTAGATTGCAAAAGTGAAGGTAACGTTTTTAGGTAAAAAATAGAGAAAAGGGTGGGACATCCACCTTTCCAAATGTGTATATTAAGTTCAATCACAGCCTGCAGAGAACAGGAAAAAACGAGCACAACAACGGACTTGATACTGTCAGGGAGGTACGCTGCAATGAGTAAAATAGGTGCGGGCACATCATGTGTACTCGTGAAAGATGACGGATTTCGCACTGGAGAAAAATTATGGTTTTTCAGGTGGTTGGAAAATGAGGGCTTTACATATTATCCCCTCGGCACTTCAAGTGGTGTTGGATGGGTTTATATAAACCTGACATCCAAGGTTTATACGGGCGGAAAAACCGGCGTTTCGGTTACATCCGTAATCGCGAATCATGCCATAAGTATAGAAGATTTTATGACCATATATAAAATATACGAAAAGTATAAGGGACTTTCTGTGCTGCGCATGAACTGGCAGGAGCAATACGGACACAAATATGATGGCATGAAGGGCGAGAGCTTTCTCGTTGCCTTTTTCAGAGATAAAGGCATAAGTGAAGATGAGATATGTTTTTACAGACGATGGACTGACGGAGATTTTGGAAATCTTAGTAATTTGGCAGCTGACAACGACGGCCTGAAGTGTGCTCATAAGTGTGCCCACAGTATACTTGAATATAGAAATATGTCCGTGGAGGATGTGCTTGCCAACTTCGACGATGCAGTGAAGGTTCCCTGGGCTTGGCCAGGTGCCAAAAGATTTCAGCCTCTTTTATTGCCACCACATTCTGCCAGGGAGGTAAACGGAATATACCTCTGCAGTTATGGCGGGAAGGAGTATCTTTTCGGCGTAGGCAAAGAGGAAGTTCCTATCACCGCGGAAATGAGCAAGAATGGTAATTGGTATGTTTACACATGGTCCGACTAAGCACCCTTGCCACGATGTTGTACCGGGGAGTATAATAAAAAGAGATTTAAGGTTTTGGTTTTTGAATATTGGTTTTTTGTAGAGGTGAGACTCCATGATATACCGCTATGCTGAAGAAATGCTCATATGCTGTCCGAAGGGACACGAGGAAATACTTGACCGTATTTTTGTACGGGAGGATCGCCATGATAAGCGTGCGTTCCTTAATGTACTTTATCAGTCGATACAGGACAGCCAGAAAGTTGTCAACAGACCGGACGATGCGACTCTTTTCAAAATAATCGTGGATGCTGCCGCCGACTACATCAGGCGCTATACCGCCACTGCTGCGACAAAGCAAAAGATATACAGCCAGCTTCATGCCCTTTACTCCGATATCGGGGAACACAGAAACATCGAATCCTGGGAAGGCATCATCGAGAATAATATTTCCGCCCCAATAAAAAATGATATCAATATTGAGTTTATCAAGGCCCTCCATGAACGGGCGGGATGCACACAGAAAGAGTTGGAAGACAAGTTGGGCGTCTCCGACAGAACAATACGTGAAAAATTCCGGTATTTGCGGAAAGATAATGCCAAAAATTCAATACGTATCGGAGGAGTTGCTGTAAATGTTGATCTTGATGTTGCAAATAAAGACAGCCGCACCTCCACAGAGGCCTGCAAATACTACACTCCCAACACCCTCAGTCCCCTTGTTTTCACAATGAACATAACTCAGGTTGCTACGCTGCTGAAGTCTCTTTGGCTTGGACGCAGCAAGGAGGGTATGGAGCTTTGTACAGACATGGCTGTCGATGTGTGGTGGCAGCTAAGCGATTATGCGAAAAGACGCATTATAGAATACTATGGTTGCCAAGACGAGGATTTTAAGGACTTCCTTGAATTTGTAGATGAAATATACGAATCCTCCGAACACCATTTTATGACGGAGGAGGAAATGCTTAAAAACTGGAACGCAAGCTACGCGGAGGAACTGGACATCATCTGGAAGGCAGATCTTATTTATGATATTACCCTGAAGAATGTCGGTCTTCTGCCCCGCTGTAAGGTTCGTCGCGATGTGAAAAGCGGAAACTATTATGCCATATCCGTGGATGATTCGGACAAAGCCCCGGTTCTTTTCTCGAAGTCGGATATTAAGTCCCTGAAGAAAAGCCTGTGACACGGTCGGACAGCAAAGGTGCCCGGAAGTTTTGCTTCCGGGCACCTTCGTAGATCTGTGGTATAAAATAATCATCACAGATGACCGCGAGTCGAAAGGAGAAAAAGCTATGAAAAACGAGACTAAAAACAAGGTAAATATGCTCATGCAGGAGCTTCATATTGCAGATGAGCCCCATTCTGCTCTGCGTATGGCAGACAGTTTGTACCGCGAGGTGGAGACCTGTATGTACAAAAACATGAGCCGCCGCGAAGTCCTTACCTTTCTGGAGAACGCACATAAGCTGCAGAACGAAAAGGGATTCGTTCCGCTCTTTGTTTCCGATGATATGCCCCGGGATGCCAGAGTGGATCTCATCTATCTCCCCACCTATGCAATATCCGCAGTTGCCATTCACGCTCTTCTCAATTGGCCGGATGCATTTGAAGGAGAGCTTGGATGCTTTCTTCACGGAATGCTGGAGAGCGCCTACGGCTACGGTATTGTAGGTCACGGCTTTGAAGCCGCGGGTACTACCCGCCGCACGCTTCTGATGCTCTGCAGGGCCAGGGTAAGGAAGTTCATTGAGGTTTACGGTCATAAGTATCCCATTTTCAAGGAACGCATCCTCGGATATATGAACGAGACGGCGGAGCTGGGACGAAAAATAGAAAACGGATCCGGCATTTACATCGAAGATGCCTTTTCTGAGGGACACGCCAATTACCTCAATCAGGAGCTGTGGGCATGCTGGGAGGATAAAAACCGTCCTTTGTTCGTTTACGGTACGCTCATGAAGGGTCAGAGCGCAAGCCATATGCTGGCTACTTCCATATACGGCGGAAAGTTTCTGCTGAGAGATTATGCTCTCTACGATCTGGGTGCATATCCCGGAATTAAAGCCCGAAAGGGGGAAAGCGTGTATGGAGAACTCTACTTTGTCGATGACAAGGCTCTGGCTGAGATGGATATGTATGAGTGTCTCGGTACTCTCTACGACCGTGTGGATGTAGAGCTTAGCATTGGTTACCGCAGCTTCGGTGCCGAAGCCTATGTCTACAAAGGAGCTGCGGCCAACAGCGAGATTGTGCGCACGCGTTGGAATGTCGATGCAAGCGAGCTTGTTTGGTACGCTGCCTATGGGTCAAATCTCAGTGAAAAGCGCTTCGATTGTTACATAACGGGTGGCCTCTGCAAGGAAAACGGACGGGAATATTCAGGCTGTGAAGATAAAACCCCTCCCCGGGAAATAAGAAAAGCATCCTATCCTGGAAAGCTCAGCTTTGGAAATTCAAGCGGCAGCTGGGGCGGTCGCGGAGTTGCATTTTTCTACCCGGTGGAGAATAGTGAGGAGAGCGGCGTTGTATACATGAAGCTCTATAAAATCAGCCTTGGACAGCTTCTGGACATTCAGAAGCAGGAGGGAATGTCAGCCAACTGGTACGGGCGCCTTCTGTGCCTTGGAACTGATGGTACCGGAGTGCCGGTTTACACATTTACCTCCGAAACTCCACGCCTCTACAATGCGCCTTCCGAAGTATATAAAAAACTCATTAGCGGCGTTCTGGAAAAAGATTTCCGCTTGAGTAAGCGTCAGATCGAGGGTTACCTGAACAGGAAGTGATAGACGGCAGGTGAAATCCCGGAAGTAGTGAATTGAAATTGCCCCTTCCGGGATTTTCTGTATTCATGCAAGCTTTAGGACTGCTCGCTGACACTCTGGCGGATAATCTGTTTACTCCACCCCAGCCATTGCACTGTGGATACCCCTTTTCAGCTTTACGAACCCGGGGCTTTTCTTTGATCGGCTTCTGTGTTTCGGAGCATGTCATAGACCGGGTATTCAACAAAGCTCCCAATGGCCAAAATAACGGCGGGCATGAAGGCTATTGGCATAAAAGTCCCGATTATTGGACAGCGCGAGGGGTAAAATCGGAAACATAAAGAAAAGGGAGGTAAAAATTATGGTAGCCATACTTCTTATAGTTTTCCCGATAATTTATATACCCCTTGCAGTCATTGCAAAATTGGTGAAAGGCTATATGCGTTAAAAAGGAGAAACAAAAAATGGACGAGATTTTCGGCGGCATCTTCGATTTTAATAATGACGGAGTAACAGATAATATTGAGCTGGCTCTGGGCTTTCAGATAATTTCCGAAAGTGAGAGCGAGGACGAAGAATAGAGAAACGGGTGAAGAGAAATGGGAAGCATTCTTACAAGAGAGCAGATCGATACGCGTCTGAAAAGATATTATGAATCCAAGTACGGCGAATACGGAAAGGATATATGGTTTGAGATACCTGCCGCCAATGTGTGGATGTTTGTCCGCGATGAGCGGCTTATCACCCTGCGCTGCCATATCGTTTCCGGCGAAGTGGCGGAATCCGCCGCGCCCTATGAACTGTGACTGCATTGCTTTGGACGGAGGAGGGAAAAGGATGCATCTTCTTTTTATTGCGGCTATTTTATACGGCATTTGGGAATGTATCAAGACTGCAACAACGAAGCCGCTGCCTCCGGATGCCTTTGAAAATCACGAGCTCTATATGAAGGACCTTGGCACCGGAATGGGAATGAAGCAAATTCTGAAAAATGCAGAGAAAGGGAAATATAAATTTACCAGATAGCCTCAGACGCCGCTTGATGCAGGTGGCGGAGTATGATAAAGTTAATTTATAGCTGTGAGAGGAGGTCCTGTCGCATGTCCAAATACTATGAAAAATCCGTAGGCAATGGCAAAAAACTCCTATATGACGGCAGCGGCAAATGCATTGGCCGCGGTGTCACCGATAAAAGCGGAAAGACAATTTACTCCGGAGCTGGAGGTTATGCGGGCAAAAGCTATGAGACCGGACACGGCACGGTGAAATATTTCGACTCCGACAATAATTATGTGGGCGGCGGCTTTGCGCACAGCGAAGGCAGCACCATTCACGGCAGCGGTAGTGCGCACAGCAGCCCTTCCGGCTCCGGCAGATATCCCAAAGGTGCCTATGTAAATTTGAGCAGGGGTAATGCTCCCTCAAACTTTGGCATTCAGCCCGTACACACGGTTGAAACTGCTGAATTTAATGGAGAAATGAAAAAAGTTCCATCATATGTCAGTTTGAACGATAAGGGAAAGAAGCTCCTTTTTACCGATCGTGCCTATGCTATTTTGGAGAAGTGCTGGGAAGATGCAGGCGGGCAGAGACTCTATGAATACAGGATCACCAACCGTCTTGGTTACCATATATATCAGGATACATGCAGCACACCTGACGAGCTCATAGAAGAATGGGGAATAGATTATCGAAAGGCATATGTTTCCGACCTGATGAAATATCCCGGTAAAGAGCGGGATTTTCATTTGACGATGTATGACAGTGTTATCAATAACCGAACGCCGGAGTATTACTATGAAAAATATAAAAAGCAGCGCAGGCAGGATGCTCTCGTAATTGCGGCCTTGTGTCTGCTTGGACTCAGCATACTTGTATTGCTGCTTGTGTGAGGAAAAACAAAAAATGATATTATAAAGAGTGGGGATAGTATGGATAATAGCATAACTGTTTTTAAGCAGTTGCCCAGATTGAATAACAAACGAATTTGTCCATTTTGTTCTCAAGCGGTAACACAAAGTAAAAATTGCACAGTATTGCTTTATGACAAAGAATATACCAGCACTAAACAAGTTTCATGGGAGTTCCCTTGGTGCAACAACTGCGACCTGTTTTTCGGCAATGATTCAACCATAAGAGTTATTAGAGGATTTCATGTATGTGTTTTTGGGGTAAAGAAAGGCAGCCAACTTGCAAATGTGCGTCGAAAAATGAAGGAACACAACTATTTTTACCGCTTAAACAATGGAGAGATTCGTCCTATAGAAAGTATCCCCAAGGCAGGTGCCGCTAACTATCCTTCCAAAATGGTTGTAACGGAGTCAACTCAGGAGAAACATGTTTTTGCAACAAATTACCACTTGGATTTGTGCCCGCTTTGCCATTATTCTCTCGTAAAATGGAGTGCTCGATTTGCTTTAAACGGCGGAATTGCAAGTTCTGTGGAGGGGCATTTTTGCCGAAAGTGCGACTCGTTCTATACACCAAAAGGTCTATGGCTGAAAAAGCATATATCCGCTGATTCGCGAATATATGGAGCTATTAGCAAAAAGTACTTAATTCCTGAATACGAACAATTTCAGAGAAAGCTGAAAGCTACAGCTTCATCGTTGATAGCTATTCATCTTTTGAATAGTACACTTGGAACATATAAATCATTTGTAATCGTTTCAGATAAACATAAAAACATCCCCAAAGAAAATATCATTCATTACACCCACAAAACTGCGCGGAAGCTTTTATTGGCGATATCGAAAAATGAACACATTGTTTTGTTGGATGGATTTGAATTTAACATTATTAAATTGTCTTGTGCGAGTGAAGCGATTAAAGCCAATATATCAAATTTATGGCTTCAGGAAATTCGACTGAGACGCGGTGGAGGACTGTTTGGTTCTGACGACAGCGGTGAGATGGTGGATGTCTTTTTGTATTCACAAGCCACGGATAATTTTGAGATTGTTCATGCCACCTACGACAAATATAATGGTAAATATTATATGGATCCACAAATTCTCAGGAACTTTATTAAGGAACATGGAAAGCCAGATGTTCCGATCTTAGCATTTGAAAGCGATTGCTCCAATGATGGATTTGCCAATTTGCGAGATGAGTCCTTGTTGCATGCATATGGATATAATGTAGGCCAGAAAGATAATTTTTCCGATGGATATAGGCACGCGCTATTAAGTGAAATTATTGACCTTCAGCTTATGAGCTCACACAGCATTATCGCATTGTTAAATAACAATATCAGCATGCGAAAAGGAGAAAAATATAAAATTGCGCGTAGCAAGTGGGAAAATGACATTGAATTTGTATCTAACTACAAAGCCAATCCTTCACGGTTTATAATTGCAAAAAATGTAATCAAACAGTAAGGCTGGCTTTGTAATAGAAAACTAAAATGTTACCTCAATTTATCCGCGTTGGAAAAACAAAGGGATGAGTCTTTATGACGAATGCTTATATAAAAGATATGTTTATAAGAGATATGTTTGAGCTTGTCCGCACAAAACCTTTCAGTCGGGAAAGTGCGGAGCATATAGTCGCGCGTATCGGCGATGTGAATGGGGTATATATCGGAAAGCACGCT
Source organism: Oscillospiraceae bacterium (assembly GCA_045595025.1). Lineage (GTDB taxonomy): Bacteria > Bacillota > Clostridia > Oscillospirales > Oscillospiraceae > SIG459. The sequence goes on along the minus strand of JAZNZR010000106.1, from coordinate 9,408 downwards.
TGTCCCTCGCTCTTTCTTAGCGATGCGGTTGATTATTGCAATTTAGATGCCGTGCGCTTTTTGTTGGAGCATGGAGCAGACCCAAATGTCATCCCCGAGGAGCAATGCGCCTCCTGCCCGATTTGGCTTACCATTTTTCCCTGCGCATCGGATGAAAAGGAAGAAAAGCTTGAGATTTTGAAGCTTTTGCTCCAATTCGGCGGAGACCCCACACTTGTGATTGAGGGGCAGCGCGTAGTGGATGAGTTGGAGTGTTCACTGGAAGATTGGCTTGAGAAATCGGCTTTGGAATATGTCACCGAGGCACTCAAGCTTATGAAAGCTCATATAGGCGAATGCAGATAGTCCGGTTGGGAAAATTTAAAAAAACAAAACCCCGGAACTTTCGTTCCGGGGTTTCTTGGCACGCCCTAAGAGATTCGAACTCCTGACCTTCTGGTCCGTAGCCAGACGCTCTATCCAGCTGAGCTAAGAGCGCATACCAATTCGTGCTTGAGAATAATAGCACATCGGAAACCAAAAAGCAAGAGTTTTTTTAAATTTTTTTGAGTTTTTTAATTTTTTCTTACATTCCCATGGCGTCGGTCATTTTTTCCACCATATCTTCCATGTTCCGGACGGCGCGATGGATCATTTTTTTGCTGCGGCGCTTATCCATAGAAAGCCCAACGCCAACGGCGACGCCGAGAAGCATACCGGCGCCCATACCTTTAACAAATCCGCACATAACTTAAACCTCCTTCAGCCTTATGTGTCGGATTTATTATGCCCCCTGAAGTGCCTTATAATGATTGCGAAAAAATTACCTTTTGTGGTAAAATAAGAAAAAACGGTAAAGGGCGGGGAAAACGTGGAAAAGGAAATTTGCCGAAGCACCTGCGGAATATGCTCAAGACGCTGTGTGGTTGATTTATGCATTGAGAATGGAGAAATAGTGTCCGTCAGCCCCGTGAGGGAGGACGGCTTTGAAAACTGCAGCAACATGTGCGTAAAAGGCGCTCTGGGCGGTGCTTACCGCAACCGCGCCGACCGTTTGCGCACCCCTCTGCGCCGTGTGGGCGAAAAGGGCGAAGGCCGTTTTGAGGCCATAAGCTGGGAGGAGGCTCTCAGCGAGATAGCTGAAAAGCTTCTTGCCCTTCGCGCCGAAAACGGAGCCGACAGTGTTGCTTTTTTCTCGGGCTACACCAAGTGGTACCGCCCCATGCTCCGCCGCCTTGCGACACTTTTCGGCAGCTCCAACTATGCCACGGAATCCAGCTCCTGCCACCGCGCCGCCATAATTGGAAATATCTGCGATACGGGAATGCAGTCCTCCCCGGACTATGCCAATGCGGGCATTTTGCTTGTAACGGCAAGGGGAAGATTCACTCCCGCGGCCAAGGCAGCCGCCAAAAAGGGCATGAAAATAGTGGCAGTGGACCCCTATCTCAGTTCCGATATTGAAAAGTATGCTGATGAGCATCTGCGCCTGCGCCCGGGCACGGATGTTGCCCTCGCCTACGGTCTTGCCCGTGAGCTTATCATCATGGGAAGAGCGGATGAGGAATATATAGAAAAATATGTTCACGGCTATGAGCAATATAAAGAGCGGGCCATGCTCTTCGGCCCCGAAAAGGTTGAGAAAATATGCGGTATCAGCTCCGAACAGCTTAAAAAGACCGCAAAGCTGATTGCCGATAATCTGCCGATGAGCCTTCAGGAGGGCTTTACGGGACTTATCCACCACCGCAGCGGAGTTTCCGCCATAAGAGCATGGAGTGCGCTGTGCGCCATCTGCGGCTGCTACGGACGCAAGGGAGGCAACATGCCGAAGGGTGTTCTCCGCAGCAACGGGCATATTAAAACCCCCTACCGCAACTTTGAACTGGCTCATCCCCTTGAGCTGCCAACAGATAAGCGGATTGGAGCGGAGAAATTCCCCCTCTTCAACGCCCTGCTTGACGAGAGCCAGGCGATGGAGTTCCCCGCGGCAGTGGAAAGAGGGGAACTGAAAGCGATATTCGCTCTGGGTATGAACGCCAGAATGTTCCCCGACAGCGATGGAATGTTCGAAACTCTTCGAAAAATACCCTTTTTCGTGGACTGCGATATTTGGCTTAGCGACAGTGCAAAATATGCGGATATAGTGCTTCCCGTCAGCGTGTCTTATGAACGCAGTCAGCTGACCGAGGTTTGTATGGATTCCAAACTCCTTTGGGTGGATGCAGCGCTTGAAAGCGCAGGGGAGAGCAAAAGCGACGAGGAGATTATCATAGCGCTGGCAAAGGCTCTGGGAATAAAAGATGAGCTTTTCGAAGGAGGCGCCGATGCATGCAGAAGCTTCCTTCTTGAAGGCACGGGCATAAGTCTTGAGCAGCTGCGCAGAGAAAAAAAGCCCCTTGAAATCCCCCATTTTGCCCCGCCCAGACCTTTGGAGGATGGCTTCCCCACCCCCAGCGGCAAATATGAGCTTTGGTCGGAGACCATCGCCGCCCATAGCGGACTTGACCCTCTGCCTGCTTTCGTTGACCCTCTGGAAGGCAGCGATACCGGCTCCTTCCCCTTGATTTTGCAGGCGGGTGTGCGTACTGACCGCTATGCCCATGCCTTCCATAGCCGCACCCATACCGTGGAAGCCATCAGAGCCCTGCGCCCTCTTGCGGCGGTGGATATGCATCCCGAGGATGCGGCGGCTCTCGGCCTTGAAAAAGGCGACGAGGTGAAGCTGGAGACGGCTTTCGGCTCAATTAATGTGGCAGTGGATATAGACAGCCGCCTCCTTAAGGGCTGCGTGAATATGTATCATGGCTACAGCGAGGCGGATGTAAACAGCCTTATTCCGGGAGACTGGCTGGATAGTTATTCCGGATTCCCCGGCTACAAGGCCATTGCCTGCCGGGTGATTAAGTAATATTTATAATGTGATTGCGTAGAATACGCATTGTATGATAGAATAACTAAACTATGCTCGGAACGAGGTAAGGATTTATGACAGTAAAGGTTTTGGCGGTGGGCGATGTCTGCGGCAGAGTGGGTCTGGATTTTCTGAGAAGAAATCTCCGTAAGATCCAGCGCCAGTATGCCATAGATTTCACTGTGGTCAACGGAGAAAACGCGAATGTTGTGGGCGTAACTCCCCAGCAGTGCGAGGAGATATTCGACTGCGGAGCCGATGTTATCACCCTCGGCAACCATACATGGATGCGGACGGAGATACAGGACTATCTCGACCATGCCAGCGCCTGCCTTCGTCCTGCCAACTTTGCTCCCCAGTGTCCCGGTCAGGGTGTGGGGGTCTATTCCACACGCTTCGGAAATATCTGCGTTGCAAACCTCATCGGCAGATACGGTCTCGACACCAATACGGATAACCCCTTCGTGGTGGCGGATAACATTATGGCCGATGTGGACGCAAAGATAATCCTTGTGGATTTCCACGCGGAGGCCACCAGCGAAAAGCTTGCAATGGGCTATTTCCTCGACGGACGCGCCAGTGCGGTATGGGGAACTCATACCCATGTTCAAACCAACAACTACGGCGTTTTGCCCGATGGCACGGGATACATCACCGATCTGGGTATGACAGGACCTCAAAATTCCGTTATCGGCATAGCCCCCCAGCAGAGCATCGGAAAGTTTCTTGGCGATCCTCCCCGGCGTTATAGTCCCGCGGGCGGTCCCGGAAAAATGGAATGTGCAATTTTTGAGATAGACAGCGAAAGCGGAAGATGCCTTAAGGCGGAGGCTTTGAGAATTTTATGAGTGAATGCTTGAGAATTATCCATGCTGCGGATTTGCATCTGGATTCTCCCTTTGAGGCTCTGGGTGAAAAAGCCGCGCTGCGAAGACGGGAGCAGCGGGAATTGCTTTTTGCGATTGCGGAGCTTTCCCGGGAGAAAAAGGCGGACATGGTGCTCCTTGCGGGAGACCTTCTGGATAGCTCCAGCGCCTATGCCGAGACCTTTGAGGCTCTCTCTGCAGCCTTTGGCAGTCTTGCCTGTCCCGTTTTCATCTCTCCCGGCAACCATGACTGCCTCCGCCCCGGCTCGCCCTACCTGAGAGCCGATATACCCGAAAATATCCGCATTTTCCGCGGCGGATGGGAGTGCGTGGAGCTTAAGGAAAAGGGCGCGAGAGTTTATGGCGCGGGCTATACGGATATTATCTGCCCGCCCCTTCTGCGCTCCTTCCATGCGGAGCAGGAGAAAGGCATTTTGAATATAGGACTTCTCCACGGAGACTTGGGCGGAGTAGACAGCCGCTACTGCCCCATTACCGCCGAGGAGGTGGCCGCCAGCGGACTTGATTATCTGGCTCTCGGCCACCAGCATACATACAGCGGGCTTATCCGCTGCGGAGAAAGCGTCTGCGCTTATCCCGGCTGCAGCGAGGGAAGAGGCTTCGATGAATGCGGCGAAAAGGGCGTTTTGTATATTGAGCTTGCCGAAGGCAGCGTCGTGGGCGAGTTTATTCCCCTTGCCCGCCGCCGCTACGAGATAATGGAGCTTGATGTATCCGATGGTATTCCTCAGTGCCCTGCAGGCAGAGAGGAAGACATTGTGCGCATAATTTTCCGGGGGGAAAGCGACCGTGCAGTGGATCTTGCGGCGGTTGCAAGGGAATGGGAGAGCAGCTTCTTTGCTTTGCAGCTTCGCGACCGCAGCACCTTGCGCCGTGAGCTTTGGGAGGGCAGCTCTCAGGATAGTCTGAGAGGGCTTTTCCTGCGTAAAATGCGCGAAAGATACGAAAATGCCCCAAATGAGGGCGAAAAACAAAAAGTAATTCAGGCTCTGCGTTGGGGTCTGGCAGCCCTTGAGGGCGGAGAGGCAGTCAAAGAGATATGATTATTAAAAAGATGAAGGCAAGCTTCGGCTGCCTTGAAAAAGCGGAGATGGAGCTTCACGAGGGCTTGAATATTATCACCGCCTCCAATGAAAGCGGAAAGAGCACATGGTGTGCCTTTATCCGCGCTATGCTTTACGGTGTGGATTCCTCCCAGCGTGAAAAGGGCGGCGTAAAGCCCGATAAGATTAAGTATGCTCCATGGTCCGGCGCAGCCATGGAGGGCGAGATGGAGATAGAGCATGAGGGGAAAATGATTACCCTCAGCCGTTCCACCAAGCTTGCCAATGCTCCTATGAGAGAGTTTTCCGCCGTTTACAGCGGCACCGCCCAGACTGTAGCGGGGCTTAAAGGCAGCGATGCGGGAGAGAGCCTTACCGGAATGCCCAAAACCGTTTTTGAGAGCAGCGTGTTTGTCCGCCAGTCAGGTATGGCGGTCAGCAACAGCGCCGAGCTTGAAAAGCGCATAAATGCCATAATCTCCAGCGGCGACGATACGGGAGAGAGCTTCACCGATGCCGACAGCATTCTCCGCGCATGGCTGAGAAAGCGCCGTCATAACCGCAGCGGAGCCATACCTGCCATTGAAAATGAAATCCGCGATGTGAATGCATCCTTAAATGCCGCCGCAGGTGCTGTGGAACAGCGCTGCCGGCTGGAAGAACGCCTTGAAGAGAGCAAAGCCGCAGAGACCGAGGCGGAGGAGACCGCCCGCCGCCGGAACGCCGAAAAGCGCGAAGGGCTTGTGAGCACTCTGGAAAGTCTCCGCAGCGATATAAGCTCTCTTGAAAAGGAAACCGCGGAAGCTGAAGTGGAGGCAAAGCGCCTGAGCGCTGCGACTGAGGAAGGCCCCTTCAAGGGCAGAAGCCCCGAGGAAGCTGTGCGTATCGCCACCTCCGACAGCGAAAGACTTGAAAATTTCAAGGCAATGGTTCCCGGTGCCCTGTCCTCCTTCATATTCCTTGCAGTGGGCATTGCCGCCTTCCTTATAGGCCACTTCCTCCAAATAAACTTTATAAAGGTAATAAGCTTCCCCATATTTATGGCCTTTGTTATCAGCCTTGCCATCATAAAGGCTAACAAAGACCGCGTTAAGAACTATAGTGCCAACCTGATAAAAAGTTATGAAGTTGATGCAGCCGAGCCGGAAAAGATAATCGCGAAGGCTCAAGACTATGCCTCTGCCTGCCGTGCCGCCGAGGATGCAAAAGCTCGCTGCGGGGAGCTTGGTGCAAAGCTTGAAGCAAAGCGCAGCGCCCTTCGCGCTGCGGAGGAGGAGCTTCTTTCCGCAGGAATGGATATCTCTGATAGTCCCGCAATCGCCCGCGCCAAAGCGGAAACCGCCTTTGTGCAGCAGCAGCTTGCCCGCAAGGAGGGCGAGATAGCCGCTCTGGGCGACCCTATGGTTATGGGAACCCGTCTGGAGGCTCTTGAAAGCCGCCGCGATGAGCTTCTGGAGCAGTATGAGGCTCTGGAAATGGCAATAGCCACCCTCCGCGAGGCAAATGACGAGATGCAGCAGCGCTTTGCCCCTGCCCTCGGTCGTCGGGCGGGAGAGATAATGGCCCGCCTCACCGGAGGCAAGTATGCCGTCCTCAGCTTCTCCCGTGAACTGGATGCTTCCGCAAAACGGGAAGGGGACACCGTAGCCCACGAAAAGGCCTTTCTTTCCGAAGGCACCGCGGACCAGCTTTATCTGGCTCTGCGCCTTGCAATATGCGAGCTGGCTCTCCCCGAAGGCTGCTCCTGCCCCATAATTCTGGATGATGCCCTTGTGAATTTCGATGATGAACGCATGGGCTATGCGCTGGAGCTCCTTGAAGAAATGGCGGAGAAACGCCAGATAATCCTGTTCTCCTGCCATGACAGAGAGGAAATTTTCCTGAAAAATCGCTAAAATTTTCAAAAACTACCCGCGGAATATCTTGACAAATTTGTTCCGCGGGTTTATCATATGCATGAAGTTAGCCAAGGCTAATCATTTGTTTTGAGTAGCAGTTAGCGCAGGCTAACAGGGCTTTATAGCAGAGAAATCAGGTGAATTTTTATGAACTTACGGGCAGCTCAGGAAGGCAAGGAATATATAATTCAGAAAATTGAAACCGATGACGAAGAGCTGAACGCTTTTCTTTTCTCTCTCGGTTGTTATAGCGGCGAGCCCATAACCGTTGTTGCCCACAAGAAAAGGGGCTGCACCGTTTCCATCAAAGATGCCAGATACAGTATCGACACTCAGCTGGCCGAGGCTATCATCATCTGACGGCCGAATCCCCGGCTGATTGTCTTTTTCGCTATGAGTTAGCGGAGGCTAACTAAATTTTTAACAAAGTTAATTAATATTTGATCATATAATCAGGAGGGAAACTCTATGAGAATTGCGCTTGCCGGCAACCCCAACAGCGGCAAAACCACAATGTATAATGCCCTCACCGGACGCAACGAAAAGGTTGGTAACTGGGCGGGCGTCACCGTTGAAGCCAAGATGAGCCCCATCAAAAAGAGCTTTTGCCCCGATGGAAGCTCTCCTGTTGCTGTGGATCTTCCCGGTGCTTACTCCATGTCTCCCTTCACCAGTGAGGAGAGCATCACCCGTGACTTCGTAAAAGGCGAATCTCCCGATGCCATTATCAATATCGTGGTCGGCACCAACCTCAGCCGCAGTCTTTTCTTCACCACTCAGCTTCTGGAACTGGGTGTTCCCGTGGTTGTTGCTCTCAACAAGAGCGACGTGAATGAGGCCAAGAAAACCAAGATTGATGTTGCCGCTCTCTCTGCAAAGCTGGGCTGCCCCGTTGTGGAAACCGTTTCCACCAGCGGCAAGGGCCTCAGGGAGCTGGTGAATGCAGCCATCTATCTCATAGGAAAGGAGCAGAAGGCTCCCTTCATTCAGGGTGATATTGACCTTGAAAACAAGGAAGCCGTTCAGGAGGCAGACCGCAAGCGTTTTGATTTTGTTAACGGAGTTGTTGCTCAGGTTGAAAAGCGCAAGACCAAGACCAGCGACATTTCATTCAGCGATAAGCTGGACGCTGTCCTTACCCACAAGGTGGGCGGTATCGTAATTTTTGCTGCGGTTATGTGGCTGGTGTTCCAGATTTCACAGGCCTGGGTTGGCCCCTGGGTAGCCGATCTGCTGGTTGGATGGATAGAGAGCTTCATGGAAATTGCTGCCGGCTGGATGGAGGGCGCTGCTCCTATTCTGCAGGCTTTGGTGGTGGACGGCATTATCGGCGGCGTCGGTGCCGTTGTCGGCTTTCTTCCCCTTGTTATGGTTATGTATTTCCTCATTGCCCTTCTGGAGGATTGCGGCTATATGTCCCGCGTCAGCGTTGTGCTTGACCCCATCTTCAAGAGAGTCGGTCTCAGCGGCAAGAGCGTAATCCCCTTTGTTATCGGCATTGGCTGCGCCATCCCCGGCGTTATGGCCTCCCGCACCATCCGCAATGAGCGTGAGCGCCGTGCTACTGCTATGCTCACTCCCTTTATGCCTTGCGGCGCAAAAATCCCCGTCATCTCCCTTTTCGCCGGAGCCTTCTTTGATAATGCCGGCTGGGTAAGCTTCCTTATGTATTTCTGCGGCATCGTCCTCATTTTCGTGGGCGCGCTGCTTATAAACGCTATCACCGGCAACCGGACAAAGAAGAGCTACTTCATAATAGAGCCCCCCGAATACAAGGCTCCCTCCCTCAAGCGCGCCTTCCTCTCCATGTGCTCCAGAGGCTGGGCTTACATAGTCAAGGCGGCTACCATTATTCTTGTCTGCAACACCGTTGTTCAGATTATGCAGAGTTTCGCATGGAACTTCCAGCTTGCCGAGAGCGCTGATACCTCCATCCTGGCATCCATCGCCTCTCCCTTCGCATGGCTTCTTGTTCCCGTTGTGGGCGTACTCAGCTGGCAGATGGCGGCAGCCGCTATCACCGGCTTCATAGCCAAGGAAAATGTTGTGGGAACTCTGGCTGTCTGCTTTGTGGGTCTTGAAAATCTCATCAATGTGGAAGAGCTTGAGATGATAGAGGGCGCAGGCGCTGAGGTAGCCGGCGTAATCGCCATCACCAAGGCAGCTGCTCTTGCATATCTTATGTTCAACCTCTATACTCCCCCCTGCTTTGCTGCAATCGGCGCAATGAATTCCGAGATGAAGAGCGCCAAGTGGCTTTGGGGCGGCGTAGGTCTCCAGCTGGGCACCGGCTTCACCGTGGGCTTCCTCGTGTATCAGTTTGGCAGCCTCTTCACCACCGGCAGTCTGGGCAATGGCTTCATCGGCGGTCTCATCGCGGTTATCGTATTCGTCCTGATTTTGGCTCTTCTCGTCCGCCGCACCAATAAGCAGCTGAAGAGCGAAAAGACCGTGAAGGCATAATTAAGACAAAAAAGGAGGTCTCACAAAATGACCAATTTTATTATCATCGCAGTTGTTGTGCTTATAGTGGGCCTCGCCCTCGGATACATCATCCGCCAGAAAAAACAGGGTGCAAAGTGCATAGGCTGCCCCCACAGCAAAAGCTGCGGCAGCAATAATTGCTCCTGCGGACATTGAACGGGTTAATAAAACGAAAAAGGATGGTGGGCCAAAAAGCCCCCCGC
>JAZNZR010000105.1:0-59846 GCA_045595025.1 Oscillospiraceae bacterium | reverse complement strand
GGTATACATAATATTTCTAAAAAGCATTGACCTGATAGAAAAAATGTATTAAAATAAGTTGATAAATCATATAAAGCTCGGAAAAGCTCCGTAAACGATAAAAATATGTTAGGGAGGCAATAGATATGTCATATGTTCCTGATAATAGCGGCGAAACCGTTGTTAATCTCAAGGTAGTCGGTGTGGGCGGTGCCGGTAACAATGTCGTCAACCGCATGGTCAGCTCCTCTGCAAAGGGTGTAGAGTTCATTGCTGTCAATACCGATAAGCAGGCTCTTGTTGTTTCCACCGCTGATCAGAAGATCCAGATTGGTGAGAAGCTTACCCACGGACAGGGCGCAGGCTCTGATCCCGTTGTTGGCAAGAACTCTGCTGAGGAAAGCCGCAATAATATAGCAAAGGCAATTGAAGATGCAGATATGGTATTCATCACTGCAGGTATGGGCGGCGGCACTGGTACCGGCGCAGCTCCCATTGTTGCTGAGGTTGCCAAGGAAGCCGGAAAGCTCACCGTTGGCGTTGTAACCAAGCCCTTCACTTTTGAGGGTAAGCGTCGTATGGATCAGGCCAAGAAGGGTATTGATGAGCTTCTTGGTAAGGTGGACAGCCTTCTTATCATTCCCAATGACCGTCTTAAGTACGCAACCGACCAGAAGGTCACCTTTGCAAACGCTTTTGAAATCGCTGACGATGTTCTCAAGCAGGCCGTTATCTCTATCTCCGATCTTATCAAGAATACCGGCTTCATCAACCTTGACTTCGCCGATGTTACCACCATTATGAAGGATGCAGGTTATGCTCATATGGGCGTTGGCACTGCTGTCGGTAAAGGCAAAGCTGAAGAAGCTGCACGCATCGCAGTTTCCAGTCCCCTGATGGAAACCTCCATCGATGGCGCACGCGGTGTTCTTATCAATATCACCGGCTCTGCTGATATGGGTCTTGAGGATGTTGAAGCTGCCGCTACTCTCGTTCAGGAAGCTGCTCATCCCGATGCCAACATCATCTTCGGTGCAACCTTCGATGACAGCATGGATGACACCATCCGCGTTACCATCATTGCAACCGGCTTTGATGAGAAGAAGGATACTGCTCCTGCAGCTCCCGTTCAGGAAGCCGCTCCTGCTGCACCTGTTGCTGAACCTGTTCAGCCTGCTGAGCTCTTCACTGCTGCAACCCAGATGGCACAGAAGACCGAGCCCGAAAATGCAGCAAGCGATGAAGATCCTTTTGACAGCATTTTCAAAATTTTCAACAGCAAATAATTTGAATAAAAACCGAGCCGCCAAAACGCGGGGGGGGGTTTTTTATTTGATTTTTATATAATTGAATTATTCTTCGGTTTTCTTCTTTTGCTCTCTTTTCCAGAGGACATATCCAATACCTATAGCCATTGCGCCGCTGGGAATGATCATGAAGCCAACACTGCCGATCAAAGAGGGGATAAACACAAACAGGAGAGACATTACAACCAAGGGAATAGCAACAATTTTGATTCCCTTGCGGAAGTACTGATAGGCAAGAGCTCCGAAAAGAGCAGGCACAACATTGTTGAAGGCGGGGGCGAGAACAGGATTGGAAAGCACCGGCTGAAGTGGGATAAGCAGAAGAACGCCCACCGCAATAACTGCGGTAGTTGTCATCGCAGATGCTGCAATGGAAAGGGTGGCAACAATTTCGCTTTCGGGAGTTCCGACTTCAGCTTTTGTAATTTCCTTAGCATTCATCATGCAGGGGATCTTCATGTTTATGAGATTGCCTGTGATAAATGCGAGATAGCTTCCGCCTGCACCCATCATAGGTGTATATATCAAAAACTCAACCGCGCAGCTGGGGATATATACAACAGCAACCTGCAAAAAGCCCTTCCAGAAGGCTTTCATATCCGGCATAGCATGAAGCACCATTCCCATTGCAAAGGGGAAAACCAGCATGAGAATAAGACCAATAATGAGTCCTATGCGTCCGTATGTATGAGTGCGGGCGTGATATTTTTCAAAAAATGTCTTTTTTTCCATTGTCCGCACCTCCTCACATAAAGACTCCGGCCAAAACTGCGGCGGCCATACCGATAATCATGCTGCCTGCGACGGAGAAACTTTCAAGCCAGCTGATATGCTTCTTTTCTGTAAGCCATGTAAATCCCGCCATAGCCAGAGCGCTTACAACAAGAACTATTATAGGAATATAATTGCCTGTAGAAGTGAAGGTTCCAACATAGCTGCCTATATACGCGGCAACAAGGCCGATGAACATAGCCACCATAGCAGTATCTCCAAAGCCTTTTCCGCTCTTAGCTTTGGGAGACTGAAGGCGTCCGGTGTAGCGTTTGTTAAAGAAAACAGTCAGTACCATACCCCAGATTATACCCGCGCTCATGACCAGCGCTATAGTGGTATATGCAGTGGCAGTCATTTCACTGATATTTAGACCGGAGAGCCCGATTGCTCTTGCTGCTATATCGGCAACACTTGTTTCATAGTGCAGTGCACCGATAACGCTGAGTCTGACCCAGGGGAGGGGAACACCCAGTGAACCGCTAAGTGCGATTACGCCCAGAAGAATGCTGATACTGGGAAGCAGGGTGAAGCTTATGCTTGATGCAACTGCCCGGCGCAATTTTGAGTTGTCCATACCGATGGCAAGACCCGCTTTCCAGGCTCTCACCATAAAAAATACGCTCATTGCAAGCACAAACAGTATTATGATTCCGCAAATAAGATAAATTGGCCATGAGTTCATTTGTTCCAAAACAGTCACTGCACTCACTCCTTTTCTATTTTTTGACAGTTTACCACATTTGAAAAAATCTTACAACCGATAATTGAATTAATGAAAGGATTCAAAGTATCAGGAATAAAAACGGTTTTTCCTGCTTAATATTTTCAAAGGTGGTTATATGAGTAAAAAAACTGTTTGCATTGCTGAAAAAGTAATTCGGCTTTATTTCTCCAATCATATTTCAAGAGCCTCTGCGGGACTTTCCTATTTTTTTATGCTTTCTTTATTTCCTTTGCTTATATGTCTTAATTCAATGCTTGGGAGTCTGTTTCCAAGTGCGGAAGAAATTGAAAACATATTGAGGGGATTACTGCCCCTTGAAACCGTTAATACATTAATGGAGTATTTGGCTTATGTAAGTTCAAATTCCAGCAATAAAATGGTAACGGTTGCTCTTGTGGCTCTTGCAACAAGCTCAGCTGCGGGATTTCGTATTATCGATAAGGTAATGAATGAGATAAGGGGAGTAAAAAGGGAAAGGAAACAATTTGCTTTTCTTATGTCGTTTGTATATTCTCTTGTGTTTCTTTCAGCCATATATTTTGCCGCGCTTCTTATAGCCAGCGGCGGATGGTTTATCAGATTTGTTGATGAGAATGTCAGTATAATTAATATATCAAAAAACTGGGAGTGGCTCAGGTTTTTACTCTTATTTTTTGTGCTGTTTGTGTTTATTCTCGGGGCATATAGAGTTTGCAGTCCCAAGGAAGAAAGTACTGTTCTTGTACCAGGAGCGTTTTGGGCTTCTTTTGCTATTGTTGCGGTAAGTTTTATTTTTTCGTGGTTTATAGGCATGAGTATAAAATATCCATTGATCTACGGATCCCTTGCATCGGTAATGATAATGCTGCTTTGGCTATATATTTTCGGCAACCTGCTTTTTCTTGGGAATGTTTTGAACATCGCATTGGAGAAAAAAACTGAATAGATTTATATTTTTTGCAGTGTTATAAATGTTGTTTGCGTATCGCTCTTATGTTATAATGCACTAAATAAACTATAAAGCTGAGTGAACGCAATGATAAAAAGCAGATTTAATTTAATCCTTCTATGCCTCATCCTTTCTATATTTGCCGTTGGATGCAATAAAGCGGAAAACGATGTATCTCTGCCCTCTGAACCGCCAGTTACTGAAAGCGCAGAGATTATAAAAGAACCGGAAATCATTAACGCTGCGGAAGTATACAACGCCGCCATCGCAAAGCTTAATGAGTCACAAAATCTCTCATTTGAATTTGAAGTGAGCAGTGATGTAAAGATTTCCAATCAACATTTTTGGGAAAAAATCTCCGGTACTGTCAGTATTTCACGCAATGAGACTGGATATGAGTATTACTCCTTTGAAACGCTTTACTACGGTGATGAAAAATCTATTATTGAGGAATACTACTCGGAAAATCTGGTGCGCATAGTTGTTGACGGAGAGCATAAATTTTATTCTATATGCGCAAACCCCGACGAGCGTTGTTTACCGGCTGTTTTAATTGATCCATCCTTATATTCAAATGTTGAGGCTGTTGAAGAAGGGGAAATGATAAATCTGTACTTTTCCTCTCCGTCTGCAGCCGAAATATGGTCAGTGAGCGATGATACAGATTTCATTGATGCGCAGGGACGGGTTCTTGTAAATGCTGACGGCAGCATTGCCGAAATGCGTTATTATCTTCGCTATAGAGATTTGATTTCTGAGCATGAAGTTGAATTTGTTTCCCGCCCCAGTGTAAGTGCTGAACCATTTTTCGTTCCCGAAATCGGAGCTGATTATGTGTTTATTGATTTCGCCGATGCTCCGTATTTTAGCATAAGAGCAGAAGGACTGGCGTTGCAGTCGACGGCGCTGAGTTTCTCCAATAGCGTTAGTGTAGGTTTGCATGCCGCATCAATGCATGATTATATTGTTTCCAATGTTGATGTTTACGGTAGCGGTGAGAACTACTCATTTTCAGATGAATATAATGCTACTGCCTTTTTCGGGATGGGTGATGAGACTGCAAGCAGAGAAGTCTATAAAAATTACAAAAACGGCTTTTATCGAGACAGCAGCACACAAAATGAGTGGATTGATATGGAAACCAAAGTAGCTGCAAATCACGTTGAATCGATTTTCCGTGAGGCAAGTGTTCCATACGAGTTTTGGGAATCGGCAAATGGGGAAAATCTTGGCGGAGTGCTTCTTATTAAATTCAGACTTTCAGAGCTGTTTGCGGAAGAAGCATTGTCATTCATCAGTGATGAATATTATCAGGATCCCGAGCATATTTCCAAATGGAGTTCTGAGATCAATTCTGAGGATTCCTATGCCTATATCTCGGTAGATCTCAGTACCGGATTACCCCTGAGCAGAGGATTTTATCAGTTGGGTAACCATAATCTCACGGACAGAGCTGATAATTTTTCTACTCAATATTTTGAGCTTGAAATCAACCAGACCATCGATTGCTGCTCTGAACAGGCGTATTACGATATCAACAAAGTATATAAAACATCAGATGACCCGAGTAATGTTAATCCTTTGCTTTATCGTGTCAGCGGGCGAGACGGAGAGCAAATGTGGATTTTGTGCGGAACAAGTGTTGGTTCTCAGAATGATGTATATCCCAGACAGCTATATACCCTGGTTGACGATTGCGATAATATTATGATTCTTATTCCGGCGGGCAGGGAAGAGAACAGGCGCTATGCAACAGACAGCAATTTTGCCGCAGAAATATCATCTGTCCAAAGTTACGGCAATGGAACTCTTCTGGAGCGACTGGGAGAAGAACTTTTTGAAGAAGTATCGGCACATATGCTTATTAATGCAGTTGCTTTTCATGACTACACTAATTTGAAGGCCATTTCTGCCTATGATGCAATGAGTTTAGCTGGTAACAGCTTGGTTAATCTTGACACATATTATTCCACAGATGAACTTTTTGCAGATTATGCAAGTCGTAACGGAATCAATGTTTTGTCTGCCGGTGACACTTTGAAACTTCTTAAAATCAGAAATAATTTGAGCGACGAAACTGCGATAAGATGTATTAATGATTACCTGCTGGCAGGAGTCAGAACCAATGCAGAGGTGAGCCTTGATTTCCATGATGTATGGAAAAGCGGTGATGAGGGGCGCTTGTATGAACTTTGCAATGTTTCCTACTCAGCTGACAATCCCGTTGAAAAAGAACTGGCAGAAGAAAGCGGGCTTTATGATGAAATTCTGAAGGATGCTGTCCTCAGGCAGCTTCGCAGTAGAGAATGTACATTTGTCATCGCCGAAGCCTATATGCTGTATAATTCCTCTTCGGGCCTTATGAGCAGTCTGAAAGAGGCCGGATATTCGATTGAAAAAGTACTTATTGAGTAAAAAAATAAGCGCAGGATAATGCACCTGCGCTTATTTTTATGTATTTTTGAATATTTCAATTACTGAGACCTCGTAGGCGGTTTTTTCAAAATACTCTCCGTCAATAATTTTTGTGTAGTTTCTGCTTTGAATCCGGCCATTGAGCATAACGGAAGTTCCTACGCTCCACTGGGCAGCCTCTCTTGCTTTAAGCCCCCATGTTATGCAGGGGAGATAGTCGCTGCGCCCGTAAGGTCTGTTTACTGCCAGCATCAGGTCGCATATCTCTCTACCCATAGGCGTTGACCTGAATGAAGGAGCTTTGCATATTGTACCTCTCAGTTCGATGATATTTTCATCTTCGCCGTTTTCAAAATACATCTCCTTGGCAAAAACGGTGATTACAAGCTTTGGTCCCAATCCGCTTTTGTTATTAAAGGAGCGCAAGCTCCCCTCAATGCATAATTTGCATTTTTCTTTTACCTCAACGCTGTCTAATATACTGTTTCTGGCAATAATATTAATTGTGTCTGTGGCACCGGAAAGCCTGCTGATCTCAAGAGGGAAACGGTAGAAGTCCTCGCCCCTTGAGGAATGAGAATATTGAGGCACAGCGGCCATTCTGCCACGCAGAAGACAATAGTTGTTTACTGTAATTTCGTCCATTAAATCACCCCGTATATAGCTTATTAACTCTTCAGTTGATGATATTCGGACGGAATGTTTTTTATGAATTATCTAGATTGAAATTTGATATCTAATCTGTTATTATAAATTCATAATATGAATATTAAGGAGATAGTCATATGGAACTCAAAGATATCCTTGCAAAATGCGACCATACTCTTCTTCGTCAGGATTGCACCGCTTCTGAAATAATGGCTCTCTGCGATCAGGGAATCAAGTATAACTGCGCTAGCGTATGCATTCCCCCTGCACATGTTGCCGGTGCAAAACGCTATGCAGGCGATAAGCTTGCAATCTGCACTGTTATCGGCTTTCCCAACGGTTATATGACCAGTGCTGTGAAAGCTGCGGAAACAGCCGATGCTGTTGCCCACGGTGCCGATGAAATTGATATGGTTATCAATCTCGGTATGGTTAAGGATCGCTGCTGGGATGCTCTTCTCGCCGATATTAAGGCGGTTCGTGAGGCATGCCCCGGTAAGATAATGAAAGTTATTATCGAGACCTGCCTGCTGACTGAGGACGAGAAAATCAAGCTCTGCGAGATTGTAAATAATTCCGGTGCAGATTATATCAAGACTTCTACCGGTTTTTCCACCGGCGGCGCTACCTTCGAGGATGTAGAACTTCTGCGCAAGTACAGCGCTGAGCATGTTAAGGTGAAGGCTTCCGGCGGCATCAGCTCACTTGAAGACGCCGAGAAGTTCATTGAGCTTGGAGCTGAGCGTTTGGGCACCAGCCGAATTGTTAAGATTGCCATGGCTCAGGAAACTGTCGAAGGCAGTTATTAAACTAATCGAAAAAAGGCTTACCTTGAGGTAAGCCTTTTTATTTTTTAAAATTCGGAACAAAAACAGCTTTGTAAATAAATTTTGAAAGAACTATGCAGGGAATACTGAGGGCGAGCCACATTATTGAAAATGCCGGGCAAATCTGACCAAGCAAATTTAGTGGCATAGAAGAATAATCCCAAACATCCCATCCCATGCGGAGGTTCACGATGCAGCCTGTAATGAACTCCAGTGCTGTTATCGCAAAAGTGCACATTATAGCCTTTTTGACAAGACTTTCTTTCATTCGGCTTGATATGAGATATATAAGATAAAGGCAGATTCCCCCCAGCAGAATCATTGTCCAGTGGGTATGTCCTCGCCAAAGAAGCTCAATGCTCCCGTATCCTATTGCTCCGATTATAAAAATAAACGAGAATTCTAAAATAGCCATTATTTATCACCCGAGCTTATTCTTTCCCCGAATGGCTTATTTTATGTTGAAAAAATATTTTCAACAGGGAAAAATATTTTTAGGTGATAAATATGATTAATAGAATATCTGTATTTTTTCTTGCTGCCGCAATGTTATTTCAAACAGACTATTTATGCGAAGATAACATAGAGCCTGTAAAACTTCCCATATTGATGTATCATCAGATTTCGATGAACTCCAATAGCTGGAATAACTATGTTATAAGTCCTGAGGAATTTCGTCAGGACATGGAATATATAAAGCTTCTTGGTTGGGAGAGCATTGGAGTTGAGGATCTTCTCGCATGGCAGCGCGGAGAACTTGAAATGCCCGAGAAGCCGGTTATGATAACATTTGATGATGGGTTTCAAAGTCTGACCGAGTATGCTGAGCCAGTTTTGGCTGAGTTTGGATATAAAGGTGTTGTTGCGATAATCGGATCATTATGCGAAAAATATAACTCCGAAGACGAGTATCCCGGTGAATGGGATTATTTGAGTTGGGATGAGGTTCGTGAGATGAGGGAGAGAGGGATAATAGAGGTTCAATGCCACAGTTGGGATATGCATTCCAATAAGAACAATATCGGATGCGGTAAAAAATGGGGAGAAAGTATAGCATTATACAGACGCAGGCTCTCAGAGGATCTGAGCAAATTCATTACGGAATCAGAACGAAATCGAATCGATTTTTGCTACTCGATAGCCTATCCGTTTGGAGCCTATGACAGCAATACTTGCGAAATTGTTAAGGATATGGGATTCTGTGCGGCATTTACCTGCACTGAGAAAATTAATATATTGACAGGCAATGAAGAAGAGTTATATTATCTTGGAAGGTTTAATCGTCCGCACGGAATTTCAAGCAAAAATTATTTTTCAAAGATAGAAAAAAGTGTTGACATTGAGTGATACTGCTGTTATAATAAACGAGCTGAAAATGAAGAAGGTACGGATAGCATCTGTCCTCACCCCGCCGCCAAGAGCGAGCAGAGGTTAATAATCAAGGTTTCTACCGATAGGGGAGGGACTGTGATTTTGTGCGGATGCTAGGATTATGTGCATTCGCATTTATTTTTTATGGAGGTGTTCTGACATCGCAAACCTGGACCATCTGATAAACGACGAGATTGATGCCCCCGAGGTCAGACTCATAAGCGAGACCGGTGAACAGCTGGGCATTATGTCTGCTGAAGCCGCACAGAAGATCGCCGATGAAAATGAAATGGACCTTGTGCTGATTTCTCCCAATGCCAAGCCCCCTGTATGTAAGATTATGGACTACGGCAAGTACCGTTTCGAGCAGGCAAAGCGCGAGAAAGAGGCCAAGAAAAACCAGCGTGTTATTGAAGTCAAGGAAATCCGCATGTCTCCCGGTATCGGTGAGAATGACTTTAATACCAAGCTGCGCAACGGACAGAAATTCCTTGCCGACGGAGACCGCCTGAAGGTTACCATTCGTTTCCGCGGAAGAGAAATGGCTCACACCAATATCGGTGAGCAGCTTCTCAAGGATTTTGCTGCCAAGTGTGCCGATGTGGCAACTATGGACAAAAACCCCAAGCTTGAGGGAAGAAACATGTCCATGTTCCTGTCACCCAAGGCCAAATAAGTTTTGTTAAACCAAGGAAGGAGAAAT
Source organism: Oscillospiraceae bacterium (assembly GCA_045595025.1). Taxonomy (GTDB): domain Bacteria; phylum Bacillota; class Clostridia; order Oscillospirales; family Oscillospiraceae; genus SIG459. Next base: position 50,170 of record JAZNZR010000105.1, on the reverse strand, counting down.
ATACTATGCCCAAACTTAAGACCCACAGCGGCGCTAAGAAGAGATTTAATCTCACCAAGACCGGCAAGGTCAAGCGCGCACATGCTTACAAGAGCCACATCCTGAACAAGAAAACCACCAAGCGTAAGAGAGGCCTCCGTCAGAGTGCCATCGCAGACGTGACCAACACTGCTGCAATCAAGCGCATGATACCCTACAAATAAGAGGAGGACTTTGAGAAATGGCAAGAGTTAAAGGCGCGATGATGACGCGCAAGCACAGAAATAAGATCCTTGGCCTTGCTAAGGGCTATTGGGGCGCAAAGTCCAAGCACTATAAGATGGCTAACCAGGCCATGATGAAGTCCGGTCGTTACGCATACGTTGGCCGCAAGCTGAAGAAGAGAGACTTCCGTCAGCTGTGGATCACCCGTATCAGCGCTGCCACCAAGGCAAACGGCATGAACTACTCCACCTTCATGCACGGTCTTAAGCTCGCCGGTATCGATATGAACCGTAAGATGCTCTCCGAGACCGCTATCCATGATCCCGCTGCTTTCACCGCTCTCTGCGAGAAGGCAAAGGCTGCTCTTTAATTTAAGAGAAAACACAAAAGACAGAAAACCGACTGGTTTTCTGTCTTTTTTATTAGTCTAGAAATTGGAAAGGTCATTTTTGGCAACGTTGAGAAGGGTGGAGGCAATGTTTTCTTCGGGACACTCAATAACATAGATAAGAAGCTTTTCCAGCTCGTCTCCGATACTTTTACCTTTGTATCCAAGAGCGATGAGATCATTGCCGTCGATAGCAAGGCTCTTGGTGCTCCAGCACTCACCGCTTTCTATTACCTGGCGGAGAACGGAAGCAAAGTCGAAGTTATCCACTGTGTTTGCAACAAGAGCAGCATTTATGCAGGCATCCTGTCCGTGGGAGGCCAAAAGATGCTTCCACTTAATCATATCATTAGGCAAGCCGGATATAAGAAGGGAGGTAACTGCTTCAGCCATTTTTATGGAGTGGCGGTCAAAGCGAAGGTCTTCAAGGAAGCTCTTTGTGGAAGGAATAACATTTTCCTTCTCCAAAAGATAGCACATTGCGCAAAGACGGCTGTAACCATCCGGCGGAAGCTCGCAAAGAATCTCAAAATCGGGACAGCTGTTGCCAATGCCGAATGACTTCATAAGACCGCTTTCAAAAATGCAGGTGATCATATATGTGTTGGGGCAAACTAGGAATTTTTTAAGTTCGTCCCTTATGCGTTCTGCGGAAAGGAAGGCCGCCAGATGCGCTTTTTCATAAATGGCTGAGAAAGTGTTGGGGTGGATGGAAAAGCCAAGTCTGGCCGCAATTCTGAGTCCCCGGAACATTCTCAGGGCATCTTCTTCATATCGCTCCCGGGGATTGCCCACGGCTCTGATCAATTTGTTTCTCAAATCCCGGAGACCGTTGAAGGGGTCGATAATTTCACCTGAGAGGGAATATGCAATTGCGTTTACGGTGTAGTCTCTTCTGGAAAGATCCTCAGGCAAACTGGATGCATAGCCAATGGAATCGGGACGTCGATTATCGGTATATACTCCGTCGGTACGGAAGGTGGTAACCTCAACGATATAGTCATCACTTTTAACTGAAACGGTTCCGAATTGCAGGCCTGTGGGGATTGCATCATCGCCGAAAACGGCCATTGTCCTGTCTGGGGCAGCGGATGTGGTGACATCCCAATCATGAGGCTCCATACCAAGAAGGCAGTCTCTGACGCAGCCGCCTACAGCGTATGCTTCATAGCCGGCCTGCTCAAGCATCACTATTACTTTTTCGACAGGCTTTGGAATATTTATAATACTCATATTTCCTCTTGATCCTTCGATTACTTTGGGATATTCCACTTGTATTTTTGGATGAATAACAGTATAATATCATTTTGTAGAAATTACAACTCTGAATTAAGAGTTTTAGGAGTATATTATGACATCTTTTGACAATTATCTTAAACCGGGAAGACGCGGTCACCTTATAGGTGTTGGCGGAGTGAGCATGTCTCCTCTTGCGGAAGTTCTTTCCGGCATGGGACTTTACATATGCGGTTCCGATATGAGCGAAGGAGCCAATGTTGCATCCTTGCGCGAAAAGGGAATAAAAGTTATTATTGGCCACAGCGAAGACAATATTAATGAAAATATTGATTTCGTTGTGAGAACTGCAGCAGTTCATGATGATAACCCCGAGATTATAGCCGCCCGTAAGCTTGGAATTCCTGTATTTGAGCGCACTCAGGCATGGGGCTCTATAATGAAAGATTATGAGAATGCACTTTGCATTGCCGGAACTCACGGAAAGACCACTACCACAAGTATGTGCACCCACATTATGATGGCGGCAGAGCAGGATCCCACCGTTATGATTGGCGGAACATTGCCCCTTCTTAAGGCGGGACATAGGGTGGGAAAAGGCAACACCATTATTATGGAAAGCTGCGAGTATTATAATTCCTTCCATAGTTTCTATCCCACTGTTGCCGTAATTCTCGATATTGAAGCTGACCATCTGGACTTCTTCAAGGATCTTGACGATATAAAAGAATCTTTCCGTATTTTTGCGTCTCATGTTCCCGAGTATGGACATATTGTTGCAAACTATGATGATGAGAATACTATGGATGCTCTTGCCCCCCTCGGACGCAAGCTTATGACATTTGGTCTTAGTGATAAAGCCGACGTTTGGGCAAAGAATATAACCTTCCTCGGAACTCAGACAGATTTTGATGTAATGTATATGGGCAGAAAGTTCACTCATGTTTCTCTTCGCGTGCCCGGTATGCATTCTGTCAAAAATGCTCTTGCTGCAACTGCAGCTGCTATCTGCCTCGGAGCTGGACCCCTTGCGGTTAAATACGGACTTGCAGCGTTTACCGGAGCGGGAAGACGCTTTGAGTTTAAGGGTAAGTTCAATGGCGCAGATGTTTATGATGACTATGCCCATCATCCCGGTGAGCTTATGTGCCTCATGGATGCTGTAGAGCCTCTGGGATACAAGAGAACTATTGTTGTTTTCCAGCCGCATACTTATACCAGAACTCATGCGTTGTTTAATGATTTCGTTGAGCAGTTGCGCCGTCCTGATATCTGCATTCTTGCGGACATATATGCCGCTCGTGAAATCAATACAATAGGCATATCAAGCAAGGATATTGCAAAGGAAATTCCCAACTGCATGTATATTGACAGCTTTGAGGAAATTGAAAAGACTCTTCGCTGGACAGCAGCACCCGGAGATCTGATACTGACCGTCGGTGCCGGTGATATTTATAAAGTCGGAGAAAATCTTCTTAAGAAATAAAAAATAAAACCTCTCTCTTGAGAGGTTTTATTTTTTTGATATCATTAATTACTTGGCAAGGACTTTCTTCAGCTTAGCATAGCGGGGGAGAGAGTACTCGGTGGGACGCTCGGGAGTGCCCTGAATGAGAGGAAGAGCGTAGTCAATGAATTCAGAGGTTACGCCGTTGCCCTCTGCATTGATCCACTCAAGAGGAACCTTCTTCTCAAAGTTAGCAACATCGCTGAGATTGAGGAGCATAGGCTCGCAGGTATACTCACCGTTGACCATTACACGCTTGAAAGCAACCATCTTGTCGGTCTCCCCACTGACAGCGGACTCAACGGCAACGCGGCCGGCCATTTCGGCTTCTTCAACGTCAACCTTGGAAGCAAGATGAGCGCCGCAGCGCTGGAGCAGGCTAAGTTCGATACCGCGGACCTTAGCGCCGGTACGCTTTTTGAGAGCATCAGCAAGCTTAACAGCGAGACCGCCAAGCTGTGCGTGACCGAAACCGTCGGTAGCGCTTGTTTCAGCTTCGGAAACAAAACGGCCATCGGCATAGTGGATGCCCTCGGAGACGGCGATGAGGACCTTGTTTTTAGTGGCATAAACTTTTTCTACGTCTGCAAAAAACTTATCCATATCAAAGTCGGTCTCAGGCAGATAGATAAGGTCGGGACCTGCACCGAAATGGGTAGCAAGTCCGGCTGCAGCTGCAAGCCAGCCTGCGTGACGACCCATAATTTCGATAACGGTTATCTGGCTGTTGTCATAAACGGTTGCATCTTTGTATACTTCCATGCAGGAGGTAGCAATATACTTGGCTGCGCTGGCAAAGCCGGGGCAGTGGTCGGTTCCGAAAAGGTCGTTGTCGATGGTCTTGGGAATACCCATTACGCGGCAGTCATAGCCAACGCGCTGCATATATTTGCTGATCTTGTTGCAGGTATCCATAGAATCGTTGCCGCCGTTATAGAAAAAGTAACGGACATCATACTTCTTGAATATCTCAAGAATTCGCTTATAATCGGTGTCATCTACATCAGGATCGGCGATTTTATAGCGGCAGGAACCCAGCTCGGAAGATGGGGTGTTGAGCATAAGCTTCAGCTCAGCGGGATCTTCCTTGCTCATATCGTAGAGCTTGTCATCAAGAACGCCCTTGATACCGTGTGCGGCACCGTAGACATTGGTGATAACGTCGCTGTCAAGGCCGGCTCTGATTGCACCGTAAGCACTGGCGTTGATAACAGCGGTGGGGCCGCCGGACTGACCGATAATGCAGGCGCCTCTGAGAACTTTGGTGTTTTCCATTGAATTTTCCTCCAAAATTAAATTAACATTTTGAATTATAGCACATATCAAATAATTAATTTATAAAAAATTCTAAAAATGTGCAAATAATGGTTTATTTTTTCGCAGATGTTTGATACAATGCAAATATAAATAAGTTATACCAAACGTCCGTACGTTTAAACTTATAATATTATTTTAGGAGATGTTTGTCAATGCCTATCGTAACTTCCAAGGAAATGTTTGAAAAAGCCTATAAGGGCGGCTATGCCATTGGCGCTTTCAATGTTAACAATATGGAGATTATTCAGGGAATCACTGAGGCTGCTATTGAGCAGCGCGCACCCCTGATCCTTCAGGTTAGCAAAGGCGCACGCAGCTATGCAAAGCATGTTTATCTCATGAAGCTTATTGAAGCAGCCGTCGAGGATGCAGAGCAGAGTGCCGGTTTCGCCCTTCCCATTTGCGTTCACCTCGACCATGGTGACAGCTTCGAAATCTGCAAGAGCTGCATTGATGGCGGCTTTACCTCCGTTATGATCGATGCTTCTTCCAAGAGCTTCGAGGATAATATTGCCCTCACCAAGCAGGTTGTTCAGTATGCTCACGACCACGGTGTTGTTGTTGAAGCTGAGCTCGGCACTCTTGCCGGTGTTGAGGATGAGGTAAACGTTTCTGCAGAGGACTCTTCCTACACCCGCGCAGAAGATGTTCAGGAGTTTGTTGAGCGCACCGGATGCGACTCCCTTGCAATCGCAATCGGCACCAGCCACGGCGCATATAAGTTCAAGCCCGGCACCGATCCCAAGCTGCGCTTTGATATTCTTGAGGATGTTTCCCGCCGTCTGCCCGGTTTCCCCATCGTTCTCCACGGTTCTTCTTCCGTTCCCCAGGAATTCGTTCAGAAGATCAATGCCAACGGTGGTAATATGCCCGGTGCTATCGGTATCCCCGAGGAGCAGCTTCGCAAGGCCGCTGAGATGGCTGTCTGCAAGATCAATATTGACTCCGACCTGCGTCTTGCAATGACCGCCTGCATCCGCGAGTACTTCAATGCTCATCCCGATCATTTTGACCCCCGCCAGTATCTCAAGCCCGCACGCGTTGCCATCAAGGACATGGTTGCTCATAAGCTCGTCAATGTTCTCGGATGCAACGGCAAGGCATAATTATTCAATAAAAAAGCTGCATCACATTGTGATGCAGCTTTTTTATTCTTTATTTTTGCTTTTAAGGGTGTCTTCCTTCCCTCGGTAAACGACAAACTTGCAAAACAGGAATTCCAGAACAAAGTTGGAAAGCATGGTGATTATGAGGATAATGAAATCGTTAACTCCACAGTGTTCCGCCAAGTCGCCAAGATATGTTGATACGGGTGTAAAAACAAGATAAAATCCAAAGACCTTTGCCATAGCCACAGGAACATTCGCGGCAGACTTGAAAGTGTATCTGCGGTTAAGTGTAAAGTTCCAGATAATAGAAAGTATCAAGGATACAAGGTATGGAATCCAATAATCTTTTATAAAAATTTCGAGAAGGGCAAAGGAAGCAACCTGAACTATCCCGGCAGAAGCTGAAAAGAGTGTGAATTTCAGAGCCTGCCATAACTGTTTGTTATTATTATTCATAGTTATTCTCCAATAAAACCGTTTTTGCGTAATTTTGCTTCATCACACCACGCTTTTATTGCTTCATCCGCTTTTTCAAAGAAGAAACTGGGCTCACCGCAGCTTAGACAAACACATTGGAACCAGTCGTTATTATCAATGAAAAACTGTTCAACTGTAGCGGTGTGGCCGCAAAAAGGACAAGGAAAACTGTTGTGGGGCATCAGACCTTAAAGTTAACGCTCTTGGAGCCAAGGTCATCCTGTTTGAACTCATAGTCCTTTCCGGGGAGTATAGCGTTGAGGACGATACCGACAATGGCGGCAACTGCAAGACCGGAGAGGGTGATGCTGAAATTACCGATGGGAATAACAATGGAACCGGCATAGGTAATACCGATAGCGAGAACAAGGATGAGAGCGGCAATTATAACGTTTCTGGATTTAGTGAAATCGACCTGGTTTTCAACAACATTACGGACACCGACAGCGGAAATCATACCGTAAAGAACAAGGCTGACGCCGCCGATTGTGGCAGCGGGCATTGCGGCGATAAGAGCAGCAAACTTAGGGCAGAAGGAGAAGATTACAGCGATGATGGCGGCAAGACGGATTACGCGGGGATCATAGACGCGGCTGAGAGCCAGAACACCGGTATTCTCGCCGTAGGTGGTGTTTGCGGGTGCACCGAACAGAGAAGCGAGAGTTGTGGCAAGACCGTCACCAAGCAAGGTGCGGTGGAAGCCGGGATCTACAAGATAATTGCGCTCACAGGTGGAAGAAATGGCGCACATATCACCGATGTGCTCAACCATTGTGGCAATGGCAAGGGGAACAATAGTCACAACGGCAGTTATAAGCAGGCCTGCATCAAAATCACCGGAGAAAAGACCGAATACGGTATTCTGCCACTGGAAGGGAAGACCGATCCAGGGAGCATCCTTAACAGCGGTGAAATCAACATTGCCGGTAACAGCAGCAAGAATATAGGAGATAACAACGCCGAGAAGAATGGGTATAATCTTGATCATTCCCTTGCCCCAGATGTTGCAGACAATAACAACTGCAATTGCAACAACGGCTATCCACCAGTTGGTACCGCAGTTGGTAATTGCGGAACCGGAGAAACTAAGGCCGATAGAAATAATTATAGGACCGGTAACAATGGGGGGGAAGAAGCGCATTACCTTCTTAATACCGAATATTTTGAAAAGAGCAGCAAGAATTAGATAGAGAATACCTGCACAGGCAACACCAAAGCAGGCGTAGGGAAGAAGCTCGGGCTCGCCGTTGGGTGCGATTGCAAAGTAACCTGCAAGGAAGGCGAAAGAGGAACCCAGAAAAGCGGGAACCTTGCCTTTAGCAAGCAGATGGAAAAGGAGGGTTCCGATACCGGCAAAAAGAAGGGTTGCAGAAACGCTAAGGCCTGTCAGAGCAGGAACAAGAACGGTTGCGCCAAACATAGCGAACATATGCTGGAAGCCGAGTACCAGCATTCTGGGGACACCAAGCTTTCGGGCATCATATACGGGCTCGGCCCCGACTTTTACTTTTTCTTTGCTCATAATTTTCCTCCAAACTTACTTTCTTTCTAACTTATGGTAAATGCTGATATTAGTTTCTCCGTCGCTCTCTTCAAGCTTAACAGAGACAAACTCGGAATGAGAAGTGGGGATATTTTTTCCGACATAGTTGGCTTTGATGGGAAGTTCGGCGTGACCTCTGTCCACCATTGCAAAAAGCTGAATGCGGGCGGGTCTGCTTATGGCCATTATCGCGTCGAGTGCAGCACGAGATGTCCTGCATGTGTAGATAACATCATCCACGAGTATAACGGTCTTGTCCTTAATTGAAAAGGGAATGTTGGTGTCACTAACCACTGGGGAATCGCTAACTTTGCTCAGATCATCTCTGTAGAGAGTTATATCTAGTTCTCCCACGGGTACATCAATATTTTCGATTTTCTTAATATTTTCGGCAATTCTTTTGGCAAGGGGCACACCGCGTGTTTTTATTCCGATAAGGCAGATGTTATCAACACCCTGGTTTTTTTCGATAATCTGATGGGCGATGCGGATAAGAGTTCTTTCCACACCGGCAGCATCCATTATCTGTGCCTTGAACTTAAGTTCCATAATTATACTCCCTAAGACTATATTGTACTTATTGTAACACAATGCAAAATTTTTACAAGAAAAAAGAGAAGCGCGGCGGCGCTTCTCTTTTAATGCATTTTACTTTTTAAATCCATCTTTAAGGGCAACAGCGCGGTTGAAAACAAGGTGTTCGGGAGAAGAATCCTTGCTGTCGGCGCAGAAATAACCCATGCGCAGGAACTGGAAACGGTCTCCTGTTTTTGCATCACGAAGCATATTTTCAACCTTTGCGCCGGTGAGAACTTCCAGAGATTCGCTGTTCATGCAATCGATATAATCTTTGCCTTCACCGTCGGGATTTTCGTCGGCAAAGAGATTGGAATAAAGACGAATCTCAGCGTCAGCGCAGTTGTTTGCATCGACCCAGTGAATGGTAGCGCCCTTAACCTTGCGTCCGTCGGCAGGATCTCCGCCCCGGGACTCGGGGTCATAGGTGCAGAGAATTTCGGTGATGTTGCCGTATTCGTCTTTGACGCAGCCGGTGCACTTGATGAGATATGCGCCCTTCAGACGGCCCTCAGGCCCTTCGGGATAGAGGCGCTTATACTTAGGAACAGGAACTTCGAGGAAGTCTTCGCTCTCAATGTAGCATTCGCGGGAGAAACTTACGAGGCGTGTTCCGGCTTCGGGATCGTTGGGGTTGTTTTCAACCTCAAGCATCTCGCTCTGTCCTTCGGGATAATTCGTGATAGTAAGCTTGATGGGGCGCAGAACAGCCATAGCGCGCTGTGCGTTCATATTCAGGTCTTCACGGAGACAATGCTCGAGGAATCCGAACTCAATGGTGCTGGGAACTTTAGCAACGCCTATGCGGTCGCAAAAATTGCGGATGGCAGCAGGGGTGTATCCGCGGCGGCGGAGTCCGCAGAGCGTAGGCATACGGGGGTCATCCCAACCGGATACCAGACTGTTTTCAACAAGATAGCGAAGCTTGCGCTTGGACATAACGGTGTAGTTAATACCGAGGCGGGCAAACTCGATCTGGCGGGGCTTGCAGGGAACGGAAACGTTGTTGACAACCCAATCATAGAGAGGACGATGGTCCTCGTATTCCAGAGAGCAAAGAGAATGGGTTATTCCCTCAAGGGCGTCCTGAATGGGGTGGGCGAAGTCATACATGGGGAAGATGCACCATTTTGTGCCCTGACGATGATGCTCGATATACTTGATGCGGTATATAACGGGGTCGCGCATATTGAAGTTGCCGCTTGCAAGATCGATCTTTGCGCGAAGGGTATATTTGCCCTCGGGAAATTCTCCGTTGCGCATACGCTGGAAAAGGTCGAGGCTCTCTTCAATAGGACGGTCTCTGTAAGGCGATGTTGCAGGAGTGCCGATATCGCCGCGGTTGGCCTTGAATTCCTCAGGGCTCAGCTCGCATACATAAGCGAGCCCCTTATTGATAAGCTCAACAGCGTATTCGTAATCCTTCTCAAAGTAATCGCTTCCGTAGAAGAAACGGTCACCCCAGTCGAAGCCCAGCCAGTGAATATCTTCCTGAATGGCGTCTACATACTCGGTGTCTTCTTTGGCGGGGTTGGTATCGTCCATGCGGAGATTGCAAAGTCCGTTAAATTTCTCAGCGGTGCCGAAGTCTATGCAAAGTGCCTTGCAGTGACCGATGTGAAGATAGCCGTTGGGCTCAGGGGGAAAACGGGTATGGACAGTCTGACCCTCAAAGCGTCCTCCGGGGGCAAGATCTTCCTTTATAAACTCATGAATAAAGTTGCTGCTGATTTCTTCCATTTATTTTCAACTCCATTGAAAAAATACAAATTAACTTTGGTATTATACACCAAGTTTTATATATTTACAAGTTTTTGAATTTGCTTTTTAAGAAATATATTTGACAAATAATAATAGTTATGGGTATAATATGTGAGTTAAATGCTGCGATTGGCAGGAGTAGGAAGAATTTACCCCTTCAGAGAGGAAACGGTTGCTGCGAGTTTCCGGGGTGAGCTTACGAAGGTCGGCCTTGAGCTTTCTCCCTGAAATAAAGTAGGGGAGGGCGGGAGCTCCCGTTACAGAGCGTTGAGTGCCGCTTTTATAGCGGAATTCAGGTGGTACCACGGTTAATTTATCGCCCTGAGATTATTATCTCGGGGCTTTTTCATTTTTTAAGGAGGATATCCAAATGAAAGAATTGCCTAAAATTTACGAACCCCAGGCAGTTGAACAGAAAATCTATGATATGTGGATGAAAGGCGGCTATTTCAAAGGTAAGATAGATCCCGATAAAAAGCCCTTCTCAATTGTTATGCCCCCTCCCAATGTTACCGGTCAGCTCCATATGGGTCATGCTATGGACTGCACTTTGCAGGACATTCTTACCCGTTATAAGAGAATGCAGGGATATGCTGCTCTTTGGCTTCCCGGCACAGACCACGCAGGTATTGCAACCCAGATAAAGGTTGAAGAAGAGCTTCGTACCAAGGAAGGTCTTACCCGTTACGACCTTGGCCGCGAAAAGTTCCTTGAGCGCGTTTGGGAATGGAAAGAAAAGTACGGCAACCGTATAGTTGAGCAGCAAAAGGTTCTCGGAACCTCCTGCGATTGGGATCGCCAGCGCTTCACTATGGATGAAGGTTGCTCCAAGGCAGTTCGCGAAGTATTTGTTTCTCTCTATGAAAAGGGTCTTATCTATAAGGGAAGCCGCATAATCAACTGGTGCCCCCATTGCCGCACTGCTCTCAGTGACGCTGAGGTTGAGTTTAAGGCCGAGCCCGGTCATCTCTGGCATATAAAGTACCCCATCAAGGATTCTGAGGAATACCTTGTTGTTGCCACCACCCGTCCCGAGACTATGCTCGGTGACAGCGGTGTTGCCGTTCACCCCGAAGATGAGCGATATACCCATCTTGTAGGCAAAACCGTTATTCTTCCCCTTGTTGGTCGCGAAATTCCCGTTGTGGCCGACGATTTCGTTGAGCTTGGCTTTGGTACCGGCGCTGTTAAGCTGACTCCCTGCCACGACCCCAATGACTACGAAGCCGGTCTCCGTCATAATCTTGAGCAAATTCTTGTCATTGATGAGGACGCAAAGATTATTAACGGCGGTAAGTACGACGGTCTTGACCGCTACGAGGCAAGAAGAGCAATTCTTAATGATCTGAACGAAGCTGGCTATCTTCTCGAAACTGAGGAATATCAGCATAATGTAAGCACATGCTATCGCTGCGGAACTACCGTTGAACCTCTTACCAGTCCCCAGTGGTTCGTTAAGATGGGACCCCTTGCCAAGGAAGCCATCCGCTCTGTCCGTGAAGGCGAGGTTAAATTCGTTCCTGAACGCTTTACCAAAAACTATATGAACTGGATGGAAAATCTCCATGACTGGTGCATTTCCCGTCAGCTCTGGTGGGGTCATCAGATTCCCGCATGGTACTGCGATGAGTGCGGCAAAATAACTGTTTCCCGTGAGGACGCAACCGAATGCGCCCATTGCGGCAGCAAATCCATCACTCGCGATGAGGATGTTCTTGATACCTGGTTCTCCTCCGCTCTTTGGCCCTTCTCAACAATGGGATGGCCTGAGAAGACTCCCGAACTTGATTATTGGTATCCCACCAGTGTTCTTGTCACCGGCTATGATATAATCACTTTCTGGGTTTCCCGTATGATTACTTCCGGATTGGAGCATATGGGCAAACATCCCTTTGACACCGTGTTTATCCACGGTCTCGTTCGCGATAACAAGGGACGCAAGATGAGCAAGAGCCTCGGCAACGGCATTGATCCTCTCGAGATGGCAGAAAAGTATGGCGCAGATGCACTCCGCTTCAACCTTATCACCGGCAACAGCCCCGGAAACGATACCCGTTTCTTTGTTGAAAAGACTGAGGCAATGCGCAACTTCTGCAACAAGATCTGGAACGCCAGCCGATTTGTGATGATGAATCTCACTATTGATGAGAATGCTCTCCCCGAAAAGCTGGAGCTTGAGGATAAGTGGATCCTCTCCAAGCTCAACACCGTTATCAAAGAAGTCTGCGATAATATGGATAAGTATGAGCTGGGCGTTGCTTCTGCAAAGATTTATGATTTCATTTGGGACAGTTTCTGCGATTGGTATATTGAACTTACCAAGCCCCGCCTCAACGGCGAAAATGAAGAGGCAAAGATTGGCGCACAGAAGGTTCTTCTCTATGTTCTTACCGAGATACTGAAGCTTCTCCATCCCTTTATGCCTTTCATCACTGAAGAAATCTGGCAGGCTCTACCTCACGAGGGTGAAGCTCTCATTATTGCCGAGTATCCCAAGTACAGCGAGGACCTGAACTTTGCTCAGGATGAGAGCAACTTTGAGATGGTAATGGATGCCATAAAAGCCATCCGTGCACGCCGTGCCGAGATGAATGTTCCTCCTTCCAGAAAGAGCCACCTCTACATTGTAAGTGAAAATCCCGAAGCATTTGCAGCAGGTGAAGCATTCATCTGCAAGCTGGCATACGCCAGTGAGGTGACTGTTTCCACCGCCGCTCCCGAATCCACCGACGGTATGGTTGGGGTTGTTACCGATGCTTCCCGTATGTTTATGCCCATGGCTGACCTCGTGGACTTCGAGAAGGAACGTGCCCGCATAAATAAGGAGCTTGCCAATGCTGAGAAGCAGCTGGCAGGCCAGATCGCAAAGCTTTCCAATGAAAACTTTGTTTCCCGCGCTCCGGAGGCAGTTGTTAATGCCGAGCGTGAAAAGAAATCAAAGCTTGAAGCTCTTATTGAAAACCTTAAGGAAAGTCTTGCAAGACTTGGTTGATATTAAAAAAGAGACCATCAAAAGATGGTCTCTTTTTTATTTAACTTTGTATCCGCATGCTATAATTGCGGCTTTTGCAAGAATAAGCGTGGGGTCAACAGCGGGGAAGGAGAGAGAGTACATATCCATAGCGAGAGGAAGCTCGGTACAGCCGAGGATAAGAGTTTCAGCGCCCTTTGAAAGGAGCGTTTCAACTGCTTTACAAAATTCTGCTGTATCATAATCTGATTTTCCTGCTTTAACGCCGTCATAGATTACGCCCATTACAGCATTCTGTTCCTCACCACAGGGACAAACAAGATCAATGCCGTATTTTTCAGCTGCCCGGTCATATATACCGCTTTCAACCGTTCCGCTGCTGGCCAAAAGGCCGGCTTTTTTTATGCCATTGGACTTGAGATAAGCCATTGTTTCATAGAGCATATTCAACCGTTCAACCTTGCAGTCCTCGCCGAGAGCATCATAAAAGTAATGGGCGGTGTTGCAGCCCATGATAACTACATCAGCTCCGGCTTCGGTGAGCCTTGAAAGGCTTTCCCTCATTTTTGGAAGGGGATTTTCACCGCCGCGGAGTATCGCTGCAGTGCGGTCGGGAATGGCAGAATTGTTATCTATTATGATATGTATATGCTCTCGGTCACTGTCAGCGGCCGTATTTTCAACAACTTTTCTGAAAAGATCGCAGGTAGCAAGGGGACCCATGCCGCCGATAATTCCAAGTTTTTTCATATAAATCGCCTCCGAAAAGAATATAACAGAAAAAAACTCCTTTGAACAGACGCTTATCTTATTTTGACACAATTTTCAGCTGGAATTATATAAAATTTCAATATCTTACTGAAAGGAAGAAGATAATGAAAATATTTTCTGCGTATAAGGATGGGAGGCTGACCTTGTATTTGCAGGGCGAGCTTGATCATCATGGCGTTAAAAATTCGATGGATCTTATCGGACGACTTATTGACGAGTTTTTGCCGAAAGAATGTGTTGTTGATCTTTCGAAGCTCAGCTTTATGGATTCATCCGGAATAGCTCTGATTTTAAAAATTCACAGACGTATGTTTTTGGGCGGCGGAAAGGCCTGGATAGAGAATGCGGATAAACAGCCTCTGAGAGTTATAGATGCATCGGGAATCGACAGAATAATCGGAATATCAATGAATAAGGAGACTTGAAATGAAAACAAGAAATTACATAAAGCTTGAATTTCCCGCCAAAAGCAGTAATGAGGCTTTTGCAAGAACTGCGGTTGCCGCCTTTGCAGCACAGCTTGATCCATGCATTGATGAATTGGGAGATATAAAAACGGCGGTAAGTGAGGCGGTGACTAATGCAATCGTCCACGCATACCCAGAAAATGTTGGCACAGTATGGATTAAGCTTCGGATTTTTGATGATGAAACCTTTGAGATTTGTGTAAAAGACAAGGGAAGAGGTATTGAAAATGTAAAAAAAGCAATGGAGCCGCTGTATACCACCGGTGGGGATGAGCGCTGCGGAATGGGCTTTACTATAATGGATAGCTTTATGGACAGTATAAAGGTCAGCTCCCGCTGCGGTAAGGGAACAAGCGTTACTATGCGTCGAAGGATAAGGTCCAAGCATGAATCAGAGTGAAATGCTTCTTCTTATTGAACGGGTAAAAGCGGGAGAAAAGGATGCAAGCGCTAAACTTATTGAGGAAAATTCCGGACTTATATGGTCAGTTGCAAGACATTTTTTTGGAAGAGGGGTTGAAGCGGAGGATCTTTTTCAAATCGGGTGTATCGGTTTTCTTAAAGCAATTCAAGGTTTTGACAGCGAATACGGAACACAATTTTCCACCTATGCAGTGCCAAAAATATCAGGGGAGATAAGGCGTTTCCTTCGTGATGACGGCACTATAAAAGTCAGCAGGGGAATAAAGGAACAGGCACAGAAAATACGCAGCGCAAGAAATGAACTTGAACAAAAGCAGGGGCGAGAACCAAGTTTAAGCGAGCTATCAGCGATAACGGGGATAAGTCCGGAAGATATTGCGGCGGCAGAAACTGCAACGGGTCCAACTCATTCACTCCAATATGAAAGCGGAGAAGAAGGTTTTTCCCTTGAAAACATACTTGGAGATTACGGTCAGGAGGAGCGGCTTATTGATCGCTTTTCATTAGATGAAGCCATAAAAAGGCTTTCCGAAAAAGAACAGATGATAATATCTCTTAGATATTTCCACGGTCTCACTCAGGATAGAACAAGCCGGGCTGTTGGTGTAAGTCAGGTTCAGGTTTCAAGACTTGAGAGAAAGGCGATTGAGCAGCTTAGAACATATTTGAAAAATTAGATTCAGTTTTTTGTCATTATGTGTTATACTGTCCGAGGATTATATTTGTCTAAGGAGTTATAATGGATCATAGTTTTGAAAATAGATATATAGAGGCAAGAAGAAAGCTTATTGAGGCCGACTTTGCTAAACTCAACCCTGAGCAGCGCAAAGCAGTTATGACAACAGAAGGCCCTCTTCTGCTTCTTGCAGGCGCAGGCAGCGGAAAAACTACCGTTTTGATCAATAGAATAGTTAATCTTATGCGCTACGGAAGAGCATCGGATTCTCTTGAGGTTCCAGACTGGGCAAGGGAAGAAGACATTTCCCTTATGGAAGCCGGACTTAGCGAGGAAAGCCGAAAAGTAGCGGCCCTCGACCCTGTTGAGCCTTGGAGGATTATCGCTATTACATTTACCAATAAGGCTGCGGGAGAGCTAAAAAGCCGCCTTGAGAGGGCTTTGGGTGAAGGTGCCAACGACATCTGGGCACAGACCTTCCATTCCGCCTGCGTCAGAATCCTTCGCCGTGACGCGGAGCGCCTTGGCTTCAGCCGCTCCTTTACAATTTATGACACCGCTGACAGCCAGAGCCTTATGAAGCGCATTATCAAGGATTTTGACCTTGACGAAAAAATGTTTCCCTTCCGTTATGTTTTGTCTGTTATCAGCAAAGCGAAGGACGAAATGCTTTCTCCCGATGATTATTACGAACAGGCTAAAAAGAGCTATGATGTTCGTAAAACAAAGATAGGAGAGCTTTACAGGGAATATGCCAAGCGCATGCGTGATGCCGACGCGATGGATTTTGATGATCTTGTTCTTAACACGGTCAAGCTTTTGCTTGAAAACGATGACATAAGAGATTACTATCAGCGCAAATTCCGTTATGTTCTTGTTGACGAGTATCAGGATACGAATAATCTTCAGTATCTTCTTGCAAGCACTCTGGCAGGAGGATATGAGAATATCTGCGTTGTTGGTGATGATGATCAGAGTATTTATAAATTCCGTGGCGCCACGATAAAGAATATTCTTGATTTTGAACAGCAATATAAAAGCGCAAGGGTCATAAAGCTGGAGCAAAACTACAGAAGCACCGGCCATATTCTTGAGGCCGCAAATGCTGTTATCAGCAACAATAGGGGCAGAAAAGGCAAAAAGCTTTGGACTGCCGAGGATATGGGTGAACTTCTTGTTTTGTATGTTGCCCCCAATGAAAATGAAGAAGCTCAGTATGTGGCAGAGCGCATACTGGAAAACTTCGCCCAAGGTATAAACTGGCGTGAGCATGCGGTGCTTTACAGACTCAATGCCCAGTCCAACCAACTGGAATATGCTCTCAAGCGCCGCGGAATTCCATATCGTATATTTGGCGGCACAAAGTTCTTTGACCGCAGCGAGGTTAAGGATATTCTTGCTTATTTGAACGTCATTTCCAATCCTGCCGACGATCTTCGTCTTTTGCGGATTATCAATGTTCCCGCCCGCGGAATAGGCGCTTCCAGTATGGAAAAGGCAATTCAGATTGCTGCCAATGAGGGGCTGAGCATTTTTGAAATCGTTAAAAATGCTCATAATTATCCCGAACTCCAGCGAAGTGCAGTGAGACTTCGTCAGTTTGCCGCCATGATTGATGAGCTGCGTTTACTGGCGGAGAATAATCCCAGCGACCTCCTCTATGATGAGCTTATTGAAAAAAGCGGTTACATACGTGCTCTTCAGGAAAAATCCACTCCTGAAAATGATGCTCGTATTGAAAACGTAAAGGAACTTAAATCCAATATTCTCAGCTATATAAAAGAGACGGGAGATTCAACTCTTCACGGCTTCCTTGACGAGGTAGCTCTTTACACGGATCTTGATAATATGGACAAGGATGCCGACTGCGTTGTTATGATGACAATTCATTCTGCTAAGGGCCTGGAATTTCCCAATGTTTTCCTCGTCGGTGCAGAAGAAGGACTGTTTCCCGGTATCCGGGCCATAGGCGAGCCCGAAGAGATGGAAGAGGAGCGCCGCCTTTGCTATGTTGCATTAACCCGTGCAATGAGACAGCTTTATATCTCCTGTGCAACGCAGCGTATGATTTTTGGACGCACCAGTTCAAACAGAGTGTCCCGATTTGTGGAAGAAATTCCTTCTGAGCATATCAAAAAGAGTTATGTACCTAAAGGATACAACTTTTCCGATAAGCCAAGGGGATTTGAAGAATACTCAAAGCCCACCTATCATAAGAGTGCGCGGCCTATCATCACGCCTGAAACTAAGAAGGCAGAACCTCCTGCTTTCAGGAAGGGCGACATGGTTTCCCATCGTTCCTTCGGTACGGGTATGATTATTTCCATGACTCCTATGGGTGGAGATCATCTTGTTGAAATTGCTTTTGATAAAGTCGGTACAAAGCGTCTTATGCTCAGAGCGGCAAGCAAGCTTATGTCCAAGAATTAATTCCTAAAATTTCAAAGCATATAAGAATGTCCTTTGCAAATGCTATTGTCGGGATAAAAAAGCCCAATAAACATTGCAAAGGAGATGTTACAATGTCCAGAAAGTCTAACAACATTATGAACCCCAATGCACGCGAGGCAATGGATCGTTTCAAGATGGAAGCTGCTTCTCAGGTTGGTGTTAACCTCAAGCAGGGTTACAACGGTGACCTCACTTCCCGTCAGGCCGGCAGCGTTGGTGGTCAGATGGTCAAAAAGATGATCGAGGCCTACGAAAACGGCATGCAGTAAATGCAAATAGGAGAGAGGGAGCGAATTGATCGCTCCCTCTTTTTGATATTAAAATAACGAATATAAATAAGTGATTATATACATTGACTTTTACATATTAAAGAAGTATATTAAAGGTGTCTTTAAGAGATAGAAAGACTGAATAATCTCAAAGAAAACGGAGGTAAATGAAATGAAAAAGATTATCGCATTTGCACTCGTGCTTGTTCTCGTTCTCGGTCTTTTTGCCGGCTGCGGCGCAAAAGAGGCTGAAGTTTATGAGTTCACCCTGTCCATGCACGACCCCAAGACCACTCCCAATGCAATTTATATGCAGAGCTGGATCGATAAGGTCTATGAGGTAACCGATGGAAAGGTAAAGATCACCCTTTATGATAACAGCACTCTGTCTGCCGCTACCGATATTGGTGTTAAGGTTGCAGAAGGCGCTGTTGACATCGGCTGGCTCTACACTTCCTACTATGCAGGTCAGTTCCCCCTTGCTGACGTCATTAACCTGCCCTTCCAGGGCTTCGGCGATCCCATTGTTTCTACCAATGTTCTTTGGGACCTCTATGGCGAGTATGACAAGATGCAGGAAGAGTGGGGCGACTATAAGCTCCTTATGCTCTACGGCAACCCCGGTATGATGTTCGCTTCTGCTGATGCTCCCATCACCAGCGTTGCTGACCTGAAGGGCCGCTCCATGCGTTGCCCCGCAGGCGCCATCACCGATCTGCTCACCACCTGGGGCGCAAACCCCATTCCCATGCCTCCTCCCGAGGTTTATGAGTCCATCGAAAAGGGCGTTATCTCCGGCTACATCTTCGAGCCCTCCGGAATTACCAACTTCTCCCTCGAGGAAGTTACCAGCTACTACACCGACCTGCCCATGTATGACGGTCCCTTTGCCCTCATTATGAACATGGATCAGTGGAACAGCCTCCCCAAGGAGCTTCAGGATGCTATTGACTCCATTTCCGGCAAGGAAGCATCCCTTGGTGCCGCTCAGGCATTTGCTGATGCTGTTAATGTTGCCCGCGATGATATCGTTGCCGCAGGCGGCGAGTTCGTCACTGTTTCCGATGAGGCTAAGGCAGAGTTCGCAGTTGCAGCTGATGAGTATGCTGCAAAGTGGAGCCAGCAGCAGTCTGTTGACGGCTTTGATGCCGCTGCATTCCTTGCAAAGGCAAAGGAGCTTGCTGTTTCCTACGGCGGCTAAGCTCTGATATTGCGACTTAGATAAAAGCATTAATATCCCACCACGCTCCAAGCGTGGTGGGATTATCTAAATGGAGCTTCACTTTTAAGTGATGGCTGCGAAAGGACATATACATAAATGGATGTAATTACTATCGGCATTTTAGGAATTGTCGCATTCCTTGTTCTGATATTCCTTGGAATGAATATCGGACTTGCGCTGCTTATGGTAGGTTTTGTGGGATATGGTATTATTATTAATCCCAAGGCCGCCATTGCCATACTGCGCACTGACCCTGCAACCAATGCGCGCAACTACTCCTTTATGGTTGTGCCGCTTTTCATACTAATGGGTAACTTTGCCTATCATGCAGGCCTTTCCGGCGGACTTTATGACTGCGCAAACAAGTGGTTCAATAAGCTTCCCGGCTCTCTTGCCTGCGCTACAATTGCCGCTTGCGCCGGCTTTGGTGCAATTTGCGGTTCCAATGCCGCCACCTGCGCAACAATGGGTACTATTGCAGTTCCTGAAATGCGTAAGTACGGCTATAATGACCGTCTTGCAACAGGCTCTGTTGCTATGGGCGGTACTCTTGGCATACTTATACCACCCAGTACACCAATGATTATTTACTCCATCATTGCTGAAGCTTCTATCGGTGATATGTTCATTGCCGGTATTCTTCCCGGAGTTATGATGGCTGTTCTTTGCATCGCTACGATCATCATTCAGGTCACAACCAATAAATCCCTCGCTCCCAGGGGCGCTGATTACACCTGGAAGGAGCGCCTTGTTTCCTTGAAGGGACTTGTTGGCGTTGTGGTTCTTTTCGGCATTGTTCTTGGCGGAATGTTCCTTGGATGGTTCTCCGTTAACCAGGCATCTGCAGTTGGTGCTTTCCTTGCAATGGTCATTATGGGTATCAATATGATGATACGCGGTGAGTTTACATGGAAGAACTTCTGGCTTAAGTTCAAGGCTGCAATGTGGACTTCTATTCAGACTTTCGCCATGACGTTCCTTATTATTATCGGTGCTGATGTTTTCTGCAAGTTCCTTACCATCTCCACCATTCCCACAGTCCTTGCCGATTTCATCGGCGGCTTAGATGTCTCCAAATATGTCATTATCCTTCTGATGACTATAGTTTATCTCTTCCTCGGAATGATAATGGACGAGCTCCCCATGATAATGCTCACCGTTCCCATCTTCTGGCCCATTGCCCAGACTCTTGGCTTTGACGTTATCTGGTTTGGCATCTATGTCATTCTCGTTATGGAACTTGGCGCTATTGCTCCTCCTGTCGGACTAAACTGCTTTATTATATCGGGTGTCGCGAAGGATATACCGCTTAGCACAATTTACAAGGGAGCCTTGCCTTTTGTTATTACAATTTTCATCGGTGTTGCACTTATAACCGTATTCCCGGATATAGTTATGGTGCTTCCCAACCTGAATTGAGGTGGCATCTATGGAAAAAGTTAAAAATATAAGTGCAAAGGTTGAGAAATTCACCACTATAGTTGGATATATCAGCTTTGTTTGCGTGGCGGCTATGATGCTGCTGAATGTAGCCGATGTTCTTTATCATAAGCTTTTTAATAAAAATATTATCGGAACTTATGATATTACCCAGCAGCTCCTTATGTGCGCGGTATTTTGCTCCTTTGCCTATGCTCAGAGCAAAAAAGCACACATAAATATGACACTTATTATTGCAAAGCTGCCCAGAGCATTGAGATATGTTCTTTTCTCCCTTATGAGTCTCCTCTCTGTTGTTGTTGCAGGGGCAACCACTTGGGCTGCATATATGCAGACTCTTGACAGCATCAACAAAGGTTATGTCACCGATGTTATTTATATGCCTCTCTGGCCCTTTAACCTTATAATGATAATC
The DNA here is from genome assembly GCA_045595025.1 of Oscillospiraceae bacterium. Classification (GTDB taxonomy): domain Bacteria; phylum Bacillota; class Clostridia; order Oscillospirales; family Oscillospiraceae; genus SIG459. The sequence continues at coordinate 28,947 of JAZNZR010000105.1, read as the reverse complement.
GCCATGGCCATATTCACCCTTACAATAGCCTATGATACTGTGTTGTATATAATCGCTATTAAGCGCGATGATTATGCAGAGATGATCCAAAAAGACTGGACCTGATAAATATTTAATATAAAGTCCATCAAATCACTGATTTGATGGACTTTTTTTATTGTCTGCGTTAATGTGTATCCGCTTGCTTGATAAATTATTCATTTTGGTATAATATTACTGTATTGGAATGAAAACTAATTGGAGGCAGACTATGTTTAAAGATATTTTATCCGGCTATAAATCTGCAATGCCCAGCGGGGTACACACTGAGCTTCGCGCTCAGGTGAACCGCAACCGCGTTGTTGGATTAATGGGCGGAAACATTATAAAAAACGACAGGGAAGATATATCCGGCGTATCCGCCCGCAGTTACAAAAATGGGGTATATGGTTTTGCATCTATGGCAGAACTCAGCGATGAAGCTGTTAAAAAGGTTTTGAAGGCATCGTTGGAAAATGCAAATTTTCTTGACACTCATATAAATAAGCAGCGGGAAATGTTTCCCGCTATTGCTTCCGGTAAGCGTATTATGGATGTCAATATGGCGGACCCTGAACAGAAGACCTATGTTGAAATTCTGAGAATGTTGGATGCTTACATAGCAGACAAGTGTCCTGAGCTTATTGACCGTATGCTTGTTGCCACATCCAACGGTGTTGAGAAGCTTCTTATATGTTCTGACGGATATGATACTCACGCAAACATAACGCGCAGCCATATTAAGTTTAAGCTTACTGCAATGGGCGAGAAGGGGAATCCTGTTGATCTTAGCGGTGCTTTTGGCGGTTACGGTTCAATGCTTGATATAGCAAATGACATGCCTTCTCTTTACGCAAAAGTGGACGAAATATATGAACGTCTTATGCAGAAGAGAAACGGCGTTTATCCTGAAGCAGGTGTTAAAACCGTTGTTATGGGTTCCACTATGGCCGGTATTCTGGCTCATGAAGCAGTTGGACATACAGTTGAAGCTGATCTGGTTATAGGCGGAAGTGTAGCAGGTCCTTATCTTGGCAAGCAGGTCGCTTCCGAGCTTGTTAGTCTGACGGATTTTGCCAATACCGCATTTGGCGAACAGACTCCCCAGCCTATTTATGTTGACGACGAAGGAACTCCCGCCGAGGATGCTGAGATTATTAAGGACGGCATATTGGTTGGTTATATGAATAACCGGGAAAGCGCACAGCGATTTGGGGTGAAGCCCTGCGGAAATGCACGCGCATGGCTCTTTTCCGATGAACCTCTTATCCGCATGAGAAACACTCTTATTCTTCCCGGCAAGGATAAGCTGGAGGATATTATCGCATCTGTTGACGACGGTTATTATCTCCTCGACTATAATAACGGTCAGGCAGACACAACCGGCGAGTTTATGTTTGGTATTTGTTCCGGATATGAGATCAAAAATGGCAAGCTGTGCCGTCCCATTCTCGATACAACTATCAGCGGAATTGCTTTTGATATGCTTAAAACTGTTGATATGGTTTCCGATACTGTTAATTGGACAAGCAGTGGAACTTGCGGCAAGAAGCAGCCAATGCCGGTTGGTATGGGCGGTCCCGCTCTCAGATGCAAGGTTATGATTGGAGGTCGCTGATATGAAGGAACTTAAAAAAATAGCAGCTTGCGCCCTCTCAGCCTTATCTGAGCGTGGTGCCGACAGTGCATCTGTTAGTGCAGCATATGTTGAAACACGGGAATTTAATGTTGATGGCGGAGAGTTTTCTCTGTTTCGCACAATGTTTGATAATTCCCTTGTTCTCACTGCTCTTAGAGACGGAAAAAAGGGAAGCGCAGCTATTAACCATTTTGATGCTGAGTCTATCAATAATGCTGCTGATAGCTGTATTGCTGCAGCTAATGCTTCAGAAGCCGATAATGATTGGGAGTTTGGACCCAATGCAGGGAATGCCTCATATGTTGACGGAGTTACAAAGCCCGAAATGGAGCTTTTCTTCTCCCGCTGCAGAGAGCTTGTTGATGTGATTAAGCAGGATTATCCCAAGATTATTATTGAGCAGCTTATAGTCTCTCATAAATCACGCAAACGGGTTTATATGAACACCAATGGTTCCTGTTTTGACAGATACAGCGGCAGCTATAATCTCATGATGATGTTTTCTGCTCATGAAAACGGAAAAGGATCATCCTTCTTTGGCTGCGGATTTGAAACAGTGGACCTTTCAATTCCTTTCATTGAGCAAGCTTCTCTTCGCAGGGATCTTGCAAGCGTTGAAAAACAAATTCATACAAAGTCAATTCCCGGAAAATATCAGGGAACTGTACTTGTGCCTCCCGGATGCCTTGGAGAAATCCTTTATTATGCCCTTGGCACTTTTGCAGACGGTGCTGCTGTAAGCTCCGGAACCAGCATTTGGAAAGACAAGGTTGGCGAACGTGTTGCAGATGAAAGATTGAACATAAGTCTTTCTCCTTGCTGCGATGACATTATTTCCGGAAGCCGCTGGACTTCTGACGGTTATCTTACCGAGAAGTTTGACCTTATAAAAAACGGTGTATTGCAATGTTTTGTCATCAATAAGTATTTTGCAAATAAGACCGGTTTTGAGCGTTCTTTGAACTACTCTCTTGAGAACCTTTCTGTTGCTGCAGGTGAAAAGGCTGTGGAAGACATTGTTAAAGGCATAGAAAGAGGACTTTTGCTTGGCCGAATTTCAGGCGGAAGACCCTCTTCCTCCGGCGACTTTTCAATGGTTGCCAAGAATAGCTTTATTATTGAAAACGGCAAGATAGGCGATGCCGTCAGCGAAGTTATGATTAACGGCAATCTTTCCGAAATGCTCAACAGCATCCGCGATATTTCTCGAGAGAAAGAATGTGACGGCGGAACAAGTCTGCCTTGGATAGCCTTTGACGGAATAACAATAAGCGGTAAATAATTTAGAGAAGCACAGGTTAATTTCCTGTGCTTCTTTATTATATTGGGAGTTCAATTTTTGTTGATGTTTTGTCTGGGGAATGTTATCCTATCATATATAGATACGGTATTCTTGGAGAATTGTATTATGATTGATAACTTCGGAAGGGAAATCAGATATTTGCGTTTATCTGTTACGGAGCGCTGCAACCTTCGCTGCCGTTACTGCATGCCTGAAGATGGAGTTTTTAAAAAACGCCATGAGGATATGCTAAGCGAAGATGAAATGATTATGGTTGTTGAGGCAGCGTCTCGACTTGGCTTTAACAAGCTCCGCATAACCGGTGGTGAGCCTCTAGTTAAGAAGAATATTGTTTCCATTTGCCAAAGAGCTTCCGCTGTTAAAGGCATAGACGAAGTTTGCATCACTACAAATGGTACACTCTTGCCTGAAATGGCGGCAAAGCTTAAAGCTGCAGGCGTTAACAGAGTTAATATAAGCCTTGATACTCTTTCCGGCGAAAAATATGCATATATGAGCCGCAGAGGTGATCTTACTTCTGCTTTCAGGGGAATTGAGGCTGCGATTGATGCGGGCTTTGATAAGGTTAAAATAAACACTGTTTTAATTGGCGGATTTAACGATGACGAAATATCCTCTCTCGCTGAACTTACTGTGAGATATCCTCTTGACCTTCGCTTTATTGAACTTATGCCAATGTATGACGGCGGTGATTTTGACGAAAAATCATATGTCAGCAGTGAGGTGGTTATCAAGGCCTTGCCTAAGCTTATCCCGCAAAAAGCCGCTGACGGTGTTGCAAGACTTTATAAAATCCCGGGAGCAATGGGAAACATTGGAATTATTAGCCCTATAAGCAATCATTTCTGCGCAGCATGCGACAGGATACGCGTTACTGCAGATGGAAAAGTGAAGCCCTGCCTTCATTCTAATGTAGAATATTCCCTTAAGGGCAAAAACATGGAAGAAATGAAGCAGATATTGAAGAGCGCTATTCTTTCAAAGCCCCTTGCCCATAATCCTTTGTCCCTTAATCAGCGCAGTGGCTCAGGAAGAAACATGAATGAAATTGGAGGCTGAGTTATGCAAAGCGTACCGATATTTGCTTTTTCTGCTTTCTCGGGAACAGGTAAAACAACAGTAATTGAAAAGCTCGTTTCAGCTTTTACTGCTGAGGGTTATGCGGTTGCCGTTATAAAGCACGACGGACACGATTTTGAAATTGATAGGGAGGGAAAGGATTCCTATCGTTTTACTTCGGCTGGTGCTGTTGTAAGCTTAATCTCATCAAAAAATAAAACTGCGGTAATAGAAAGCCGCGAACTGGACTTAAATCAGCTTGTCAACAGAATCCATGATGTTGATATAATTTTGGTTGAAGGATATAAAAACGCGTCATTACCCCGAATAGGCATAGCACGAAAGGCGTGCGGAAAGGGTTTTACGGATTCCCTTGATAAGTTCATAGCAATTATGAGCGATTATGATGATATCGATACCCAAATTCCGCATTTCCATATTGATGATATAGAAGGGTTGAAGAGCTTTATTATGAAGAATATGAGTGATTTTACACATTTTAATGATGAGGGGCGGGCGAAAATGGTTGATGTGGGTGAAAAACCCGAAAATCGCAGATGTGCTGTCGCCGGTGCCCGAGTGCTTATAAGCCCTGAAACTTACACCCTAATAAAAAATGGCGGGATGAAGAAGGGCGATGTCCTTACCGTTGCGCAAATTGCGGGCATTATGGGCGCTAAAAGGACAGCAGATCTTATCCCCATGTGTCATAATGTGTTTATTGAGGGCGTTAATATGAAGCTTAGTCTCGATGAAGAGCTTTGCTGCGTTGATATTAAAGCCGAAGTCAACTGCGATGGAAAGACCGGAATTGAGATGGAAGCACTTACTGCTGTTTCTGTTGCAGCTCTTACTGTTTATGATATGTGCAAGGCTGTTCAGAAAGATATTGTCATAAGTGATGTCCGCCTTATCAGCAAAAGCGGCGGGGTCCACGGTGATTTTGTAAGAAAGGAAGATTGAGATATGGCATATACTGCTGCTGTAATTACTGTAAGCGATAAGGGCTCTGCAGGTCAGCGTGTTGATACCAGCGGTCCTGCAATATGTGAGATTCTTAAAAGCAACGGTTGGGAGATAGTCCATACCGAAATAATTCCCGATGATTTCGATAAAATTAAGGAAGTATTCTGCCGCTGCTCCGATGAAATGAAGCTTGATTTAATATTAAGCACAGGCGGCACGGGGTTTTCTCCCAGAGATATTACTCCCGAAGCCACTCTTGCAGTTATAGAGAGAAGAACTCCGGGTATACCTGAGGCTATGCGTGCCGAAAGCATGAAAATCACACCTCACGGATGCTTGAGCCGCAGTGAAGCGGGAATAAGAGGCAGTAGCCTTATCATTAATCTTCCCGGCAGTAAAAAAGCAGCCTGCGAAAATATACTTGCTGTTATTTCTGCTGTACGTCATGGAATTGATATGCTTCATAGCGCCGGCAGCGCTGACTGTGGGGAGGAGAAAAAATGAAGGATAACCCCTCCATTGAAAAATGGATGGCCGAAGCGAAGAGCCATGAAAGTGCTGCAAAATGCGGAATGTATCTGCTGCATAACGGCACCGTGAGAGTAAGCCCCAAAGCTCAAGTCAGGGAAGGGCTTGATTCGGATAAGGAAGTAAAATCGCTTCTATTCTCTTATGACAAAGAACTTTTGGATGAAATAATTTCCGACGGATATAAGCTCGATGGCATTTACTACATTAAAGCCTGGCTGAATGAGGGTGAATTGGAAGCAGGTGAGGATATCATGTATATCCTTGTGGGCGGCGATATCCGCCCAAGAGTCATTAACGGTCTCGATTATATTGTAGGTAGAATCAAGAACGAATGTGTTGAAGAAACAGAGATTTATGTATGAGGATTGTTTATGAGTATCAAGCTTGAAATTTGCTGTGGAAGCCTTGACGATGTTATCAATGCGAAAGCAGGAGGTGCAGACCGCGTTGAACTGAATTCCGCTCTTTTTCTTGGAGGGCTTACGCCTAGTATAGGTCTTGTGCGTGAGGCTAAAAAGATTGGCTTATCAATCATAGCTATGGTGAGACCGAGAGACGGAGGCTTTTGCTACACCGATGCAGAATTTGAATGTATGCTCTCTGATGCAAAAGAATTTGCTGCGGAAGGCGTTGACGGTCTTGTTTTCGGTGTATTGAAACCTGACGGAAACATTGACATCGAGCGATGCAAACTTTTGATAAATGCTGCAGGAGACAGAATTAAAGTTTTCCACAGAGCTTTTGATGTTGTACCAGATTGGAAAAAAGCTATGGATGAGCTTATTGAGCTTGGTTTTGACCGCATTCTTACCAGCGGACAAGCTGTAAATTCCATTGAGGGTGCAGTTTCTCTTAAAGAAATGATTGAGTATGCCGACTCAAGAATTGAGATACTTCCGGGTGGCGGAATAAGAGAGCATAATGTGTCCCGGCTAATAGAAATGTGCGGCTGCAATCAAGTTCACGCTTCTGCAGGAAGCAAGCATAAGGACAGTTCCTGCCTTTCTAATCCCAATGTACATTTCGGTGCTGCAGGTATGCCCGAAGACGAATTCAGCATCACTGATATAGAAAAAGTTAAGGCGTTGAAGTCGGCAATATAAATATGAACATGTTTATATTTTCTTGATTTTTCAATTACAGCATTGTAAAATAAAGAAAAAAACAGGAGGTTCACCATGAAAAAATGTACTGATTTGCGTTCCTGTATTGATATGCTCAGAGATATTCCCGGGCAGCTTGTCGAGACCGATATAGAAGCAGATCCCCATGCCGAAATATCGGGTGTTTATCGCTATGTTGGCGCCGGCGGAACTGTTATGCGTCCCACTAAACAGAATGGACCCGCAATGGTCTTTAATAATGTTAAGGGACATCCCGGCGCACGGGTATGCACCGGCATATTGGCAAGTCGTCAGAGAGTTGGCTATATTCTTAATGAAAAGCCCGAAAGACTCGGGTTTAAACTAATGGAAGCCGTTTCCAATCCCATTCCTCCTGTGATTATTCCCAATGAACTTGCCCTCTGCCAGCAGGAAGTTTATTATGCTGATGATCCTGATTTCGATGTAAGAAAACTTGTTCCCGCTCCCACCAACACAGAGGAGGATGCCGGGCCTTACATAACTATGGGACTTTGCTATGCAACCGATCCTGAGACAGGGGAGAAGGATGTTACCATTCATCGTCTTTGCCTTCAGGGTAAGGATATAATTTCAATGTACTTTGTCCCCGGCGGACGTCACCTTGATATTTTCCGTGAGAAATACGAGAAAATGGGCAAGCCTATGCCTATTTCTATTTCCATTGGTGTTGATCCCGCCATTTGTATCGCGTCCTGCTTTGAATCTCCCACAACGCCTATTGGCTATGATGAGCTTCATTGCGCGGGCGGTCTTCGCGGTGAGCCCGTTGAGCTTACAAAGTGCCTCACAATCGACGAACTTTGCATAGCCAACTCCGAGTATGTTCTTGAATGCGAGCTTATACCCGGCGAATATATTCGCGAGGATATAAATACCAATACCGGCTATGCAATGCCTGAGTTTCCCGGTTATATCGGCGCAGCTCTTCCCGCAGTGCCTGTTCTTAAGGTTAAAGCTGTTACAACACGCCATAATCCCATTATGCAGACTGTTATCGGTCCCTCTGAAGAGCATGTCAGCATGGCGGGCCTTCCCACTGAGGCAAGTATTCTCTTAATGGAAAAGAAGGCTCTTAATGACTTTGTCCAGAATGTTTACTGCGCTCCTTTTGGCGGCGGTAAATACGGTGCCGTTATTCAGGTTAAGAAGGTGGCGCCCATAGATGAGGGTAAGCAGAGACAGGCTGGCCTTATCGCCTTTGCTGCTTTCCGTGAATTGAAGCATGTTTTCCTTGTTGATGAGGATGTTGATCTCTTCGACACAAACGATGTAATCTGGGCAATGACGACCCGTTTCCAGGCGGATATGGACATGATTCCCATTCCCGGTGTGCGTCTGCATCCCCTTGAGCCCTCCAGTGACCCAGCATATTCTAGCTCCTGCCGTCACCACGGCTGCGCTTGCAAGGCGATTTTTGACTGCACTGTTCCTTTCGATTTGAAGGATAAATTCAAGAGATGTTCTTTTATGAACATAGATAAGGATAAGTGGGCAGATGTACTCTAATATAATCAAGGCTTCGGCTGCGCAGGGTGATATGCTTGTGGAAGCCGGAGCGTATTATCTCGGTGATGATATAGTCGTATCTGTGGGAGGCGGGAGCCACCACCATGTAGGAGCTGTATCCCTTGCTGTCTATGAGCCGGAAAGAGACTCTGCAACAGTAAGCACTATGTGCGTATATTCTCATAGAGATGATGCGGTTTCTTCCTATTTTGCAAAGAACATTTCCCGGGAAATGAGATGCACAGTTTCCGTCTCTGCAGGAATTCATGTGGATAACGCAAGCGGAATTCAGATCGAGCTGCTCTCAAAGCTCAGCCGTGAATGCTGCGACGAGCTTATTTGTCAACTGAAATCAGGAGGAGCATTATGAGAATTATTGTGGGTGTCTCCGGAGCCAGCGGGGTAATGATGAGCAAAAAGCTTATCGAAACTCTCAAGGCTGAAACAGACTGCGAGATTCATCTCGTTGTCACTGACTCTGCAGCTCAAACATGGGCCTTGGAGTGTGGATGCGATGTTTCCGAACTATATGATTTGGCTGATGTTAATTATGAGCCTTATGATATGGCTGCGAATATATCCAGCGGGAGCTTTGTCACAGACGGCATGATAGTTCTGCCTTGCAGCATGAAAACTCTTGCAGGTATTGTCAGCGGATATACTGATAATCTTCTTTTGAGGGCAGCTGATGTTTGCATTAAAGAGGGCAGAAAACTTATTCTCTGCCCAAGGGAAACACCCCTGAGTAAAATCCATCTTCGCAATATGTATGATGCCTCAAACCTTGGCTGCACCATAATTCCACCTATGCTTACTTTTTATTCGGGAGCGACAAATATTGATGAGCAGGTAAATCACATTGTTGGAAAAATTCTCCTTCAGTTTGGTATTGTTCCCAAAAGATTTAAGCAATGGAAAAATTAAAAAACTCCTCCGGAAATATCCGGAGGAGTTTTTTATATTGTGCCTTAGAATAGACCGGTAATTTTGCCGTTTTCGTCTACATCAATGTTCTCAGCAGCGGGAACCTTGGGAAGTCCGGGCATAGTCATTATATCGCCGGTAAGAGCAACAAGGAAACCTGCGCCGGCAGAAACTTTGATATTTCTTACGGTGATGGAGAAATTCTTGGGAGCGCCAAGCTTCTTTGCATCGTCAGAGAAGGAATACTGAGTCTTTGCCATGCAGATGGGGAGCTTGTCAAAGCCCAGAGCTTCAAGTTCCTTGGCCTGCTTTTTAGCCCCAGCGGTTAACTCAACGCCGTTGGCATGATAAATCTTGGTGGAAATATCATAGAGCTTCTTTTCAATGCCGTCTTCGGTGTCATAGCTGAAGCTGAAATCGTTGGGCTGCTCGCAGAGACGGACAACCTCTTCAGCAAGAGCTTTGCCGCCTTCTCCGCCCTTTGCCCATACTTCGGAGAGAGCAACGTTAACTCCGAGTTCACGGCACTTGTCTTCAACAAGCTTCAGTTCTGCTGCGGTGTCGGTGGGGAAGGCATTGATAGCAACAACGCAGGGAAGATGGAATACATTTTTGATATTATCAACATGCTGCAAAAGATTAGGCAGACCTTTTTCAAGAGCATCAAGATTTTCTGCGTTGAGCTCAGCCTTGGGAACGCCGCCGTGGTTTTTAAGTGCGCGAACAGTGGCAACAATAACAACGGCAGAGGGTTTAAGACCGGCAAGACGGCACTTGATATCAAGGAACTTTTCTGCGCCAAGGTCAGCGCCAAATCCAGCTTCTGTAACGGTATAGTCAGCAAGCTTCATAGCCATCTTGGTAGCCATAACGGAGTTGCAGCCATGAGCGATATTGGCAAAAGGACCGCCGTGGATAAATGCAGGAGTTCCTTCAAGGGTCTGAACAAGATTGGGCTTGAGAGCGTCCTTGAGAAGTGCAGCCATTGCGCCTTCAGCCTTCAAATCGTGAGCGGTAACGGGTTTTCCGTCATAAGTGTATGCAACGACCATGCGGCCGAGACGAGCCTTAAGATCGGGAATATCGGCTGCAAGACAAAGAACGGCCATAATTTCCGACGCAACAGTGATGTCGAATCCATCTTCACGGGGAACACCCTGCATACGTCCGCCGAGTCCGTTTACAATGTTGCGAAGCTGACGGTCGTTCATGTCAACGCAGCGCTTCCAGGTGATTTTCTTAACATCGATGCCAAGGCTGTTGCCCTGCTGAATATGGTTATCCAGCATTGCGGCAAGAAGATTATTTGCAGCGCCGATTGCGTGGAAGTCACCGGTAAAATGGAGGTTAATATCTTCCATGGGCACAACCTGCGCCCAACCGCCGCCGGCAGCTCCGCCTTTAACGCCGAAAACAGGGCCAAGAGAAGGCTCGCGGAGGGCGACAAGAGTGTTCTTGCCGATCTTTCGCATTGCGTCAGCCAGACCAACGGTAGTGGTGGTTTTGCCTTCACCCGCGGGAGTAGGATTAATGGCGGTAACAAGAATGAGCTTTCCGTTGCCGCGCTGGGAATCTTTGAGAAGAGCGTAGTCTACTTTGGCTTTGTAGCGTCCATAGAGCTCGAGATACTTTTCATCAACACCGGCTACTGCTGCAATTTCACCGATAGGCTTGATTTCACAGGACTGAGCGATTTCGATATCGGTTTTCAAAAAGGTATCCTCCTTACTTATTGAAGTATGCAACTGCAGATTCAAAGAGCTTCATGTCATAGTTTCCTATAACATTCTTATAGAGATTCTTACCTATACGCTCGCTGTGTCCCATCTTACCGAGAACACGTCCATCAGGAGAGGTAATACCTTCGATTGCATAGATAGAGCCATTGGGGTTAAATTCACCGTTGAAGCTTGCCTCTCCGTTCAGATCAACATACTGGGTTGCTATCTGTCCGTTTTCAGCGAGCCTTTTAACAAGTTCTTCGAAGGCAAGGAAACGGCCTTCTCCGTGAGAAATGGGAACGGTGTATATCTCTCCGGGCTTGGTTGCAGCAAGCCAGGGAGAAGCATTGGAGCAAATACGGGTGCGAACAAGCTTGGACTGATGTCGTCCGATTACATTGTAGCTGAGAGTGGGGCAATTCTCGTCAGTATCGATTATCTTGCCAAAGGGAACAAGACCAAGCTTAATGAGAGCTTGGAAACCGTTGCAAATACCCAGCATCAAACCGTCGCGCTTTTCAAGAAGCTCAGCAACCTGTTCCTTAATAGCAGGGTTACGGAAGAAAGCAGTAATGAATTTTGCGCTGCCGTCAGGTTCATCGCCGCCGGAGAATCCGCCGGGGATAAAGATCATCTGACTTTCGCTTATCTTTCGAGCGATGTCCTCTATGCTGCGTGCAACATCATCTGCAGTAAGATTGCGGATAACAGCAATTTCTGCCTCAGCACCTGCATTTATAACAGCACGGGCGGAATCATACTCGCAGTTGGTACCGGGGAACACGGGAATAAGAACCTTGGGACGAGCAGTTTTTATAATGGGGGAAGGACGCTCTGTTGCTTCGAAGGAGAACATCTCAAGATTTCCGCTTGCGGGAGCAGAGGTGGGATATACACCTGCAAGTACAGATTCATTGATGCTAAAGAGCTCTTCAATTTCAGCGCTGTCGCCATCCAGGTCGATGACAGATGTATCGGTGGTTTCACCGATTTTGATGTAGCCGAGAATATCAACATCCTCAGTAAGCTCGGCAATAATGAAACCGTAGAAGGGCTGATGCCAGAGACCGGCGAGAGCACCGTTGGACTTAAATCCGATACGGTTACCGAAGCTCATCTTCATAACTGCTTCGCCTGCACCGTTTTCAATTGCCCACGCAGAAGCAACTTTTCCGTCTGCATTAAGCATATTGAATATCTCCCATGCACCCTTAAGACCGTTGGCAGTCTGGTCGGGACTAGCAATAAGGTAAACAGGGTTGCCGGCTTTTTTAAACTCGGTACTTATTACCTTGTCTGCTTTAAGGGGAGCGATTGCGAAGGAAATAAGAGTGGGGGGGACATCCTTATCGAGGAAGGAACCGGACATGGAGTCCTTGCCGCCTATTGCAGCGGCGTTGAGTTCAAGCTGCGCATCGAGGGCACCCAGCAATGCGGAGAAGGGCTTACCCCAGCGAAGAGGTTCGTTGCGAAGCTTCTCAAAGAATTCCTGGAAGCTAAAGTAAGCAGCTTTATAGTCAGCGCCTGCGGCAACAAGTTTTGCCATAGAGGTATAAACAGCACTGTATGCACCCAGATAAGGGTCACAGCTGAGCTGATCCGGGTCACAGGCCCAGGCCATAACGCTTGCCTGTTCCGTTTTCTGTCCGGGAAGAACAGGGAAGAGAGCAGCCATTGCCTGAGAAGGAGAGGTCTGAGTCTTGCCGCCAAAGGGCATCAGGATGCTGCCTGCTCCAATTGTGCTGTCAAAACGTTCAACAAGACCGCGGCGGCTTGCGCATTTGAGGGAGGAAGCCATTTCACGGAGATTTTCGAAGAGGGGAGCATCAAAATAATCGCGGTCGGATTCTTCAACCTCAACCTGAGTGTGCTTGGTTGCGCCATTGGTATCAAGGAATGAACGGCTGAGATCGGCAATAGTCTGTCCCTTCCAGGTCATTACCATTCGCTCTTCCTCGGTGACAACAGCAACACGGTATGCTTCAAGGTTTTCTGCCTGAGCGGCAGCAATAAACTTATCGGCATCCGCGGCTTCTACAACAACAGCCATTCTTTCCTGAGACTCAGAGATGGCAAGCTCAGTGCCGTCAAGACCGTCATATTTTTTGCGAACCGCATCAAGATCTATGCGAAGACCTGCAGCAAGCTCGCCGATTGCAACGGATACGCCGCCTGCACCGAAGTCATTGCAGCGTTTTATAAGACGGGTAACATCGCTGTTTCTGAAAAGACGCTGAATTTTGCGTTCTTCGGGTGCATTACCTTTCTGAACTTCAGATGCCATGGTCTGAAGGCTCTTCAGATTGTGGCTCTTGCTGGATCCGGTTGCGCCGCCTATACCGTCACGGCCGGTGCGTCCGCCGAGAAGGATAATGACATCACCGGGGGCAGGGCGCTCGCGACGTACATTGTATGCGGGGGCAGCGGCAACAACAGCGCCGCATTCAAGACGCTTTGCAATGAAACCATCGTGGTAGATCTCAGCAACATGACCGGTTGCAAGGCCTATCTGGTTGCCGTAAGAGGAGTAACCGGCTGCAGCGGTCTGAGCAAGCTTGCGCTGGGGCAGCTTGCCGGATAGAGTTTTATCAAGGGAAACACGGGGATCACCGCCGCCGGTTACACGCATTGCCTGATGAACATAGGCGCGTCCGGAGAGGGGGTCACGGATGCAGCCGCCTATGCAGGTAGCTGCGCCGCCGAAGGGTTCAATTTCTGTGGGGTGGTTATGGGTTTCGTTTTTGAACATAAGAAGCCAGTCCTGCTCTTCACCGTCAACAGTGGCGTTAACATGAATTGAGCAAGCGTTGATTTCTTCGCTTTCATCAAGCTCGGGAAGCATACCGCGTTTTTTAAGAGTCTTGGCACCGATTGTTGCCAGATCCATAAGAGTCTGAGGACGCTTTGCTGCTTTTTCTTCACCGTATACCTCGATGCGTGCTTCAAGATAGCGCTGATACGCATCTGCGATGGCTGGATCATCTATCTTCACATTGTCAATATGGGTGGAGAAGGTGGTATGGCGGCAATGGTCGGACCAGTAGGTATCTACAACTCGGATTTCGGTAACGCTAGGGTCGCGCTTTTCCTCGTCGCGGAAATATGTCTGGAGGAACTTGAGGTCATCAAGATCCATAGCAAGACCCATCTCATCCAAAAGTGCGGAAAGGCCTTCATCATCAAGTGCAATAAATCCGTTTACAGTTTCAACGCGCTCGGGAGTTGCATATTCAGCATCAAGGCTTTCGGGCATATCAAGGCTTGCTTCCCGGGCTTCAACGGCGTTGATAACATATGCTTTTACAGCATCAATATCCTTCTGAGTCAATTCTCCATAAAGGGCGTAGACCTTTGCGGAACGAACGGTGGGACGCTCGCCCTGGCTGAGGAGCTGAATGCACTGCGCAGCAGAGTCTGCGCGCTGATCAAACTGACCGGGCAGAGGCTCAACTGCGAAAACAGTGTGAGCATCGGATAGATCTGCCTGCGCATAAATATTATCCAGCTGAGGCTCGGAAAATACGGTAGTGCGGGCATAGTCAAAAAGTTCAGCATCAATGCCGGATACATCGTAGCGATTGAGAATGCGGACATCCTTCAGTGCATCAAGGCCGAGAAAATTACGGCAGTCGGCAAGAAGACCTGCAGCTTCAGGAGCGAGTCCGGGCTTTTTTTCAACAAATACTCTGTAAACCATAGCTTATGCCTCCATTGCACGCTTGCCTATATCCTTGCGGAAATAAGCGTTTTCAAAATGTACCTTAGCGACATTTTTGTAAGATTTTTCAACAGCTTCGGAAAGGGTGGCAGCGGTTGCTACAACGCCAAGAACTCTTCCGCCGTTGGTAAGAAGTTTTCCGTCAGAGAGCTTTGCGCCGGCGATATATATTTCTGCATCCATATCTTCATCGCGGCTTATCTCAAAACCCTTCTTATACGAAAGGGGATAGCCCTCGGAAGCCATAACAACACAGCAAGCAGCTCCGTCAGAGAACTTAACTTCGGTTTCGGAGAGCTTTTCCTCGGAAACCGCGCGCATAATAGTGAAGAGATCGCTTTCCAGAAGAGGCAGAACAACCTGAGTTTCAGGATCACCGAAACGGCAGTTATACTCAATAACCTTGGGACCGTTGGGAGTGATCATAAGTCCGAAGTAAAGGCAGCCCTTGAAGGGACGGCCTTCGGCGTTCATGGCAGCAATAGTGGGAAGGAATATTTCGTCCATGCAGCGCTTGGCAACATCCTCAGTGTAATAGGGATTAGGTGCAATAGTTCCCATACCGCCGGTATTAAGGCCTTCATCTCCGTCATGGGCGCGCTTATGGTCCATAGACGAAACCATTGGCTTGACCACCTTGCCGTCAGTGAAGGCAAGAACAGATACCTCGGGACCGGTGAGAAATTCTTCAATAACAACGTTAAGTCCGCTATCGCCAAACTTTCTGTCAGCCATCATTTCATGGACCGCTTCTTTAGCCTCTTCAAGGCTCTGGGCAATAATAACACCCTTGCCGAGGGCAAGACCGTCAGCCTTGACAACAACAGGTGCGGTAAGAGTATCAATATATCCGCATGCAGAATCAATGTCGGAGAAGGTCTCGTATGCAGCAGTGGGAATGCCGTACTTTTTCATAAGGTTTTTGGAGAAAACCTTACTGCCTTCAATAATAGCAGCCTTTTTGTCAGGACCAAAGCAGGGGACCCCTACCTCGGTAAGAGCGTCAACAGCACCGAGAACCAGAGGATCATCGGGTGCAACTACAGCAAAATCAATGCCATTTTCTTTAGCAAAAGCAACTATTCCGGGAATATCCTTTGCATCAACAGGGACACAGATTGCGTCTTCGGCAATGCCTCCGTTGCCGGGAAGGCAATAAAGCTTGTCAATTTCAGAAGATTTTTTAAGAGCTTTGACGATTGCGTGCTCGCGACCGCCGCCGCCTATTACCATTACTTTCATTTGAAAACCTCGTTTTCTTTAGTGATGGAAAAGTCTCATTCCGGTGAAGGCCATAACGATGCCGTATTTGTTGGCGGTATCGATAACATGGTCATCGCGGATGCTTCCGCCGGGCTGTGCAATGTACTGAACGCCGCTCTTGCGTGCTCGCTCAACGTTGTCGCCGAAGGGGAAGAATGCATCGCTGCCAACGGATACACCGCTCATTGTGGCAATCCATTCCTTTTTTTCCTCACGGGTGAGAATCTCGGGCTTAACCTTGAAGTTTTCCTGCCATACACCTTCTGCGAGAACATCTTCATATTCATCGGATATATAGATATCAATGGCATTGTCTCGGTTTGCACGACGTATACCGTCAACAAACTGGAGACCGAGGACTTTAGGATGCTGACGGAGCATCCAGTTATCAGCCTTGCTGCCTGCAAGACGGGTGCAGTGAATGCGGCTCTGCTGCCCTGCGCCTACACCGATTGTCTGTCCGTTCTTAACATAGCATACGGAGTTGGACTGGGTATATTTAAGAGTTATAAGGCTGAGGAGAAGGTCATGTTTTGCCTCAAGGGGAAGATCTTTATTTTCGGTGACTATGTTAGACAGGAGTTCTTCGTTGATTTCAAAGCTGTTATAGCCCTGCTGGAAGCCAATACCGAAGATGTGCCGCTTTTCAATGGGATCGGGTTCATAGTCAGGATCAATCTGAACTACATTGTAGCCGCCTTTTTTCTTACCCCGAAGAATTGCAAGAGCTTCATCAGTGTATGCGGGAGCGATAACGCCGTCGGAAACCTCCTTGAGAAGGTATCGTGCGGTTGCCTCGTCGCAGGTATCGCTGAGGGCAGCCCAGTCACCGTAGGAACAAAGACGGTCGGCACCGCGTGCCTTGATATAAGCGCAGGCAATAGGGGAGGTATCAAGACCGTCGGCAAAATATATCTGCTTCTCAACATCGGTGAGGGGAGTGCCGAGAGCGGCACCGGCGGGGGAAACATGCTTGAAGGATGCTGCGGCGGGAAGGCCGGTTGCCTTTTTAAGGGCTTTTACCAGCTGCCAGGAGTTAAGAGCGTCCATAAAATTAATGTAACCGGGCTTACCGTTGAGGACGGTCAGAGGAAGCTCCTTGCCGTTATCCATAAAAATTTTAGAGGGCTTTTGATTAGGGTTGCAGCCGTATTTCAGTTCGAGTTCCTGCATCGTTTAAGCCTCCAGATGTTTATTAATTATTACTGTATCTTCTTCGCCGCTGGCTATATCAACGCAGCGTACAAAAAGGGAAACCTTGTTATCGGCATTAAGCGCATTCCAGACATCTTTTGCAAGTGTTTTTGCATCTGTGTCGGGAACACTAACTTCCCGGGGCTCACCGTAGAAAGAGGGCAGAGGCTCAGCGTTTTCCTGATAAGTGTGGATAAAATGACCCTGTCCGGCAATGGGATTTTCGTAGCCGAAGAAATAACGGCGGTTGGAGGAAGCATTGCCGTTTGCACTCTTCAGGATGGAGAGTGCATAACTGCCATCCTTATGGAGAATGCCGGAAATGCGGGGAGTCCAGTTGGGACCATCGGGCTCAAAAGTGCGTTTGCGAAGACTCTGGGCAAAGATCTCACCGGCGAGGACACCATCGCGGACAGTGTCTGTCTGGTCGCCGTTGGTAACTATGAGTTCATCGCCGACTTTGCGGACGGGATGATAGATAATGAGAGAAGGATCAGTCATTTTGCTTTCATCAAATGCCTTGGTGCGGATGCCATCCTCGGTAAGTTCGAAAATGCGGTTGCGGCTGTTTTCGCTGCGGCCCATTATAAAATAAACTACAACACTTTTTTTGCCGTCAGCAGTTTTACCCAGCATAATTCCGCGGCCGGGATAAGGATGATTATTTAATATTTCAAGAAAGTTTTGCATCATTAATCTCCTTTGCTACTTGCTCAATTGCTCTGGGGAGCAATATCCATTCCGCCTGTTCCATAATGCGGCGCTGAAGGGTTTCTGGAGTATCTCCGGGCATAACATCAACAGCCTTCTGAAAGATAATCTCTCCTCCATCGGGAATTTCGTTTACAAAATGCACTGTTGCACCGCTGACCTTAACACCGTAGGAAAGGGCAGCCTCGTGGACTCTGAGTCCGTACATACCCTTACCGCAGAAAGAGGGAATGAGAGAGGGATGAACATTAATAATACGTCTTGCCCATTTGGCGGTAAACTCCTTGGAAAGAATTTTCATATAGCCGGCAAGAACAATGAGGTCAATACCGTGTTCGGAAAGAGCTCTGTTAAGCTCATCTTCCTTTTTAATTACCATTGAGGCTACGCCGTGATTTTCGGCGCGGGTAAGGGCATAGGCTTTCTCGCTGCTGGAAATAACAAGTGCAATCTGGGCGGATGTTATGACAGTGCCGACACTATCCAAAATTGCCTGCAGATTTGTTCCGCCACCGGAAACGAGAACAGCAACTCTTACCACAGGATTACCCCCTCGCCTTCAACGCATTCACCAAGAATATAGGCATCCTCAACGGCAGAAACAGCTTTTTCTGCATCGGCTTTATCAACGATTACGCACATGCCGACACCCATATTGAAGGTGTTGAACATATCGCGCTCAGGGATGTTGCCGGTTTCAGCGATTTCCTTGAAAAGGGGATGAATGCGGACATCATCCTTCTTTATCTTTGCTGCAATGCCATCGGGAAGTGCTCTGGGAATATTCTCGTAGAAGCCTCCGCCGGTTATATGTGCGCAAGCCTTGATAGAAACAAGCTCGTTTATTGCAAGAATATCCTTAACATAAATACGGGTGGGGGTGAGAAGTTTTGCGCCAAGTTCGCCTGCAAGAGCTTCCTCGCCGAATACCTTGCGGACAAGAGAGAAACCGTTGGAGTGAACTCCGGAAGAGGGAAGAGCGATAATAACATCGCCTGCCTTAACGGAAGCGGTGTTAAAAATATCCTTCTTGTCAACAATTCCCACAGCAAATCCTGCGAGATCATAGTCGTCCTCGGGCATCATTCCGGGATGCTCGGCAGTTTCGCCGCCGATAAGAGCGCAGCCGGACTGAACGCAGCCTTCAGCAACACCGGAAACTATCTCAGCGATTTTTTCAGGAAAATTCTTGCCGCATGCGATATAGTCCAGGAAGAAAATGGGCTTTGCGCCGCAGCAGATAATATCGTTTACGCACATTGCAACGCAGTCGATACCAATGGTGTCGTGCTTGTCCTGCAGCATTGCAATCTTCAGCTTAGTGCCGACACCGTCGGTGCCGGAAACAAGAACAGGCTCTTCCATGCCGGCAATAGAGGGAATGAACATTCCGCCAAAACCACCAATATCGTCGGCAACGCCCTGAATCTTTGTGCGTGCGACGTGCTTTTTCATAAGTTCAACTGCTTTATATCCGGCGGTAATATCAACGCCGGCAGCAGCGTAGGAAGCAGAAAATGATTTATCCATAATTTATTCTTCTCCAGTCCAGCAATAGGTGCAGATTTTTTCTTTGGGAAGTCCGATTGACTTAACAAGGCCCTCAAGGGTTTGATATTCAAGGGAGCTAAACCCTAATTTCTGGCAGATACAGCAGCGTAGTTTTTTTCCGCGCTCGGTTCTGCCGTCAGCATATTCAGGAATATGATTATCGCCTTCTTCGCCTTCCAGTTCTCTTATAACCCGGCGTGCCATAAGCTCAAGGTCTCCGTTGCTGCGGGAGAAGTTGAGATACTTGCAGCCATACATAATGGGAGGGCAGGCGCTTCTCATATGAACTTCTTTTGCGCCGTTATCATAAAGAAAATCAACGGTTTCCTGAAGCTGAGTTCCGCGAACAATACTGTCATCAATAAAGAGCAGTTTTTTGTCCTTGATAAGATCATGGACAGCAAGCATCTTCATTTTGGCTATGTGATGACGAACTCTTTCGCTGGAGGGCATAAAGCTTCTGGGCCAGGTGGGAGTATATTTAATGAAGGCTCTGCTGAAGGGGAGCTTGCGCTCATTGGCATAGCCGATTGCGTAGGGAATGCCGGAATCGGGCACACCGCAGACAGCATCGATGTCTTCGGCAAGACCGTGTTTAAGGTCAAACTTTGCCATTTCAGCGCCGCCTCTTGTGCGTATGGCTTCAACGCTGTCTCCTTCATAGTGGCTTGTTGGATAACCGAAATATGTCCACATAAAGGCGCAGAATTTTTCGGTTTTTCCGGGAGGAAGAAGCTGCTTTATACCGTCATAACTTATCTCGACGCATTCACCGGGGCCGAGGGAACTATAGTCGGAATAACCCATCTTGGAGTAGGAGAAAGACTCAAATGCAACACAATAGCCGTCTTCGCTCTTGCCGAGCATAACGGGGAGGCGTCCGAATTTATCTCTTGCAACTATAAGTTTACCCTCATCATTAATGATAAGAATTGTTGCAGAACCGTCTACCTTGTCCTGAACAAACTTAATACCTTCAGCAAATGTAGGCTGGCTGTTAATCATTGAAGCAATGATTTCAACCATGCTGACACGGCCTTTGGAATGAGCCTCAAGATGACCTCTGCAAATGGTAAGATACTCTTCCTTGAGCTTCTCCATATTATTAACAGCGCCGATCACGCACAGAGAGTATGCACCGTGACGGGAGAAAAGTACCAGAGGCTGGGGGTCAAGGTCACTGATGCAGGCTATGCATGCAGTTCCCTGCATTTCCTCAACATCCTTTTCGAATTTGGTACGGAAGGGCGTATTTTCAATGCTGTGGATGCTGCGCTGAAAGCCGATTTCCGGATTCCATGCGGCCATACCTGCGCGTCTTGTTCCGAGGTGGCTGTGGTAGTCAACTCCGAAAAAAACATCCATAACCACATCGCGGTTAGATACCGCTCCAAAAAAGCCGCCCATTATGCAAAGAACAGCTCAGAGAGCTTCATAGGATCGATATACTCTCCGTCCTTATATACTCTCATATTTCCGGATGCGATCTCATCGATGAGGATAACTTCTTCGCCGACATAGCCGAATTCAAACTTAATATCGTAAAGCTCCATACCGCGGTCAGAGAGTTCCTTGGCAACGATGCGGGTGATGAGCTGAGTCTGCTCCTTGAGAGAGTCGTACTGAGCATCACTCATAACACCGAGAGCGACAAGAGCATCTTTGGTGACCAGAGGATCGCCTTTATCATCATCCTTGAAGGTAGTTTCAACATAATCGGGCAGAGGAGCGCCGGATTCGATATACATACCGTAACGGCGGATAAAGCTGCCAACTGCACGGCGTCGGCAAATAACTTCGAGACCCTTACCGAATACTCGTGCAGGAAGAACTTCCATAGTGCAGTCATCAAGGTTTGCGTTTACATAGTGGGTTTTGATTCCTGCTTCACGGAGCTTTTCAAAGAAATAAACACTCATCTTCAGGTTAACAAGACCAACGCCGTCAATAGTAAGACCAACGCTGTTCTCGCCGGGATCAAAAACGCCGTCCTTGCCGGTGCAGTCGTCTTTGAACTTGAGAAGATAATTACCGCTCTCGAGAGCATAAACATTCTTGGTTTTTCCGGTGTAAACGAGTTCCATATTTTACCTCCAAATTAGTTTTTATATTTATTATTAATTTCTTCATCTTTGGCAAGCACTTCAGCCTTTGCCTGCTCGCGTGCGGCATCAAGTTTAGCTGAGAGCTCTTCATCGGCAACTGCAAGAATCTGCATAGCAAGAATTGCGGCATTTTTTGCTCCGTCTATAGCAACGGTTGCAACGGGAATGCCCGAGGGCATCTGGACGGTTGCAAGAAGCGCGTCCATACCGTCAAGGACAGAGGACTTGCAGGGAATGCCGATAACAGGGAGGGTGGAGTTGGCGGCAAGTGCTCCTGCGAGATGAGCTGCCATACCAGCTGCACCTATGAGAACACCAAAGCCGTTTTCTCTTGCGGTGGAAGCAAATATTCTTGCCTCATCGGGGCAACGGTGAGCAGAAAGAACGCGCACCTCAAAAGGAACTCCATATTCTTGAAGTACCTTGATTGCCTTTTCTACTACGGGCAGATCGCTGGCACTGCCCATAACTATTCCAATTTTTTTCATATGTCTTTCCTCCAAAAAAACAATAAGGGCAGACCAATCCACGATTTAAATGAACGGTCTGCCCAGGCGGTCGGCTGATTTCATATGTATGGTTCCCTGTGGTGCTGTCCACTTCCGCCAGTTGCCATACGTACCTTAACTTACTGTTTAATTATAATAAATGTAAAAAAAAGTGTCAATTGAAAAATCGACTATTTTTGCGTAAAACTCTTCAAAAAAATCATCAATATTCCACATTGTTTTTGTGATTAATCAACATTGTGATATTGTCAGCAAGGGAATCTCTATTTTTATCGTTAACGTTTATAACCAATGCATCGCTGCGCAGCTTGAGATCGTTAATCCAGGACGGAGCATCAAGGCGTAAAACAGCGATCAAATTTCCGGAAGAAGAGAAGGCTTTTTCAACAGCAAGCCTTAGATTCTCGCAAGATGCTTCAAACTTACCAAGCTCATCAATGATAATCAAATCGGAGCTTAGATCAATAAGACATGGAGCAAATTTGTCAAAGATTTCGTAATTCACAGTATATGAGCCGTTTTCCCACTTAACTGCGCAGGCGCACTCATCTCCGTCAATGCTGCGAATTTGCAGCTGTCTGCAGGAAGAGGTTCTATCGTCAAATTCGCTTATAAAACCTGAGATACAGCCTTTATGCTTATTAATGATTTTTTTAATCAGCGTAGATTTTCCGCAGTGCTTTGGACCGGTAAGTATGATATTCATTTGTCCAATTCGCCTTCGATCCAATTGAGAATATCTCTGTAAACCTCATCGCGATTAAGCTCATTTAACATCTCATGTCTGCCATCGTGATAAAGCTTAACGGCAACATCCTTCATTCCGGCAGCGAGGAAGCTCTTATATGCCCGCAGTACACCTTTGCCATTTTCACCGACAGGGTCAGCATCTCCGGACATAAAGTATACGGGTAGAGATTTGTTCATACGCTGAACATTTCGCGCCTTGGTAATAAAATCGATACCGCACATCATATCGTGGAAAAGACTTGCGGAGGGAATGTAGCCGCAGAGGGGGTCTTCAATATACTTGTCAACTTCTGCTTCATCCCGGCTAATCCAGTCGGATATAGTTCTGGGGGTATCAAAGCCGTCATTATATTTACCAAAGGCAATGTTGTTGAGCATCTCGCTTTTGAATTTGCCGCCGTTTTTCTTTATTTCTATGCTGCTTAAAAGCTTTCCACCGAGAACGAGGGCTTTGGGCTGCTGACCCGTTCCGGAAAGGATAACTCCGTCAAGACCGCTTCTGAAATAGATAATATAAGTTCTTGCAAGAAAGCTGCCCATGCTGTGACCAAAAAGAAAGTGTGGGATACCTGGATATTCCCCGGCAGCAATATCATGAAGCTGGCGCATATCTTCAACTGCCATTTCCCAACCGCCGTTATCAGCAAAAAAGCCCAGCTCTGACTCATCATTCAGGCTTCTGCCGTGTCCTAGATGATCATTTGTATAAACAGCGAAACCGTGTTCGGCAAGAAAGGAAGCAAAACTGTCATATCTTGCAGAGTGTTCGGCAATTCCGTGGGCTATTTGAACAATACCTCTGGGAGCACCATCGGGGACAAATGAGCGTACATAAATATTTGTTTTACCATTGCTTGAGGGGAAAGTAAATTCTTTAAGCGTCGGCATAAAATACCTCCTTGTAGTAGGCGCAATGTGATGTTATTATGTTATTATAACTTATAGTGTAATTATATTTTAGAAATAATGCTTCGTCAATACAGATATGGGGGATTAAGCTTATGAACGACTATGTTATAGCGCTCGACCAAGGCACAACAAGCTCAAGAGCAATTATATTTGACAAGTTTGGCGAAATTAACTCCGTGGCTCAATATCAGTTTCCCCAGATTTATCCTAAACCCGGCTGGGTGGAGCATGATCCGAAGGTTATACTTTCATCTCAGTTCAGAGCTCTTGCCGCAGCTTTTGAAAAAAGCGGGTTATCCTCTGCCGATATCGCCGGAATCGGTGTCACAAACCAGCGTGAGACAACGGTTGTATGGGATAAATATACAGGAGAACCAGTATATAATGCAATCGTTTGGCAGTGCCGACGCACTGCAGGAATGTGCGAAAAACTCTCATCGGACGGTATTGGAGCATATGTGCGGGATAAGACGGGTCTTCTTATTGACGCATATTTCTCCGGTACAAAAATTAAATGGATTCTCGATAATGTTAATGGCGCAAGGGAAAGAGCCGAGAGGGGAGACCTTCTTTTCGGAACCATTGATACATGGCTTATCTGGAATCTTACCGGCGGAAAGGTGCATGTTACTGACTACACCAATGCCAGCCGCACTATGCTATTTAATATCGATTCACTGACATGGGATGAGACCTTGTGCAGACATTTGGGAATTCCGATGTCCATGCTTCCGCAGCCAGTTCCTAATTCCATGGTCTACGGAAAGGTTGATCCGGGCATTCCGGGGCTTATGGCTCTTGCCGGCACACCTATCTGTGGTATTGCGGGTGACCAGCAGGCAGCACTTCTCGGTCAGGGATGCATCAATCCCGGCGATGCAAAAAACACATACGGAACCGGTTGTTTTACTCTACTTAATGCGGGAGAAAAATCTGTTCGTTCTGTTTCCGGACTTCTTACAACGGTTGCCTGGTCTATAAACGGCAAGACAAATTATTGCATAGAAGGCAGTGTTTTCAATGCAGGAAGCAGTATTCAATGGCTTCGTGATGAGCTAGGACTTATCGGTTCCAGTCAGGAGGTAAGTGACCTGGCGGAAACTGTTACGGATAACGGCGGTGTTTATATTGTTTCTGCGTTTACCGGTCTGGGTGCTCCTCATTGGGATATGTATGCAAGAGGCGCTATACTCGGTTTGACAAGAGGAAGTACAAGAGCCCATATTGCTAGAGCAACCTTGGAAGGAATTGCCTATCAGGTTAAAGATCTTCTCGACGCAATGGAGGTTGATTCCGGCAAGCCTCTTCAGGTTCTTAAGGTTGACGGCGGCGCCTCGGTAAGTGATGTTATGATGCAGTTTCAGGCAGATATACTAAATAAGCCCATAGACAGACCCCAGATGGTTGAAACAACAGCTTTCGGAGCTGCATTTCTTGCCGGACTTGCGACAGGGGTATGGAACGATATTACTGATATAAAAAATATCAGAAAATCTCAGCGTATTTTCAATCCAAAAATGCCGCAGGAGGAAGTTAGAAAATATCTTCGTGAATGGAAGAAAGCTGTTGAGCGTGCATCTGCATGGTCGGATGAATAATTATGCAAAAATAATCCACACAGCAATGTGTGGATTATTTTTGTTTATGTAATTAATTGAAGAAGGGAAGCAATACCTATTCCAAGATAATTGCCTATTGCATAACCGAGAATTCCGCATATGAGACCAGAGAGAATAACATCCTTATTCTTCATAGCATTTGCAACAGAGGGAATAAATGCCGGGCCATATATCCCGGCTACAGAGGTTATCAGAGCGGTGTCGGAATCAATTTTGAATATTTTGGCAAGAACAATATGAAGTGCGGCGCAGCCAAACTGGACCACAAAGAACATCAAAAGCAGCATCAATGTATTCACTGTTATTGAGGAAAGGTCAAAGCTCATTCCCATTGCTACAGAAAAAACATAAATGAGGTATTGTCCTGCGTTATATGATCCGGGAAGATTGCGAACTTTTTTGATAAATGAAAACGCAAGCCCCAAGGTGCTGACGCCAATCATAACAAAGATAATGTTTGTTGCATTTCCGCTGATAAGCCAGGAAAAACCAAGAGATATTAAAACACAAAGTATTGAAAGTATAATTGCGGGGATTCTTTTCAGCAGCATCTTGATTGTAAAATTTACTTTTTCATCTTTAAAGGAACTTTCCAGCTTTTCTTCAAGCTCTTTGTCTGCGACATGAAGGCTACTGTCAAAAACAGGGAGTATCTTTCTGTAAAGCTTCGGCATCACGGAAAGAAGAAGCATGAAGTATATGCCACCAACAATCATATCTGCTGTGTTGGAATGGACGATGGCATTTTGAGGCACACCGAGAGCGAGTCCTATTGCCATTAGGTTAGGTGTACCACCTGTGTATAGTCCAATCATCATTCCGCTTATCTTGCTTGCATTAGGAACGGTGTTTTTGAAGATGAAGAAACCAATGCAACTGACAACAGACACGGAAACAACCATGAGAATAAAGGAGATAAGTGCCGGTCTTGCAAGTTTTTTAAGAGACTGCAGGTTTGCGGAAAATAGCACAAGGGGGATTGCAATGGGAATACACAGCTCAGAAACTGTAACAGCAAGAGATGTATCCTCAAGGACAAAACTCAGAAGAAATCCGCAGAAATAGCATGTGAATACAGGACCGAGCATGTTTAGAAATTTATAGTGGTCGCTCAGCAAAACCATAATGCGGGGTAGGAAAAGAATTATGAGAATAAGAACAACGCTTCCCATACCAACACCTCCATTTCAAGGAGGATTATATACCCATTTTACATATGAATCAAGTTAAGATCATATTAAACCCAGCTTACTCATCTCAATTTTTAGCATATTTAACTTGGAGTCTGAGAGGCTGACTAGAGGGAGACGCAGTTCCCCTCTGTCGCGACCGACAAGCTTCATAGCAGCTTTTACTGGGATTGGGTTAACATCAATAAACAAAGCCTCGCATAATGCGGAATATTTTTTATATGCATCAAAAGCTGCTGAGTAATCGCGATTTAAGGAAAGGTCACATATTTTTTTAATTTCCAAAGGAAGAAGATTGGACATAACAGAAATTACGCCTTTCGCTCCAATGCTCATCAGTGGAACAATGTTATCATCATTGCCGCTCCATACATTCATATCTCCTTCGCAATGGCACAGAATTTTACTTGTTAAGGAAATATTTCCCGATGCTTCCTTCGTGCCGTTAATGTTTGGATGCCGTGCCAATGCCTTATAGCAATCAATATCTATCCCCATAACGGTTCTGGACGGAACGTTATAGAGTATAAGCGGAATATCAATTCCGTCAGCAACTTTCAGAAAATGAGCTTTTAAGCCTGCGAAGGATGTCTTATTATAATAAGGCGGAGTCATTAAAAGCGCATCAGCGCCGGATTCTTTTGCAATTTTTCCTTTATGGAGACAGGAAGCAGTATTATTTCCCCCGATTCCGACTATTACTTTAATTTTTCCCTTGCATTTTTGGATAGAAAAATCCACGAGTTGTGCATACTCGTGGATTTCTAATGTAGCATTTTCACCTGTTGTTCCGGCAACAGTAATAGCGCTGATACCATTTTCAATTTGAAAATCTATCTGTCGGCTTAATGCAGGATAATCTATACCATCTGCGCAGAATGGAGTAATGATGGCAGTACATGCGCCTTCAAATACTGGACTTTTCAGAAAATGCTCCTTTCAGAAATTTACTTTTTGGTGATATATCCCTGATCACAGAGAAGCTCGGCGAGCAGAACACCGCCGCCTGCTGCTCCCCGAAGAGTATTGTGGCTGAGGCAGACAAATTTATAATCATACTGGCTGTCTTCTCTCAGTCGGCCGAGAGAGATTGCCATTCCGCCTTCCATATTCCGGTCAATTCCGGTCTGGGGGCGGTTGTCTTCTTCAAAGTAATTTAGGAACTGCTTGGGTGCAGTGGGAAGATTGTTGAGCTGGGGGATACCCTTGAACTCTTTCCAGAGCTTTATGATTTCGTCCTTCTCAGGCTTTTTCTCGAAGCTTGCAAAAACTGCAGCGAGATGCCCGTTAGTGACAGGGACGCGAATGCACTGAGCGGTGATAGATGTACCCTCATTTTTCTTAATGACGCCATCTTCTACCTTGCCCCATACCTTGAGAGGCTCCTGTTCGCTCTTTTCTTCTTCGCCGCCTATGTAAGGAATAATGTTGTCAATCATCTCTGGCCAGGTTTCAAAGGTTTTGCCTGCTCCGGAAATTGCCTGATAAGTACAGGCGAGAACCTTGGTAAGGCCGTATTTTTCGCGAAGGGGACTAAGGGCAGGGACATAGCTTTGGATGGAGCAGTTACTCTTTACGGCAATAAAGCCTCTTTTAGTTCCAAGACGCTTGCGCTGAGCATGGATTACCTCAAGATGTTCGGGATTGACCTCAGGAATGATCATAGGAACATCGTCGGTCCAGCGATGAGCGCTGTTATTGGATATTACTGGGCATTCTAATTTTGCGTATGCTTCTTCAAATTTTTTGATTTCATCCTTGTTCATATCAACTGCGCAGAATACAAAATCTACCTCCGCAGCAATTTCTTCCATGTCAGCAACAGCGTTCTTTACAACTATAGACTTAAACTGTTCGGGCATAGGGGTTTCGATTGCCCATCTTTTACCGGCGGCCTCCTCATAGGTTTTACCTGCACTTCCGGCACTTGCAGCTATAACCTTAAGATCAAACCAGGGATGACCGTCCATGAGGGAGACAAAACGCTGTCCAACCATTCCGGTTCCGCCTATAATTCCAACCTTGTACTTTTCCATAATGCCCTTCCTTTCCGACTGCAGCCGTTTTAATAATATGATGATTGCCGTAAGATTATTACATCCGACAAATTACTTGCTAATATAATATAATTACTGTATAATCAACAGAAAGATTTTTAACCTGATTTCCGTATTATAGCACCACTTATTTGTAATTTCAATGAGGATTTAGTGATTTAATGAATAAACGAGTTTTAATTATAATCGCCGCTGTAACTTTAGTTGCCGCTCTTTTATGCGGAGCTGTTTACGCTGCATCGACAATTTATATAAACAGCGCATCGGGTGCTTATGACGGTCCATTGAGCTCCTTATATGCATTGGGCGGTAACGGAGTATCCCGTCTTGATTCAAATAGCATCAATGCTCTTACTGCAGACGGAATCGTAAAAGTATCCCACAATACGGCGTCACCGTCGCCAGCACCTACTCCCACGCCCACGCCAGCACCTACTCCCACGCCAACGCCTACACCTACACCCACGCCAACACCCACGCCCACGCCAACGCCTACACCCACGCCAACACCCACGCCAACGCCTACACCCACGCCAACACCCACGCCTACACCTACACC
>JAZNZR010000104.1:0-23031 GCA_045595025.1 Oscillospiraceae bacterium | reverse complement strand
AAAATCTTTCTCTTTGGAGTGCTTGGCAGTTTTGAATATCAGATTTATTCTTGCAGCAACTCCGTTGAGCGCGGAAATACTTTGTGTATTTCAAGATCAGCGGAGGAAGCTGCGGGGAAAAAGATTTATTCAAAACCGTGTGAATCCCTGTGTGAGGCCGCCTAATCGGTGGCATTTTTTATTTCCCGAAGAATGTTTTTATCTCATCTTCAGTGCAGGAAACGCTGCCCTGGGCAAAGAATGGCTTTCCGCCGCCTCTTCCGCGAAGAGTCAGATTCATTTCCTTCACAAGGCTGCGCAGGTCGCCGTCTTTCTTGCAGATGGCATACTTATATCCGTTTGCCTCATCACCGGAGAAAACGGCGCAAAGTCCGCTGCAACAGCTCATAAGAGCGTCAGCCAGACGGCGCAGACCATCGGGAGAAAGACCTTCCTCGAAGATAAGCACATCAGCCTCCCCCTCATATTTTTCCGCAGTGGCCGCGAAGACCCGGTTTTCCATAGCGGTGAGGCGGTAGGCCGTTGCCACAAGCTCCTCCTGCATACGCTTTGCGGCAGCAAAGGTTGCGTCATATTTCGCGGAAAGAAGAGCACCGACGGCACTGTTTTGTTCGGCGGCGCAGCAGACATAATCATAGGCTCTTTTACCGGAGAGCATTTCAATGCGCACACCCTCACGGAAAGGATGAACGCTGAGAAATTTGATAAGACCTATCTCTCCCGCGCTTTTAACATGAGTGCCGCAGCAGGCGCACATATCGGCGCCCACGCACTCCACTATGCGCACATCGCCGCTGAGTGCTTTTTTGCTTCTGTATGGCAGGGAGGAGAGAGTCGCTCCATCGGGCCAGCTTGCAATAATGGGGATATTTTTCCAGATGAGGGCATTGGCCTCCCCCTCTATCTCCCTGAGCTCCTCGGCGCTGATGGCGCAGTTGAAATCAATGGTAACGGTGTCTTTTCCCATATGGAAGCCCACATTGTCGCAGCCAAAGCGGCTATGGATAAGACCGCTGACAATATGCTCGCCGCTATGCTGCTGCATAAAGTCGAAGCGGCGTGAAAAATCTATTTCACCCTCCACAAACGTGCCCTCTTCAAGAGGAGAAGCGCAATAATGGATGACCTCGCCACCCTTTTCGTGAGTATCCGTGACACAAACACCGCCAAGAAAACCGCTGTCCCCCGGCTGACCGCCTCCCTCGGGATAAAAGGCGCTGCGGTCAAGGATAACTTCATAGCCCTTCTTTCCCTCAGTGCAGGAAAGAACACGGCCGCTGAATTTTTTCAGATATGCATCCTGATAATAAAGCTTTTCGGTCATAATTAAAACCCCTTCAAATAATAAAGCGGAAAACGAAATTCGTTTCCCGCTTTATCGTGCTGTATGTTTAATCAGATTAAAACCGGATTATACTTTGTCTCATTTCCGTCTTTGTCCTCGAGAACAAATTCGCCGCATTCAGAACAAAGAGCAAAGGCA
Source organism: Oscillospiraceae bacterium (assembly GCA_045595025.1). Lineage (GTDB taxonomy): Bacteria > Bacillota > Clostridia > Oscillospirales > Oscillospiraceae > SIG459. The sequence continues at coordinate 21,548 of JAZNZR010000104.1, read as the reverse complement.
TAGAGCTCCTCGCCGCTATCAAACACGAAGCGGAGCATTGCGCTGCCGTCATTCTGCTGAAGAAGAGTGTAGTTGCCGCTCTGAACAAAGCCGATGCCTCTTGTGAGCTTCACATGACCCTGTCCGTCCACGCTGAGGTGGGTTCCGTCATCACCGTCGAATTCACCGACGAGGAAGCTGGTGATATCCTTGCTTCCGGAAATGGAGCTGGGAATGGAGAAAGCAGCTTCATTGAAATTCATATTCTTATTTTCTACATCATCAAAACCGCCGTTAAGGCTGATGACCAGCAGCACTACCATGCATATAGCAAGCACGCCTATAGCAAATTTTTTCATCTGCAATGCTCCAAACTATCAAAAACCACGAAATCTTGTTGGGATATATGGACAATCCCCCAATATCTACTTCATTATAATACAGGCTTCGACAGTATGCAAGCATATTTTGTGTTTTTTTCAAAAAATTTCTACAAAATATAGCGCAGATTTTAAGGCTTTCTATGCTAAAAAGGCATAATTTTGAATATTTGGCATATATTGCATTTCACACAATATATCCGCCGCCGAGAACTCTCTCGCCACAATAGATAACGGCAGCCTGACCCCGGGCAGGGGCTCTCACCGCTTCGTCGGTCAATACCTTCACTATGCCGTTTTCCTGAGGAAACACCGTGCATTCGGGGCATTCCCACTTGGTGTGGCGGACTTTTATGCTGCCGCGAAGGGCTTCATCGGGCTCGGGAATAAGCCAGTTGAAGTCCCTTATGCGCACCTCGGTTTTGAAAAGGTCTTCCCAAAGAGAAAGAATAATCTCGTTTGTTCCGGGGTGTATCTCGGAAACATAGAGCTTACGCTCATTATAAAGCCCCGGTATGCGCTGACCCACCGTCCAGCGGTGGATGCCCTCGTGGCGGCCTATTACCTGAGCATTAAACACAAAGTCTCCCGCTCCGGGAACGGCAGCGCGGCGGCCTATCCAGCCGATATAGTCCTTATCGGGAATGAAACATATCTCCATGCTGTCGGGCTTGGATGCAACGGGAATACCAAAGCTCTCCGCCATGGCACGCACTTCGCTTTTTTCATAATCCCCCAAGGGCAGCAGCAGACGCTCCACCTGCTCTTTTTTCAGCCGGCAGAGCATATAGCTCTGGTCATTACCCGAACGGGCTTTATAAAGAGCGCCCTTTTCCGTGCGGGCATAATGCCCGGTGGCGATAAACTCCGCCCCCACTTCATCCGCCCTCTCTATCAAGGCGGCGAACTTCACCGCAGGATTGCACATAATGCAGGGATTGGGAGTTTCGCCCCGAAGATAGCTTTCAACAAAGGGGGCACAGACCTTTTCCTCCAGACGGGCGGATATATCCATTATATCCAGCTCCACACCCAGAAAGCGGGCGGTTTCCACCGCGTCCGCCCTCGCCTCGGGAGAGCCTATATCCAGATAAAGACCCCGCACCTCGTAGCCCGCGTTCTGCAGAAGTCTTGCGGCAACAGCGCTGTCCACGCCGCCGCTGAGACCTAAAAGCACTTTCATATTTGCCTCACTTTCTGTTTTCCAGCCACACCATAAGGGCGGCAATATCGGCGGGAGAAACGCCGGATATGCGGCTTGCCTGCCCGAAATTACGGGGACGGATGCGGCCCAGCTTTTCTCTGGCTTCAATGCGCAGACCCGTTATTGCGGAATAATCCAGATTCTCGGGCAGAAGCTTTTTCTCCAGACGGGAAAACTCCTCCACCTGCTTCATCTGGCGGCGTATATAACCCTCATACTTTATGCGTATCTCCGCCTGCTCCCAAACAGCCTTGGGGAGAAGGGGTCTATCCTTATCAAAGGGGGCAAGACCTGCGTAGCTTATCTGGGGTCTGCGGATAAGATCCGCAAGGGAGGAACCGTTTACCACGGCGGCGGTGCCGCAGCTTTCCAGATAGTCGTTCAGCTCTTTGGAAGGTGCAAGACCCGTATGCTCAAGGCGCCTTATCTCTCTGTCCACAAGGGCATACTTTTCCTTCACCGCTGCAAGGCGCTCCTCGCTGACAAGACCAACCCGATTGCCTATATGGCAAAGGCGGAAATCCGCGTTATCCTGCCTGAGCAGAAGGCGATATTCCGTGCGGGAGGTCATCATTCTATAGGGCTCGTCTGTACCCTTGGTGACAAGGTCATCGATCAAAGTTCCTATATATCCATCGCTGCGCTGAAGCACCATACTCTCTTTGCCAAGAATTTTCATAGCAGCGTTGACACCTGCCACAAGGCCCTGGGCGGCAGCCTCCTCATAGCCGGAGGAGCCGTTAAACTGTCCCGCTCCGTAAAGACCGCTGACGGCCTTTGTCTCCAGCGTGGGATAAAGCTCGGTAGGGTCGATGCAGTCATACTCTATGGCATAAGCGCAGCGCATCATCTCTGCCTTCTCAAGACCAGGGATGGAGCGCATCATCCGAAGCTGAACCTCCTCGGGCATGGAGGAGGAGAAGCCCTGAATATAAAGCTCCATAGTCTCCTGACCCATAGGCTCCACGAAAAGCTGATGACGGGGCTTATCGGGGAAGGTCATCACCTTGGTTTCAATGCTGGGACAGTAGCGGGGTCCAACGCCCTCAATAACCCCCGAATAGATGGGGCTTCTGTCCAAATTCGCCTTTATGGTGTCGTGGGTATCCCCGTTGGTATAGGTGAGATAGCAGACCTTGCTGTTGCGAAGAGCGGAGCTGTCGCTTTCAAAAGAGAAGGGCTCTATCACCTCGTCACCGGGCTGAATTTCCATTTTGGAAAAATCCACGCTCCGTTCATTCACTCTGGGAGGAGTTCCGGTCTTGAAGCGGCGCAGGGGCAGTCCGAGAGAAGCAAGGCTCTCGCTGAGTCTGTCCGCTGCCGCCAGCCCATCGGGTCCCGAAGACTGGATAAGCTCACCCACTATGGTCTGGGCGCGGAGATAAGTGCCGCTGGCAATGATCGCCGCCTTGCAGCGGTATCTTGCTCCCGCTGCTGTGACGACAGCCGCAACAGCCCCTTTTTCGGTTTCGATCTCAACTATCTCCGCCTGCTTCACCCGAAGATTTTCCTGACGCTCAAGAGTATGCTTCATTATCTCCTGATACTTTCTTCTGTCGCACTGGGCACGGAGAGAATGGACAGCCGGTCCTTTGCCCCGGTTGAGCATTCTGTACTGAATCGCGGCCTTATCCGCGGCTTTTGCCATCTCGCCGCCGAGAGCATCTATCTCCCGGACAAGATGACCCTTGCCCGTGCCGCCTATTGCGGGGTTGCAGGGCATATTGCCTATGGCATCCAGATTGATGGTGAAAACCACGGTGTCCAGCCCCAGCCTTGCACAGGCAAGGGCAGCCTCTATGCCTGCGTGTCCTGCACCTATAACCGCAACGGCGCAGTCTCCCGCCTCATAAATGGGCACACCGCCGGAAAGATGGGTTTTTGCCGTTTCCGCGGCATTTCTTCTGCCGTCGGCAGGCTTTGGAGCATTCTCCGGAATGGCAAAGCTTCTTCCGAAGCGGATGACACCTTCAATATAGCCGTTTGCGCAGTAATACTGCACTCTGCGGGTGGTAACACCCCAATTTTGCGCAGCTTCTTTTACGCTTATATATCCTTTTATCATGATTTTACCCCTTTAGCCTGAACATTATAATCCGAATCCGCTCTGCAGGGCGGATTTTGGCGCCAGACGTCATTTTATTCTTTGGTGGGCGTCAGCCCACCTGCATCATTCAATTTTGCCTGACACAAAAATCCCCTCCCGCAGAGTCGAAGATTTCTGAGTTCATATACTAAGGCAGTGCAAGGCGAACTCTTGCAGATGGGCTTTCGCCCTTCAAAAGAGTTCAACGAAGCAATGTCGACGCATATGTTCTCAGAAACGGGTTCGGATTATAACGCTCAGGCTCTTCGTTTATGCGAAGTATTTTACGGCAAAAGAGCAAAAAAGTCAATGGATGGGTGGGGTGAGAAATATTTGAATTGCCTTGACTATCTATCGCAATAAATGTAAAATATATAGATAGATTTTAATGGGGAGGTATGGCTATATGGACTTTGGCAAAAACCTGTCCCACGCATATATCATCTCCGCCAAGCCCGAAGAGGGCTTCAAAAAGGCCACAGAGCTTGCCGCCGCAATTCTCTGCGAGAGCAGTGAAAAGCGCCCCTGCGGAGTTTGCCGCCACTGCAAAAAGAGTCTGCGCGGCATTCATCCCGATGTGACCGTGCTGACCCGTCCTGTGGACGACAAGGGCAGAATGAAGAAGGAAATTCCCATAGAGCTTCTCCGCACCACCTTCTCCACCGCCTATATCATGCCCAATGAGGCGGACAAAAAAGTCTATATAATCCGTGATGCGGGAGCAATAGCCCCCAATTCTCAGGGCGTTCTTCTGAAAATTCTTGAAGAGCCTCCCTATTTTGACGCCTTTATCCTGATAACGGATAATCCCAGCCTGCTTCTTGAAACCGTCCGTTCCCGCTGCGTAAGCATAAACCTCAACGGTGACGAGGAGGGTGTAAGCCCCGAAGCAAGGGAAAAGGCAGAAAAATATCTTGCCATTCTCGCAAAAGGCGATGCCGTTGCCCTACTCCGTTTCTGCACGGAGCAGGGAGAGATGAGCGTTGCCGATTCCACAGAATTTACAAAGGCCGCCGCCGTATTGCTGACAGATATGCTCTGCGGAAGGCTGCCCACTGCAGGACTGAGCCGCAAGGAGCTTATGCGCCTGGTGGCCCTTATGAGAAAGGCGCAGGAATATCTGCGCTTCAATGTGAGCAGCAAACAGCTTTTCGGTATGCTCAGCGTCTGCTCAATCGAATTGAAATGAGGAAAATACTTTGATTGATGTTGTTAGTGTAAAATTCAAAGGTCGCGGCAAGACCTATTTCTTTGACCCCAACGGCATTGAATGCCAGGGCGGACAGCAGGTGGTTGTTGAAACCAGCAAGGGTCTTGAGCTTGCCGAATGCGTTCAGGGTGCCCACGCGGTCAACGACGACCGCATTGTGCCCCCTCTTCGCCCCGTTATAAGAGTTGCAACAGCCGATGACCTCCGCATTGCAGCCCTCTGCAAAGAGAGGGAGAAAGAGGCTTTCGGCATTTGCGAGGAGAAAATCGCAGCCCACGGTCTCGACATGAAGCTTGTTGATGTTGAATGCAACTTCGAGGGCAATAAGATACTGTTCTTCTTTATCAGCGACGGACGCGTTGACTTCCGCGAACTGGTAAAGGATCTTGCAAGCATCTTCCGTGCCCGCATTGAACTGAGACAAATCGGCGTTCGCGATGAGGCAAAGATGCTGGGTGGTCTTGGTATCTGCGGCAGACCCTTCTGCTGCCACAGTTTCCTCGAGGATTTTGAGCCTGTTTCCACCAAGATGGCAAAGACCCAGTCCCTCTCCCTCAACCCCGCAAAGATCTCCGGCTCCTGCGGCAGACTTATGTGCTGCCTGCGCTACGAACAGGATGCCTATGAGGAGCTTGTTAAGTCCGTTCCAAAAAACGGTGCCTTTGTTCAGACTCCCTGCGGCTACGGCAACGTTTGTCAGGTGAACCTCCTTCGCCAGAAGGTCAAGGTTAAGCTCGACGGAGACGACGACGCCCCCAAGGGCTTTGATGCCGACGAGGTTGCCACCATTCCCGGCGGAAGACCCAAGCCCGGCGAGCCTCTCCCCGATATCCTTGTTATCAAGCCCAAGGAGGAAGAGGAGGACGTGTTCACTCCCGTATGGAGCGTACCCGCCGAACCTATAGAGGAAGCACCCGCCGAAGAGAGCATCCCTGTAAAGGAAACAAGCCACAAGAAACGCTCCAAAAACCGCAGCCGCGGCAAAAAGCCCGCTCAGGTAAAGGTTTCCGCAGAGCAGGCGAAGAAGGAAAACGCCGAAGATACCAAGATCGGCAAGGCCGAGGGCGAAGCTCCTCAGCAGAAGAAAAAAACTTCTCACCACCGCAAACGCGGCCCTTCCAAGCCCAAGGCTTCCCAGAGCGGTGAGGCAAAAGCCCCTCAGAGCAAGCAGTCCGAGCAGGCAGGCGGGGCCAAAGGAAACTCCGGCAAGCCCAGTGAGCAGAAGAAAGCCCCCCAGGTCAAGGCTTCCGCTCCCCAGAGCAAGACCCCCGCTCCTCAGGCCGGCGGAGAAAAGAGCGCAGCAAGCGCTCCCAAGAAGAAAAATAACTATCATCGCTACCGCGGCAAGCCTAAAAACAAGGCTCCCGGCGGCTCCGCTCCCAAGAGCGAATAAAAAGACAACCCACCTATGCAGGTGGGTTGTCTTTTTATATTATCCTATTTCTTCTTCCGTCCGAGAACAAGAAGGACGATTATTGCCGCGAGAGCAGCTATCATCAAGCCGGAATAGAGGAGGAGATTGGATGTATCGCCGGTCTGAGGAGGCAGATTGGGGTCGCGGGGAATTTCCTCAGCCATAAACTCCCAATCGAAGTAGCCAATCTGATTCTGGAAATCATTTCCCATGGTAATTGGCACTTCCAGAGTTACATCCAAAGTGGCCTTGCCGCCGGAATGCATAGCTCCAAGATAAACCCAATCGCTAAGCTGGGCGGTTTCATTGGCGGGAGCCTCGAACAGCTTTGCATTGCCATTATGCTTCACGGTGAGCTTCATCTGGGAAAGGAATTCCTCGCTTCCCTCATGCGCGCCCAAAGCGCGGAGATAAAGCCGGATATAAGAGCCGTTCTGAGAGGTGTTTTTTATCACTATTTGCTCAGTGATGCTATCTCCGGGCATAACGCCCTGAAAATCCTCAAAAAGGCTTGTTGGAGAGTCCTTGGTGCCGGGGGCGAAAACAAATTTTCTTGCGTTTCCCTCATAGGTGACGGAACCCTCGGCATAGCCTGCGACAAACATACTGCCGAACATAACAAGTGCCAGAAGGAGCACACAAATTCTTTTTATATGCCTCATATACGCCTCCCGCTCAGTTATGAGCAACCAGCTTGCCGCCTGCGACATCAACATCGGGCCATGCGTCCTCAACAGCTTCCGCGGGCTTGGCCTGAATGGCCTCGGCATGGACATCAATGTGACACTGGGCGGTGGAGCCATCGGGCAAGGTTACGGTGATGGTGTCCATCAAAACTGGAGTGCTCTCACCGGGCTCTATGGCCTCTTCGTAGTAGTAAATATCGTCAACAAGGAACCAGCCGTTATTCAGCAGACTGCCGTGAGGCGCGGAGGCACCTGCGGGCTGAGCGATTTTCACGGTGGCACCATCGATGGTATCTGTCCAGTAAGTTGCAAGTGTTGCGCGGACATACGCGGGAATGGCGTCTTCCCCATCCTGAACAGTGAAACTGATGTTATATTTTGTGTTTTCTGTTGTGTTTTCGTTTACGGAAACGACTACCTCTGCGGGAATGAAGTTATTCTCTATGCTGTCAGTATTGATAAGCATGAAAGCAATTGTTCCTCCCACTGCGGCGCAGAAAACAAGGACCAGGGAGATGATCAATATAAGAGCTTTTCTGCTCAGCCTTTTGCTGCTTTGATGCTTGCCTTTATAAATATTAATCATCTCCTTTCTCAGTCGTTATCCTTCTTTCCGAAAACATTCGGCCTGCAGCTTGTGCCGTTCAGCCAACGGTCTTCATCGAAGGAGTTTTCAAATGCGATTTCCGCATGAAGGTCATCAATGCTTATTAGTTCTTTTCCGGAAAGGTCGGAAGAGCATAGCCATCTCCAGCTCCAGGAGCTGTCCTCTGTTACGATGTAGCTGCCGAGAGGCATATCGTAGATTTTTACGCTGCCGCTTCCGTCAATGGTAACATCCATATCGATATAGGAATTGCTTGCGTCCGCTCCCTTGATATGGAAAAGGAAGGTATCGTCCGCATTGCCGCCGGTGGCGGTCTTTGTGATGGTCAAAGTTCCGAGATGACGCCTGTATTCGTTCGTGAATACAACGCTTTCAACCTTACCTGCAGAGAAGGTTCTGCTGAAAGAGAATCCCTCGCCGGATGCGACAGGTTCGCCGTTTGTGTTCACTTCGGTAGCGGGGTTATTTTCGCACTCGGAGAGATAGACCTCATAGCTTCCGGTGTAATCAGCAGCGGAGGCGTTTTCGCTTACGGTGTATTCGCAAACGGGCATATCCTCAATAACCGCGTACTGACCGGCCATAAGAGGAATGCTGAAGGACTTGTTGCTCACTGCCGCGCTTTGGTTATCAAGCGCTATGCTTCCGTCCGGATTATAAATCTTATAGCTATAGCTACCCCGCTCTTCCTTGGCCAGAGTTACTGTGAAGATAAAGCTGTCCTCGGGAAGAGTGTCTCTGTCATAATTCTTGGTGACAAGCTTTTGGATAACAAGCTCGGCTGTATCCACGGGATAGGTGTTGGTGCACTTAACCTCGGCGACATCCTCCCCGGGCACAACAATATCGGTGCAAAGGCGTCCGTCATCTGTGGTGGCTGCAGGCTTGGGAACCCATGCTTCGTTCTCCTTATGGGCAAAATTGTTTGCGTAATGGGGAATGGTCGTCTCGGAAATGCGGTAATTGCCAACGGGCAGACCGTCAATTCTGATCCACTCATCCTTCATAAGCTCAATGGAGAATTTGCCGTTCACCATTTGTGCAGCTTCTGCTGCTCCTCCATTTTTGGAAACAGTGATTTCCACTGCTCCCTGAGGAGGCATTTCGGTGAGTTCCACAGAGAAGGAGAACACCTGATCGGTGGGAAGATTATCGGGGTTGAAGCCTTCTGCGGCAACCAGCTCTTTTTCAAGACAGAGGCTTCCGTTGGGACGGATAAGTTTGTTTGTGAACCTTGCCACAGGTGCAGTGTCTGCCGGGATCTCCAGACCGCTGACATTCAGAGCAGACTGATTATAGTCGGCATTTTCTGCTTCCACCACGGAGTATTCTCCCGCGGGGAGATTTTTGATGACATAGCTGCGAACAGCGCCGTTGCCCTGCTCCGATGCTTCGTCCAGCTTGGCTGCATCATCAGCATTAAAGTTAATGGTGACAAGCATCTTTCCCTCTGCATCAACAGTGGCGCTGCCGATCTTGACGCCACCCTCATACACGTCATAAGTGTTTCCTGTGATGAGGGGTCTGCCGGCGGTGGTGCGCTCAATGGTGAAATTGAAGCTGTCGCCGTTCCAGACTGTGCCGTAGAACTGCTTTGTGACGGTCTTTTCAATGCGAAGATCGCCCACGGGGTAAATATTCCTGAAGTTTGCGCTGTCATCGTCGCCGCGGAAAAGCACTGTGCTTACATTCATGGAGTCGGTATAAGCGGAGTTATTGAGGCTTACACAGCTGTTATAGCCGAATGCTTTATAGTTATCCTCCTCAACGGTATAGGTGCCCAGAGGAAGATTCAGGAAGCGCACGGCCTCTCCGTTTTTGAGAGAGAAAACGATCTTGCCGTCTTTAACTTCCGCACTGCGGGTTTCGCCGCCAAGGGTATAGGCATACTCTCCGCTTACGCCGGAGGGAACGGTTAGGGTGAAGAAGAAGTTTTCAACTTCGGGAATGTTGTCATTATCCTCAACCACATCCACAGTTTTGGAAATTTCCAAAGTTGAGGGGTCGTAGCTGTTTTTGACGGTCACATCAAGCTGGCCATCCACAGTGAGGGTATTTCTTCTTGCGGGCACATATTCGTCTTCATAATAGCCGACGGGAAGATTGCTCTCATCGATGGAATACTCTGCAGTGGGCAGCCCATCAATGGTGATGGTCTGGCCGTCCTTCAGGCTGAAGTTAATGCGGTTGGGCTCGGAGGGCAGGGGAGACAGAGTTCCGCTTCTCACCTCGGTTTCACCCTCGCTTACGGTGTAGCTGTAGCTATCTCTGTGGTAGCCGCTGCCTGCATGGATAATCAGGCTGAAGCTGAATTCCGTATCGGGATCGGGGTTGCTGTCAGCAGACATATCAACCACATTCTTGGTGACGGTCATTGTCTGGGTACAGCGGACATAATAGAAGGTTGCAAGGTTGATCGTTGCCTGACCTGCTACCACTTCGTCGTCGGCCTCAAGAGGCTCGCCGTCGGTGATGATATGTATATCCTTGGTGACCTCGGTGGGGTCATAGAGGCGGTAATCCTCATTGACGCCGTCGTCGTCAAGGTCCATAACGATATTTTTTGCAACGCCGGTCACATAGGTGTCATAGCCACCTATGCCCAAAGTAGGCTTTGCAAGCTGGATGGTGGTGCCGTCCAGCATATAGCGGAATTCATAGGGATAAAGGTTGCGGGTATAGTAGAAGTTCAGCTCCATTCCGTTTCCGGTAAGTTCGCCTGTGATGCGGCCATCGGTAATGGAACTGACTTCCGAGGGAAGATCCATTTCGGACATGCCGTTGATCTTATCAACGGTGTTGTACTTATCGGTATGGTCGGTGCTGAGGGTGAAACCATCAATATTGATGGCGTCGGCATAATAATCCTCTCCGATGGTACCGGTATACTGAAGATCGGTATACTTTGTCCAGCCTCTGTGGTTCAGCTGATCATTCAGATCCTGGATGTAATAGTTGACCACATAGAGGGCGTGCTCTTCGTCCTTGGTGTAGTAGAAGATGATAACATCGTTATCTTCGTTGCCGTCATCGGTGACGATAAGGCTTATCTGATAGTCCTCAGGCATATAGCCCTGCTTGGGGATAAAGTTTTCGGTTACAATAACATTTCTGTTGTTGTCAACGCGCTTATCCGCAAAGAGGCTTTCTCCCGTTTCCTTATCAATATACTTGACAACATAGGGAACTGCCGCCTTCTGACGGTAGAGGAAGGTGAAGCTATTGGCGCCCAGACCCTCTGTATCCGTGATATCAAGGGTGAGGGAATGGCTGCTTACAGCGGGGAAATATCCCTCGCGGTAGTTTTGTCCTTCGCCAAGATTATAAAGGTCTTCGCCGCCCTTTGCGTTGAAGGTATAGGTGAGACCCGCGATTGCGGAGCCGGTGATGCTGTCGGCAACATAGATGATATTGCCTTCATTATCGGTGTCCGCAACTCCGTCGCCGTTTTCATCCAACGCGAAGTAGATGTTATAGGTGCAGAGGGTGTTGGCGTTCCATTTTGCGTAGAGGTTAAGATGTCTGTTGACGGGGATGTTGAGGGGGTCGAAAGCGACTTCTCCGCCGTCGTCACCCAGATAGAACCAGCCGATGAACTCATAGCCCGTATAGGGATGAATTCCCTCATAGCCTTCCGCAACATCGGGGTCGCCGGGGTTTCCAAGGAAACCGCCGTGTTTGACTATATCCTCCACGTAAAGAACGGAATAGGGGTCGTCAGCGGGCTTGGCAGCGATTTTGCCGGATTCAATTGCCTCATTTACAAGGCGCTCCATTTCCTCGGGGATGGTCTCTCCGGTTTCCATGCTGTCGCGGTCAAGGAAGAAATTGACCTTGTATTCAACGGGCTCCCACTTTGCGTAGAGAACGAGGGAGGTGTCTCCGTTTTTCTCCGCAGAGGGCATAGTATGGTCGGCAAGGATATACTCATCTCCCGTGCATTCGGAGTTCAGATACCAACCCGCAAACCGAACTGAGCCGGGCTCATGAACATCCGGTGCTTGTTCGGGAGTGGGAGTGAAATCATAGCCGCCCAGTTCCATCCCATAGGCAACTCCGGTTTCTTTTTTCAGCAATTCAGTGGGATTATAAAACTCTATCGCATAAAGGTGGCGAGAGTAGTAGAAATATACATCCGTGCCCTTATTGCCGTTTTCTATCTGGCCATTACTGAATGTGGGATTGGATGTCCACTGGTCAAAGCCTTCCAGGGGGAAGAAGTCTTCATCTTCTGTAACATAATTGTATTTTGCAGAAATAGAAAACTCATTTTTAAAATACTTGGTAACACGGTTGTATGTGTAGGAAGTTCCGCTTTCGCCGGGAAGAACCTCCAGCATATAGTGCATATCGTAGGGGTCGTACGAAGCGTCGTTAACAACCAGATCAAAGGAGTCCTGCGGCATAACGGCGATAAACACCAGAACCGCACTATAGACGGAAGAATCATAGGGCTGCCAGCGCTCACCTGCAGTGTATCCGGGAATTGGCCAATGACCCGAAATATCTGCGCCCCATTTTGCATTGATGGAATAGACCCTGTTATTGGCGTTATTTCTGCTGCCATCATAAAAATCTATTGTGAAGCTTATGCGATCATAATACACATTTATGACAGAGGTGCCGTTGGCATTAACGGTAACAGTATCGGACTTGACATATGTCCACAAATTAGTGTCCATAGAGCCGAGATCCGTCTCGCATTGGTTGGTATGGGTATGCTCCGCCAGTCCGCAGGCAAAGCAGTCTACGGTGTGGCTATGTTCAGCCCGTCCGCAGATATAACCGCAACCGCTGCCGTGAGTATGCTCTGTGTTACCGCATGAAAGGCTATAGGTAAAATTGTTAATGCTTTGACCCCTACCAAAGTTAATTCTGTAATAGGAGTTTCCTATTTTCAGATAGTATCGGTAGTCCGAATTATTGTTTGACCGCGCTCTGTATATTTGACCATCATCATCATAAGGGTCGGCATCGTTAAGTCTTTGCAGCCAGGTTTCATTTGTTTCCGCGTCGTTGCTCAGCGTTCCTCCGCTGACGGTATAGCACGCGCGACCATGGCTATGCTCAGCCTGTCCGCAGGAGTAGCAGGCGGCGCTGTGTTCATGGTCCACATAGCCGCAATCGTAACCGCAAGAGCTGCTATGGGTATGAGCTACATAACCGCAATCATACTTCAGCGATTCATAGTTGATTACATCACCGGGCTTAGCGGATATCTCCTCCGTTGTGATATAGGAGTAACCTTCATCGTCGGCATTTTCACCCCAAATAATAACTTTTACCGTGGTTTGATCCACAGCACGCCATTTCGCGGTGTAGGTTCTGTTCTCGGCGGGCATGGTTGCGGGAATTTCCGCATCAACGCCGTTGAGAGTCCAGCCCATAAAGGTATAGCCGGGGCGGGTGGGAGTGCCTATTTCATCAAGAGAATCACCGTAACGGGCATAAACGGGGTAAACACCGTAGGCATCTTCGCCCAAATCGAACTTCATAAGATAGTAGTAGCGATCGTAGTAAACTTCGATAACGGTGCTTCCGTCGGCAGCTGCGGCGGGGGTTTCATAAAGCAGGTGATAGAAGCCGGGATAGTTCTTATGGGCGCTGTCTATAGCTTCGCCTGTTTTATGGGCTCTGTCATTATCGCTGAGGTCGCTGTCATAGAAATCGACAACCTCGCGCTCTTGAATGCTATAGCGGTCGTTTTCAACATTCTGCCAATAGTGAATGATGGTGTATTTTACATAGTCGGGCTGATATACAACCTTGATCTGCTGGTATTCACCCGCAACAATCTCATCCGCAGCGAAGCTGACTTTCAGAGTATTGCCGTCAATGGTGGCATGGCCTCCGGCATTTTCAAGAGTTGCTTTATAACCGACTATTGTGGGCACGGGGACGCTATGGTTTACGGGAACGCCGGGAATAACCTCCGCGATGTCGCTGGAGGCGGCAGTTCTGCCGTCGGAATAGACGTACTGAATAACAATATATGCCGTCTGGAACTCGCCGCTGTCATCCCCGTCCGCAAGGGTAGCGGAGGCGGAGCCGCTTTCGGAAATGAAGGCGGGCTCATAAAGGAAGGAAACGGGGATAGCCGCGCTCACTTCGGTCACATCGCCGGAGGTGATAGTGCAGCGGAGGGCTGCGCTGCCGCTTGCGCTGATGACGGAATTTACAAGGCCGGGAGAGACTATGATGCCCTTACCGGTCTGACCCTGAATGTTGGCCCAGAGATCCTCGGCGGCATCATAGCGGATCTGCCACTGATATACGCCGGAAAGACCCTTGGCGCTCCACGCGCTGAGGCTGACACGCTGGCCGGGGGCAAGACTCAGAGAAGAGACCGCATTGCCGTTTTCATCGGCAATGGAGACCTCAGCGCCGGGAGTCATGGCGGGAGAAGCGGGGATGATGGGAGCGGTGGCGGGCTTGAAAGCATCAACATGAGTTTCGCCGCAATCATATTCGGCGCAAATGCCGCACCACAGGTGGGCGGTTTCGCAATCGAGTTCTCCGCAGGCAATGCAGAACAGATGGTCCTTGGTGCAGGTATAGCTATCGCAATGCTCGCAGTAGAAATGGAGCTCGGTGCAGCCATAGTTGCCGCAGATGCCGCACTGGGTGTGCTTGGTATCGCAAGCGGGCTTACCGCATATATCGCAAATTTCAACGAAGATGAAGGCATCTCCGTCAACACCATTTTGCAGCATCTCGTGATTGGGGCTCCATTCACCGAAAACGCCTTGAGGTCCGCCGCTATAGAAATCTGCCTTATACCAAAGCTGCTTGTTCTCCGCATCGAAACGCCATCCGGTAATTATAAACACAGCGTCATCGGTGAAATCTTCGGGATAGAAAGTGAGGACATTTCTTCCGTTATCTGCGGTATAGGAATAGGTGCTGAGAGCGCTGTTCAAAACGGCATACTTTCCGATGTCGCCGCTATAGGGGCAGGTTTCATGCCAGCCGGCAGCGCCGCAATCAGGGCAGGTATAAAGAGGGCAGGTGGCCGCATGGCCATTGGTGGTGTCATAGTTTTCGGGGCAGCAGCATCCGAGTTCCTCGGAGCTCTGCATTGCCTCGCCGACCGTTGCAGTATCCGTGCCCTCGGCAAAGGTGGGCATGGGCAGCACACTGATAACCATCAGGAGGGCCAACAGCAATGACATTATTCTTTTTTTCATACTGTTTCGCCTCCTTTCTTAGTCTTCAGCGGGTTTTTATGAGCTCAGCCAGTTGCTTTCCCAAACAGTATTTCCGTTATGAATCTTCTGCACAGCCTGTGCGTCTATGTCTATATCCAAAGTGCACAGCTGATATCTGTTGTCCATTTTGGCGCCTGAGAATGTTACACTCTCAATGAGAGGCGTGGTGGTTTCTCCTGTCGCAAGGGGGCTTTCGTAATACCACCAGCCCTCGAAATAGGTCCAGCCGCTTGCTTCGCCGCCTAAGACGACAAGCTGCTCAAGCTCCCCGGCCGGGATGTTCACGGTCTTTCCCTGAGGGTCATAGAGGGTCATGGTTAATTTCGCTCTTATCCAGGCTTCCTGATCATGGTTGCAAACAGCGGTGATTTTGCTGACGCTGACCGCGGGCATTACAGGAATCGGCTTATCGGGATAGGGTCGCAGCTGGCCGTCCACCATCTGGTGCTCAACAATGCTGATGTCGATACCGCCGGAACTTATCACGTTCTGCGCAACATCACTGGTGGTGTAGTTGGCATAAGTGCCCGCGACAGCCGACAAAAGGCAAACAAGGATTGCCGCGACATATATAATTTTCTTTTTCATAGGCTATAGCTCCTATTCAATATAAGAAAAACACGGCTCCTTGCTGATGGTAACGGGTTTGAAAATATCCGTCTTTACAAGGCTTGTGCGGTTTGGGCAATTTGTGAATTGCCCCCTACAGGTGCAGGGCATACAGGGACATCCGAAATTTTTCCCGGGTGCCTTTGTATGCCCTGCGCCCTTGATGGGCGCAGGGTATAACTTAAAGAATCAGGAACCGAGGCAGGTGTTCATCCACTCAGCAATTTCAGCAACGGTCATTACCTCAACTGCGGAGAAGCTGGGACGGGCGCCCTGTGCCTGAACTGCGTAAGCGCTTACCACGATGGGAGCAGCTTCAGCATTGTTGGTCAGAGCGAAGGGAATAACGACCTGATCGAACAGGGCATCGGTAGTCTCGCCAACAGCCAGAACCTTGGTGTAGTAGAAGTAGCCGTCGGTGTGGAGTGCCC
Source organism: Oscillospiraceae bacterium (assembly GCA_045595025.1). GTDB lineage: Bacteria > Bacillota > Clostridia > Oscillospirales > Oscillospiraceae > SIG459. The sequence continues at coordinate 5,734 of JAZNZR010000104.1, read as the reverse complement.
AGTTTTCACCGAGAGCGCCTTCAGCATAGTCGGTGCGGTAGGTGATCATTGCGCCGTCAAATTCCTCTGCGAACTGGTCAAGACCGGTAACCGCAATGCGGACGAAGCAGGGGTTTGCGCCGTCGTTGGTGACAGTGGGGTCCTTTGCGAGGGGCTCACCGGGATAAACATCCTCTGCCTCTGCCTTGCCGGTTGCATCCCATTTGGGCTCGGTGAGGGTGATGTTTACGTTACCGACAGTGAAGGTGTTTGTCTTAGCCTCATCGTCGGTGAAGTAGGCGAGAGTTCCGCCTACAACTGCGATAGCAAGCATTGCTACACACAGCACGAGTGCGAGAATTTTTCTCTTCATTGTCATTTCTCCTTTTTTATGTGAAGGGTTTATGCGCTAATTAAGGGTTTATGCGATGGAATTTTCGGTCTTTACCTGAGCCCATGCGGCAGCAGCATCAGCAAAGGTGTCCTTCTGCACTGCATAGGCGGTGAAGCTCAAATCATTTTCGTAGTTAGCAATATCAGTCTCGGTGATTCCGGTGCCAACGGTGATCTTGTTGTCCTTGATGACAGTCCAATTCTGTGCTGTAGCATTGGCAGCAACTTCATTGTAGTAAACGCCCTTTTCAAGCATGGTCCAGCCTTCGAGAACCCATTCCATCTTGGCATCACCGCTGCCCATGGTGTAGGTGTGGGTGGTGCCGGAGCTGGTAACAGTCCAAGCATCGACAGCATCAATCTTCAGAAATACATAAGCATCAACAGTATTTCCGCTGAAGGTGACCTTGGGGTCCTTGGTGATGTCCACACCGGGAACGACAAGGTAATTTTCTTTGGGGGTTTCGGTGAGATCAAGGTCACCGATATCGCCGGCTACGAATGTGTTAGTGACTTTCTCTGTGCCAATGAGCAGATATGCGAGAGTTCCGCCTGCAACGCAGCCAATGAGAAGAACGGCAGCCAGCAGGAGAACGATGGCTTTTTTGCTTGCGTTTTTCATATCAGTTTGCTCCTTCCGTTATAGCTCAGCCTGCAGCGGAAACAGCAGCCCAAGCTCCTTCGACATCGCTTTCGAAGCCGGAAAGCTGGATTGCGTATGCAGTGACATTGACGGTCTTGCCGGTGTATTTATCAAGAGTTTCGCCATTCACATCGGTCTTGATAGTGAATTCTTCGAATACGACAAGATCTGCTGCGTCACCCTGTTTCCAGGTCTTGTAGTAAACGCCGGTCTGGCCAGCAAGAGCGGTCCAGTTATTTGCCACAATCTGCTCTGCGATGGTACCTTTGGTGCTGGTAGCTACTTCAATGTTAGCGATCTCGTTTTCAACCTTTACGAAGATGTAGCAATCTTCGCTGTCGGCATCTACATGGACGGTGGGATCCTTGACATAGTTGCGGCCGGGAACGAGAGTGTAGCTGTTTGCTTTAACGCGGGTATTGCCGTCCTTTACACCATACTCATCAACATCTGTCTCGTCGAGGTCGATCACGACCTTACCGACAGTGAAGGTGTTTTCGACAACGTTATCAGTGTCGGTCAGGTATGCCACGGTACCTGCAATGGATGCTCCGACAAGCAAGACGGCGCAGAGAAGAAGCACCAGAACTTTCTTTGCCTTTTTCATTTTGTTCTTTCCTTTCGTATGTAAATTTTTTTGTTTTAACATTTATATAAAATCACGCGGGGGCGTGCTGTTTACAATGGGTATCGTATTCATGGAACATGAATACGGAAAAGCTAGCTTTTCCGACCTCAATCCTCTTTTTTAGCCTCTTTTTTCTTATCATCGCTGCCAAGAACATCCGGCAGGAACACCAGCAATATCAAAACCGCGGCAGCTGCTATTGCCACATATGTTCCCGGAGGATTTTGTATGTAAGAGGACACATAGCCAAGTCCGGGAATGGAGAACACCGGCTTGCCGATGATGTTTTTATAATGGACAGAGCTTCCGTCCGGACTTTCGTTGGCGTCACCCTGAGTGAAATAGCGGATGGTTTCGGGATCTTCCTCATCCACCAGCACTTCGATAATTCTGTGGGTTACAACTGTGTCCGAGCTGATCATATATGTGATGGGGTCGCCCACCTTCAAAGTCTTATAGTCCACATCCTTAACATATATGAGCGAGCCCACATGATAAGTCGGCTCCATACTGCCGGAGAGAACCACAAAGGGCTTCAGTCCCACAAGCCGCACTCCCACAAGGGCAACAGCAAGCAAGACCGCAAGAACAACAAGCGCGCCGCTTATCCAGTTCCATATTTTTTTAAGGGTTTTATTCATAGTTTTTCGGGGTCCTTTCTGCTGAAAAAGGGCATAAGGGTACAAATACCTATCCAACTATATATAGTATACGAACACTTCACAAAAATCAAGATATCTGTGGAAAAAATTGTTAAAAAAATGTCGACATAATGTGGATAATTTAGTGATTATCTCATCCAATTTCGCCTGAAACCCGGCTATATTGTCCTATTCCCGAACAAAATGCCTAAATATGGTGGTATAAGGTTCGCAAAATTCTCTTCGGAGGTTTTCCACAATGCGGGAACAAAACAAAAAAGCAGCACACCGAAAGGTGTGCTGCTTTTTGTTTGGTTTTTCTCAGATAAGCTTTTCGATGAATTCGCTTATCTCGCGAACGGTGTAGAGCTCTCTTGCGGCTTCGTCGGTGACAACAAGGTCGAACTCGTCCTCCAGAGCCATAATAAGCTCAACAAGGTCAAGGGAATCAGCACCCAGATCCATGATGATGTGGGTATCCATATTGATATCATCGATTGCTATGCCGAGCTGTTCGGCAAGAATGGCGCGAAGTCTCTCGTATACCATATCTAAATCCTCCGTGTTTCTGATTATGCCCACTCGCGGCTCACAGGCTTGGAGCTGTGGGTTTCGGGCTTTTCGTAGGAAACCACCACGCGGCGGTTGGGTTCGGTGCCGGTGGAAGAGGTGGAAACGCCTTCGTAGTCCTGCAGAGCAGTATGGATAACGTGGCGCTCATAGGAATTCATGGGCTCAAGAGCCATGCTTCTCTTATACTTGACAGCCTTTGCAGCCATCTTTTCAGCAAGATGAATGAGGGATTCCTCTCTCTTGCTGCGGTAGTTCTCGGCGTCAACACTGATGTGCATACGCTTGTCGTTTCCGCGGTTAACGCTGTAGTTCACAAGGTGCTGGATGGCATCCAGAGTTTCGCCTCTGCGGCCGATGACGGCACCCATGCCGCCGCCGCTGAGATTGGCGGTGAGACCGCCGTTTTCGCGCTCGGTGATCTCGATCTGAGCATCAACACCCATGTAGTCCAGAAGTCCGCGGAGGTAGCGCTCCACCTTGTCGCGCTGAGTGTCGGCCACTTCGTAGCTGACGCGGACAAGAGCGGGGTTTGCACCGATGCCAAGAAAACCGGACTTTGCACGCTCGAGAATCTCAACAGAAACATCGTCGCGGCTCATATCCAGCTGTGCCAGAGCAGAAGCGATTGCTTCTTCCTCGGTCTTGCCGGTTACTTCTATGAATTTTGTCATTTGGTTAATCCTCTTTAATTACTCTGCAGTCTCGTCGGAATTCTCTTCCTCGAAGAAAACTTCCTCTTCCTCTTCTTCTGCAGCTGCGCTTACCTCTTCTGCCTCAAGGGTCTCAACCTGAGCAGCTTCGGTCTCAGCTGCAGCGGTCTCGGTAAGGGTCTCCTCCTCGGGAGCCACATAGCCTTCGGATTCGGCAGCGGCCTTTTCGGTGGCCTCTGCTGCGCCCTCGGGATTGGTGAAGCGGTCAGCAACATAGGCTCTGCCGCGGGCATAGCGGCGGGTGCCTACCTGAGAAGCGGGAGCTTCCTCTTCTTCGATGCCGAGTCTGGCACGGCGGGCAGCCTTCTCCTCGCGGACAGCGGCAGCCTTGATCTCGTCCATCTCAGCCTTCTGACGGGCCTGGATCTTTTTCTTGCTGGTGTTGGTGTTGGCAACGGTTGCGCCCTCAGCCTTGAGACGCTCGGTCTCCTGGCGCTTGCGCTCGATCTCAGCGGCGCGGATACGGTCGGCAGCTTCGCGCTCGGCCTTTTCCTTAGCCATGATCTTGCCAAAGTGCTTGTTGAAAATCAGTTCCTGCACAATGCCCAGAACGGACTGGTAAATCCAGTAGATACCCAGAGCTGCGGGCATGATGAAGCAGATATAAAGGCTCATGAGAGGCATCATAAGATTCATTGCCTTCATGTTGCCGGCTGCCTGATTGCCGCCTGCTGCAGGGGTGGGGCTCAGCTTCTGGCTCAGCTTCATGCTCAGCCAGCTGAACAGTGCGGAAATGATGGGGATGAGGAACAAACCCAGAGCGGGAAGCCAGCTGGAAACATCGGACCAATCGCACTTGGAGAAGAAGTTCCACTGGGGCATATCGCCCAGGTTGAGTCCCAGGAAGTTGTAGTTGATGTTCTGCAGCTTGTCGGAAAGAGCTGCGAACTGCTCAAAGTTTTCAGAAATGAAACGGGACTGATCCAGCTGAATGTAAGCAGCATTTGCCTTGGAGGTAAATCCCATCTCGTTGAGCTTTGCAAGGATGCTGCCGCCTTCGGCAAGCAGTTCCTTGGGTACGCCCATCATAATGGTGAGAGGCTCACGGATAGCTCTGTAGAGAGCGATAAGGATGGGGAAGGGAATCAGAGTCCAGATGCAGCCGGACATGGGATTGACCTTGTTCTCCTTATAGAGCTTGTTTATCTCTACATTGAGTCTCTGCTGGTTGCCCTCGTGCTTCTTCTGAAGCTCCTTGACCTTATCGTTAAGGCCGGACATACGCATCATGCTCTTCTTGCTCTTGAGCTGGAAGGGAAGCATAATGAGCTTGACCAGAAGGGCAAACAGGAAAATAGCTATACCGTAGTTTCCAACCAGGTTGTTAAGCCAAAGCAGCAGCAGGCCGAATGGCTTTGCTATAATTTCCATCATAATAGTATGACTCCTAAATCTCCTCGGTTACCCGTTTCAGGGCACCGGGTCGTAAAAATCGTGCTCTCCCCTGTGAAAGGGATGGCAGCGTGAAAGACGCTTGATGGTAAGCCATGTTCCCTTCAAAGCTCCGTATTTTTCCAGAGCCTCAAGCGCATACTGGGAACAGGTTGGGATAAAGCGGCAGCTGGGAGGCGTCAGGGGGGAAATGAAATTGCGGTAGAATTTTACAAGCGCCATGAGAATTTTCTTCATTTGTTCTCACTTCTTTCCCTGAGTATACCCAGTTTCTCGCAGGAGTCCAGAAAGGCATCCTGAAGCTGGGCATATGTGGCTCGGACAGCTTTGACCCTTGCCACCACCACAAGTTCCGTACCCGGCACAAAACACTCCTCGCTGAGACGGTAAATCTCCCGGAGACGGCGGCGGACACGGTTGCGCACAACGGCTTTACCCAGCTTGGTGCTGACGGTGAAACCGATTCGCATATCCCTTTTTTTCGTTTTTCGGGCATAGACCACCAAATAAGGGTTTACGGCGCTTTTGCCCTTGGAGTAAAGACGCTGAAATTCATAGTTCTTTTTTAATGTATCCGTGAACTTCAATTTCCTTCCTCCTTTTTCGGTTTCCCCTTTGCAGCGCAAAGAGGGCGGTCAATGGCCGCCCTTGTCGAAACCGGTGTTCAGTTACCTCTCGGTGATGTCACACTAACAAATTAGTAGGAGAGGCGTGCTCTGCCCTTTGCTCTGCGGCGTGCGAGGACCTTGCGGCCGTTAGCGGTGGACATTCTCTT